>JAXSPD010000022.1:0-28621 GCA_037926845.1 Candidatus Pampinifervens yunnanense | reverse complement strand
CCCATCTTTTTTGCTCCTCTTCCCACTTCTTTTGCTGCTCTTCCCATCTTCTTTGTTGTTCTTGCCACCTTCTTTCAGATTCCTGCCTTTCTCTTTCTCTTTCTTGCCGGTATTCTTCCCATCTTCTTTCAGACTCCTCCCTCATTCTTACAAGCTCTGCGTAGAGCTTTTCTATCCTGTCTTCTGTTTTCTCCTTATCCGCAAAGCTATCTTTGAGCAAGTCTTTTATGTATGCCCTTATGATAGGGTCTTCCCTTATGATATCCGGCAGGACTTTGAGAACCAGCCTTTTGAGCTCTTCAAGGTTTTGTGCTTGCATAGGATAAATTATATTCCGCAGTGAGTATCTTGACATAAATCATTCTGAGGGTTATGCCACAGCCTTTAAAATAGAAGCAAAACCCATAAGGAGGTGTTATCATGGCTCAAACTGTAAACCTTAAAGGCAACCCTGTTGCCCTTTGCGGACCCACTCTGAATGTGGGGGACAATGCACCCGTAGCCTATGTGGTTACGAAAGACCTTCAGGAGATAGCGGTGGGGGGTGCCAGCGACAAGGTGCAGGTCATTGTTACTGTTCCCTCCCTGGACACACCAGTTTGCGAGACAGAGACCAAAAAATTTAATGAGCTTATGGCAGGTATGGAAGGTGTAGCGGTATGCGTCATATCTATGGACCTTCCCTTTGCTCAGAAGAGGTTCTGCGAGAGCTTCAACATAGGCAATGTAGTAGTTGCTTCTGACTTCAGATATAGGGATATGGAAAAGTATGGAATTCTCATATCAGAAGGAGCTCTAAAGGGCATTCTCGCTAGGGCTGTTTTTGTAGTTAACAAAGAGGGTAAGATAGCCTATGTTCAGCTCGTTCCAGAGATAACTCAGGAACCCAACTACGAAGAAGTAGTGGCAAAGGTAAAGGAGCTTATATAAGGACTAAACTGGGGGCTCCGCCCCCCCCGTTGAATACATACACCTGCAAGTATATATTGAGAAGGGATGGGGGTTAAGGCTAAGTTGATGCAAGGACATATAACCGCCTCACAACTCCAAGGTGAGGTATTTATTGCTCCGGTGGATGTGCTTTTCTCTCAAGAGCTGGTTTTCCAGCCAGACATAGTATATGTTTCAGAGCCTTCAAAGGTCAAAGACAAGATATACGGCTCACTAGACCTTTTGGTAGAGGTGGTCTCACCCTCAACCTTCAAGCTGGATTTAACAGACAAGATGAAGCTCTATGAAAGGCACGGAGTAAAAGAGTATTGGTTTGTGTTTCCTCTGGAGAAAACTATCATGGTAAAAGTAAAGTCCAAAGTCTTGGAAGGCTTTGAGCTGGAGGTGGAGGAGGTTTTTAGCTTATAATAGAAGGGAGGAGGTTTTGCCGTGGAAAGGGAAAGGCTGTATTCAAAGAAGCTTAACGCTGGCAAGAGAACCTATTTCTTTGACATCAAAAAGGGCAGGGATGGGTCTGCCTACCTTATCATCACCGAGCAGACCGAAGACAAGAAAAACAGGCTTATGGTCTTTGAAGACAGGGCAGATGAGTTTATGTCAGCCCTTAGGGAGGCAATGGATAGAATGAAGCAAGTAAAGTAGAGCTTTTAGAGCCCCAGGAGGTGGGAGATATGAAGATATTGCTATTTTTCTTACCCTTCTTGAGTTTTGCCCTTGAAGAGTGCAGACCCTCCATAAGCCTTGATCAAGCCATAAACAACGCAAGGCACTATGTGGGAAATGTTCAGTCTGCCCAGCTATCTCAGAACAAAAAAACCGGAGAATGCTTCTACAGGGTAAGAGGTTCAGAGGGAACAGCAGTTATAGACCCAAGAGATGGAAAGCTATTGAGGTTTACCAGAAAAAGGTAAAGTTACTTAGAGGGTCGGAAGGCTTTTACCTTGCTTTCATCTGTAGTTAAGTAAGGACCACCGATGAGGTCTATACAGTAGGGCACTGCTGGGAAAACCGCATCAAGACAGACCTTTATGGATTGTGGCTTTCCCGGAAGATTTATTATCAGGGTTTTGTTTCTTATGCCTGCGGTCTGGCGTGAGAGTATGGCGGTAGGCACCTGCCTTAGGGATACCGCCCTCATGAGCTCTCCAAAACCTGGGAGCATCTTATGACACACTGCCTCCGTCGCCTCTGGCGTGACATCCCTTGGGGCGGGACCAGTTCCACCGGTAGTAAGAATAAGACAACAGCCCTCCACATCTGCCATATGGATAAGAGCACCCTCTATAAGATCCCTTTCATCGGGCACTATGCGATAGACTACCTCAAAGGGTGAGGTTATGACATCCTGTATATACTCTATTATGTATTTACCGCTTATGTCCTCATACTCGCCTCTGCTTGCCCTGTCCGAAATGGTCAAGACGCCTATCCTTGCCTTCTCCATAAGATTAGATTATAAAGCATAAGAACCTTCTCTGGTTCAAGGGCTTCTACCCTAAGCATTGGGTCTATGCCCGCAGAAAGAAGAAGGTCCTCTGGAAGTTTGTTTTTTAGGGCTTTTCTTCTCATGGCATAAAGCCCTGTGAGGAATGCCTTGTAGTCCAAAAGCTGGATCTTTGGAGGGTTCTCCCTTCTGTTAAGCCTTATGAGCCCAGATTGAACCTTTGGTGGTGGTCTGAAAAAGCGAGCCGGTAGGCTCATGAGATACTCCACATGGTAGAAGGTTCTCACAAAGGTGGAAAGCCAAGAGGGTCCCTTTTGAACCTTCTCAGCTACCTCCTTCTGTAGCATATAAACGGCTACGGGTATGCAGGTGTGATGGAGGACAGTGTTTTCAAGGATTAGGCTTGCCACATTGTAGGGCAGGTTTCCTATGACCTTTAGGCTTTTCCCAAGGGAGCAAAAGTCAAAGGTGGTGGCAGATGCCCTATGAAGGACTATCCTACTATCCTTTATGTCCCTTTGGAGAACCTCTATCATCTGGGAGTCCACCTCCAGAAGGTGTAGCTTTCCAAGAGGCTTTTTTAGCAGTTCCCTTGTGAGGTTTCCCGTGCCAGGACCTATCTCAAGCACCACATCTCCCTCCTCCACCTCAAGGAAACTGGCTATGCGTTCCAGCACGCCCTTTGCCACAAGAAGGTGTTGACCGAGTTCTTTTTTAAGTTTCATGGTTTATAATTTTAGCGGTATGTTCCTGTTCCTTCTTCCCTACAGCCCTGTGCAGAAGAAGCTTGCGGTTAGAGATTGCTCTGAGGACCGCTTTAGTCTTGAGGAGTTTGAGCCCCTTGCAAGGTCCCTTGAGAAGAGGTTTGTGGGCGATGGGACCCTTGCGCCCCTCCATAGGCGTTTTGGAGGACCCTTTTGGGAGAGCCTTGAGCTTTGGATTTTGCCACCACCGGTGGTGAATTACATAAGGGAACATGCGTGGGTTCTTTCTCCTCTTTATGGGCTTTTAAAACCCACTGCCTGTATACCCTATGCGGTTGTCTCTTGGCAGACCACTTTTGAGGGTAAGGAACTCATAGACTTTTGGAAGCCTCATATAAGAAACATATCCAGAAAGATCCTTGAGGAGAGCCTACTTGTTCCTTTTGTTGGTAGTAGGTATCTAAGGCTCTTTAACCTAAATGCTCCAAAGGGTGTGTTGAGGTTTGAGTATTACAGAAGGGACAAAAGGGTGATAAACCCAGCAAAACACTACGCCTACACTCTCAGATACATAGCAGAGAAGGGTGTTTCTGTTTCCGACCTTGAAAGGATAAACTTCTACGACTATAGGGTGGAGAGCGTGGAGCAAAAGGGTAGGGATATGGTGGTGGTGCTGAGGTCTGAAGGTAGGTATGAACTTTAGGCTTGACGGAGGGTCCAAGAAGTTGAGCGGACCCCTCAAGTCCATTTACAAAGTTGCCATCCTTGTAGATTGGGAAAACGTAAGGTTTAGGCTTTTTGACAGAGAAATTCTAAAGAAAAGGAAAATACCTGAAGAGAAAATAATAGACTATAATAGGGAACCTAAGAGGGTTATCAAACTCCTGAAATCCTTCCTGGGACCTGACAGTGAAGAACTTTTTAGAATATACTCCTACACTTGCGTATTCCCAGATACAGTTAGGCTAAGAAATGGGAATCTACTTTGTCTTATAAAGGGCTAGTAGATAGGATGATTATATTTTCATACTATACAGACCTTTTACCTGAGATTTTACTTGCTAAGGGGAACGGAGTTCAGATAGTTATACCAGTTGTGGATGAGGTTCTCAAAGAGCCACCGCAGAGATTGTTGGAGGAGGCGGATTATATAAGAAGGCGAAGCTATAATATGATAATAGGAATACAGCCATGAACGGTTTATACCTATCTGTAGTCATACCCGCCTACAACGAGGAGGAGAACATTCCCATACTCTACGAGAGGCTAAAGGGTGTTCTTGAGGGTTTGCAAAGGGAATACGAAATTATCTTCGTGGATGACGGTTCTATGGACCGCACTTGGGAGAGGCTAAAGGATATAGCAGAAAGGGACAAAAGGGTCAAGCTCATACGATTTAGGAAAAACTACGGACAGACCGCCGCCATGTATGCGGGCTTTCAGCACGCCAGTGGAGAAGTGGTCGTAACCATGGACGCAGACCTCCAAAATGACCCAGAGGATATTCCCATGCTCTTGCAAAAGTTGGAAGAGGGCTATGACATAGTAAGCGGATGGAGAAAAGACAGAAAAGACCCCTTTCTCTCCAGAAGGCTACCTTCCATGATAGCCAACTGGATAATCTCAAAGGTCACCGGTGTGGAGCTTCATGATTATGGTTGCACCCTCAAAGCCTACAGGGCGGACATAATAAAAAGGCTTGAACTATACGGAGACATGCACAGGTTTCTGCCAGCCCTTACCAAGAGGCTTGGGGCAAGGATAACAGAGGTTCCTGTCCGGCATCATCCTCGGATATACGGCAGGTCCAAATACGGCATAGGTAGAACTATCAGGGTCATACTGGATATTTTCTTGGTGAAGTTTCTCAACGAATACATAAACAAGCCCATGTATGTGTTTGGGACGGTGGGCTTTGCCCTTTTGAGCCTTGGATTGCTTATGCTTTTCTACCTTGTTTTCATAAAGCTCTTTCTTGACGAGGATATTGGAAGAAGACCCCTGCTTATACTGAGCGTCCTTTTTACCCTTGCTGGTATACAGCTTATTTCCACCGGCGTAATAGCAGAGCTTCTTGTGAGGATATACTACAGAACAAAGGAAGATAAACCCTTTGTGGTGGAAGAGAAGGTCAACCTTTGAACAAAAACCTATGACCGCCTTCATTGAAGCCTTTTCATATTTATGCTTAAGTTAATGCCATGAAAAACATTGATATTGACCTAAGATTGCTTGAGCTTTTCTGTTGCGTATACGAGAAGGGTAGCCTATCTGAAAGCTCCAACTGTCTACACCTCTCTCAGTCCACCATAAGTTTCCATATGCATCAGCTTGAAAAGTCCATAGGACTCAAGCTCTTTTATCGCAAGGGAAGGAAGCTATTACCTACCAGCAACGCCCACATGCTCTATCCCTACGCAAGAAAATTGCTTGAGCTAAAACTTTCTGTAATAGAAGAGATAAGGCTTTTGACGGGTTCCTACAAGGGCTACATAAAAATAGGGGCAAGCTCCATACCGGGGAGCTACCTACTTCCACAGTTTATAAGCAGGTATCTTAACAAAAACCCAAGCACCCAAATAGACCTAATAGTAGAAGACTCGGAGATAGTGCTTAGGAAGGTGGAATCTGGGGAAGTAGACATAGGCTTTACAGGCTTTGTTCAACAAGACATAAGGATGGAAGCAAGGGAGGTCTGGGAGGACAGCATACTCTTTGTTGGTGGCAGAGATGTGAAAGATTGGCTTACCTTAGAGGAGCTTATCAAGCTACCCTTTGTTCTGAGGGAGGAGACTTCGGGCACAAGGAAGTTTGTGGAAGGCTTTCTAAAATCTGTGGGAGTGGATGTAAAAAGCCTAAATGTAGTTCTTGTGGTGAACAAGAACGAGATTATACTGGATGTGTTAAAAAACATAAGGGCTGTTTCCTATCTCTCTTCCCATGTGTTGAAAGGCTCTGATTTGTCCAAAGTCCGTGTCCTAAGGGTTCAGGATTGGGAAATACCTAAGAGGAAGTTCTACATGGTCTACAGCAAGGATAGACCACAGAGCCCAGCGGTTAGGAACTTTCTTGAGGAGTTCAGTAAATTCTTACAAGAGGTAAGTGTCTAGACCTCTGCACCCTCCAGTATGCGGTCGCATCCGCAGGTGCGATCCTCTGGCAGTCTCTTTAAAAACTCCATGATTACCCTTCCCAATTCCTGTTCCTTCTTTTTCATTAGGTTTATCACCTCATCGCTGGTGAGCCTGTAGCCCGATATACCCGCTGCGGGGTTTGCCACCACGCACAGTCCAGCGTAGCACATGGTGAGCTCCCTTGCAAGGACCACTTCGGGATAACCCGTCATGCCTACCACATCACCGCCGAGCCGCTCTATGGCTCTTATCTCCGCAGGAGTTTCAAACCTTGGACCTTCTGTGCAGGCATAGACACCAGAGGGATGGTATGGTAGCCCAAGAGCTTCAAAGACTTCAACAAGCACTGCCCTCATCTGGGGGCAGTAGAGCTGGCTTGCGTCTATATGAACCACCTTACCCTTTCTTAAAAGCTCCGCAGGCTTGTCCTCACCGCACACATACACGGAAAACTTTCCCTCGTAATAGGTGTCCCTCCTACCTTTTGTAAAGTCCAAAAGGTCATCCACCACCACAAAGTCGCCGGGCTTAAAGCTTCTATTTATGCCACCAACTGCAAATATACCCAAAACCCTCTTAACACCAAGTTCTTTGAAAGCCCAGAGGTTTGCCCTGTAGGGTACAAGGTGGGGAGGGTAGGCATGTCCCTCTCCATGCCTTGCCAGAAAGCACACCCCTTTGTCTCCTATCTTTGCCACAAGAATATCAGAAGAAGGCTCGCCAAAGGGCGTTTTTAGCCTAACCTTCTCAAGAACCTCCACGCCCTCAAGCCTGTAGAGCCCACTTCCACCTATTATGCCTATCATAGCTCCCTTGAAGGACAAAGGTCATAAAGGGGGCACTGGTGGTGTTTTGGGCTTTTTGCAGTGCAGATATACCTGCCAAGAAGTATAAGCAGGTTTGAAAACTTGCCCCAAAGCTCTCTTGGAACTTGTTTCATTAGGTCTTGTTCTATCTTTTCTGGTTTGCTCTCCTTTGTTAGACCCAACCTTTGGCTTACCCTTGACACATGCGTGTCCACCGCTATGCCTTCCTTTTTTCCAAAGGCGTTGTAAAGTATTATGTTGGCGCTTTTTCTCCCAATGCCTGGAAGGCTTGTTAGGGCTTCCATACTGTCTGGCACTTCTCCACCGAACTCCTCCATTATCTTCTGACAGCCCGCCTTTATAAACCTTGCCTTGTTTTTGTAGTAGTTTACCGAGCTTATGTCCCTCTCTAACTCTTCAAGGGGAACATTCAGATAATCCTCACAGCTTTTGTATTTTTTAAAGATCCTTTCGGTGAGTTCGTTTACCTTTTTATCCGTTGACTGGGCTGCCAATATGACCGCCACAAGAAGCTCAAGGGGGTTTGAAAAGTTAAGCTCCAGCTTGTCGGGGAAGACCTTCTCAAGCCTTGAAACTATCTCTTGAGCTTTTCCCATATGCTTTAAAATTATAGCATGACATATGAAATATACCTTACACTGGGGTTGGCTGTGCTATTTTTTTCTGTGGGCTTGGGTGTGGGGAACGAGGTTTTTAGAAGACTTTCCATCATGTATTCCGTAGCCTTCTTACTTTTGTCCGCAGGGAAATATCTGAACATGCAGGCGGTGTTTGCGGACAAGCTACTTGAATTTCTAGGTTATGCCATATGGGTCCTTATATTCTATCTTAACTACCGCTTTGTGGTTTCAGAAAAGGCAGAGCAAGACGAGAAATACAAAGACCCGCTAACGGGTGTTGGAAACAGGCTTTACTTTGAAAAGCTTCTAAAAGACAGGGCAGGCAACTTTGAAAGGCTTAACATACCCTATGTGGTCTTCTTCATAGATATGGATAACTTAAAAGTAATTAACGATACATACGGGCATGAAGCTGGGGATGAAGCTATCAAGGACTTGGCTAGGGTAATAAAGCAAAACACAAGAAGGGACAAGGATAAACTGGCAAGGGTTGGAGGTGATGAGTTTGTGCTTCTTGCTCCTGTGAGAGCATGCTCCGATGCCCTTGTGCTAATCTCACGCATAGAGAACGCCCTTGAGGAGCTAAACAAACAAAGAGACTTTAACATATCCTTTTCTTTGGGCTTTGCATGCTATCCTGATGATGGAAAACACTTTGATGAGCTGCTTAAGCTGGCGGACAAGAGAATGTATCAGATAAAGTTTGCCAAAAAGGGTTAGCATGTTTTTGGTGTATGCAGGCGACAGCTTTCAGGAGATACAAGAGGCTCTAAGGAACGCAGGCATTAGCTATAAGGTTCTGGGAAGGGTTTTCCTTTTGGATTGCCTGGAAGATGAGCTTGTTTCTGCTCTTTCAAGCCTTGATGAACGCACTCTGAAGAATATTAAAGTAAGCACCGCAAACCCAGAAGACCTAAAGCGGGCGGACGCC
This sequence comes from Candidatus Pampinifervens yunnanense, assembly GCA_037926845.1. GTDB lineage: Bacteria > Aquificota > Aquificia > Aquificales > Aquificaceae > Pampinifervens > Pampinifervens yunnanense. Next base: position 20,010 of record JAXSPD010000022.1, on the reverse strand, counting down.
CTACTAAGTGTGGGCTTCAAAAGCGTGACCATAGAAAACCTTTTAGAAGACCGAATGTTCAAAAACCTTTCCACAGTGCTGGGTAATGTGGAGACCTTTTTTCATGCCATAGTGGAAAGAAGCAGCAGGAAAATATTCGGCTTTGAGGCTCTTTGTAGGTCCGAAGTGCCAGTTTGGAAGCTCTTTAAAATAAGCGACCGCATAGCCTTTGTGACAGACTACTACTGCAGAGAAAAGGCACTATTGGAGTTCAGGGCACGCTTTTTTGGTAGCTACCATCTTTTTCTAAACTTCCATCCCAAGTTCCTTAGGGACCCATTGGAAAACGTGGGCGAGTTGGAAGCTACCCTAGAAACAAAGGGCATAAACCCAAGGCAGGTGGTTGTGGAGATAGATGAATACGAGGGCATGGATTTAAAGGCTCTAAAGCTAATAAGGGACTTTCTAAAGGCTGGGAGTATAAAGGTGGCACTGGATGATGTAGGTGCGGGCTACGCCGGTCTTTATCAGCTTGTGGAGATACATCCAGACATCGCCAAGTTGGACATGCAGCTTGTAAGGGATGTGCATAAAAACGAGCTAAAGCAGGCGGTAATTAGAGCTTTGGTAAAAGCATGCAAGGACGTAGGCATAAGAGTGTTGGCAGAGGGTGTGGAGAAAAAGGAAGAGTTGGACTTTCTTCTGGAGCTTGAGGTGGACCTCTTTCAGGGCTTTATCTTTGCAAAGCCAGACCCATACCCAAACATAAAAGAGATTGAGAAAGTATCTTATAATTTACTAAGCTGAAACTTAGAGGAGGTGCTTATCATGAAAACCCTCGCCTATGGCTTTCCAAAGCTGGGAGAGAAAAGGGAGTTCAAAAGCCTTCTGGAGGATTTCTGGAAGGGCAAGCTATCCCAAGAGGCTTTCATAGATGGCATGAAGTCCCTCAAGGGTTGGATGGCAGGTTTGTATAGCCAGCATGTGGACCTCTTTCCCTCTGGAGAGCTTTCATACTACGACTTTATGCTGGATATGGCTATAACCCTTGGTGCAATCCCCAAAAGATTTGGAGAATACAAGGGGCTGGAGACTTACTTTCAGATGGCAAGAGGTTCTCAGGCTCTGGAGATGACCAAGTATTTCAACACCAACTACCACTACCTTGTGCCAGAGCTTGAAGGCAAAAACTTCAGGCTTTTTAAAAACATGCCCCTTGAGGACTACAAGGATCTAAGGGACAAGGGCTATAACCCCATACCAAGGCTTATAGCACCTTATACCTTCCTCAGGCTCTCAAAGGTTCTCAAAAGGTCTGATCTTTCCAACCTGCCCCTTTACGAGCTTTCAAAGCTTGAAAGCCAGGGAGATTTTGAGGAATACCTGAACGCAGTCTTTCCCGTTTACGAAGAACTTCTCAGTAGCCTAAGGTCCGCCGGTGCACAGGCGGTGCTGATGGAAGACCCAGCCCTATGCCTTGATATGGAGCAGTGGGAGTGGGAACTGGTGCACGAGACTTATGCCTGCTTGAGCAAACACCTTGACCTGTATGTGATAACCTACTACGACAGCGTCTCTGACTACAAGAGGTTTGTGGAGCTTCCTGTAAAAGCCCTTGGGTTTGACCTTGTGTCCAACAGGGAGAACTTGGAAAACCTAAGGAAAGAAGGCTTTCCACAAGACAAGACCCTTATCGCAGGCATAATAAACGGCCGGAATGTCTGGAGGGCAAACCTCAGAGAAAAGCTAAGCCTTGTGGAAGAGCTTGCAAAGATAAGCAAGGAACTTATCCTCTCCAACTCTTGCCCCCTTTTCCATCTTCCGGTGAGCCTAGAACCCGAGGACAGCCTGCCAGAGGGTCTAAAAGAGAGGCTTTCCTTTGCCAAGGAAAAACTGAAGGAGCTAAGCACGCTAAAGAAAGCCCTTGAGGGAGACCAAAGTGCTCTCAAAGAGGTCCAAGAGTCTAACATGCTTTCCACCCAGAGCTTTGCGGTAAAAGAAGAGGTGCGCAGAAGGGTTGCATCCCTTACAAACTCTGACTTTGAAAGGGACATGCCCTATGCAGATCGTATAAAGCTCCAGCAGGACATCCTCAGGCTTCCCCTTCTACCCACCACCACCATAGGCTCTTTCCCACAAACAGAGGAGGTAAGAAAAACAAGGACCGCATACATCTCTGGCAAGATAGGGGAGGAGGAATACAAGGACTTTATCAGAAGACAGATAGATCATGTGATAAGGGTTCAAGAAGAGCTCGGGCTTGATGTGCTGGTGCACGGCGAGTTTGAAAGGACGGACATGGTGGAGTTCTTTGCCCAAAGGCTTGAGGGGGTTGCCACCACCAAGCATGGCTGGGTGCTTTCCTATGGCTCAAGGGTCTACAGACCACCCATCATCTACGGCGATGTATACCGTCCCAAACCTATGACGTTGGAGGAGATAAGCTACGCCCAGTCCCTTACAGAAAAGCCCGTCAAGGGCATGCTAACCGGTCCTGTCACCATACTAAACTGGAGCTTCTACAGAGAAGACATTCCAAAGAGAGAAATAGCCTATCAGATAGCCTTGGCTCTCCTTGAGGAGGTCAAAGACCTTGAAAGGGCTGGCATAAAGATAATTCAGATAGACGAGCCTGCCTTTAGGGAAGGTGCACCTCTCAAGAGAAGAGACTGGGAGGAATACTTTGACTGGGCAGTAAAAGCCTTCAGGCTTTGCTCTAAAGCCCAGCCCCAAACTCAGATACACACCCACATGTGCTACAGCGAGTTCAACGAAGTTTTAGAATACATCTACCAGATGGACTTTGACGTTATCTCCATAGAGGCATCCCGCAGTAAGGGCGAGCTCATCTCCGCCTTTGAGAGCTTTAAGGGCTGGGACAGGCAGATAGGCATAGGTGTTTACGATATTCACTCCCCCGCCATTCCCACAAAGGAACAGATGAGGGCCGTGCTGGAAAGGGCTATGAGGGTCTTGCCCGTGGAACTTCTTTGGGTCAACCCCGATTGCGGTCTAAAGACCAGAAAGTGGGAAGAGGTTATCCCCTCTCTTAAGAACATGGTGGAGACCGCCAGAGAGCTAAGGGAGGATCTTGTAAAGGCATGAGCAGGGATGAGCTTGTTATAAACACCATAAGGTTTTTGAGCGTAGACCAAGTAGAAAGGGCAAAATCTGGACACCCGGGCATGCCCCTGGGTGCAAGCCATATAGCCTACCTTGTCTTTGACCGCTTTTTGAGGTTCAACCCCAAAAACCCCAAGTGGATAAACAGAGACCGCTTTGTGCTTTCTGCGGGGCATGCCAGTGCCATGCTTTATTCCCTTTTGTTTGTGATGGGCTATGAGCTGGGACTTGAGGACCTAAAAAACTTCCGGCAGTTGGGTAGTCGCACCCCCGGGCACCCTGAAAGCTTTCTCACCCCCGGCGTGGAGGCGACCACAGGACCCCTGGGTCAGGGCATAGGCAATGCGGTGGGCATGGCTCTTGCGGAGAAATATCTCTCTGCCTACTTCAACAGGGAAGGCTTTCCCATCATAGACCACTACACCTTTGCCTTGGTAAGCGACGGAGACCTTATGGAAGGCATATCCTACGAGGTTGGCGCTCTTGCGGGGCATTGGAAGTTAAACAAGCTTATTGTGCTGTGGGACAACAACCGGGTTTCCATCGACGGACCTACTTCTTTGGCTTGGTCTGAGGATGTGCTGGGAAGGTTTTCTGCCTTTGGCTGGTATGTTCAGCACGTAGAGGATGGCTACAACCTGCAGGAGATAGAAAGGACCATAAGAAATGCCCTCTCTCAGAAGGAAAAGCCCTCTTTTATATCCGTAAGGACTCACCTGGGCTATGGCTCTCCAAAGCAGGATGATGCCAGCGTCCACGGTGCACCCCTAGGGAGTGAAAAGGCACTCCAAACAAAAAGGAACTTCGGCTGGGCTGAGGAAGACTTTTATGTGCCTGCGGAGGTCCTTGCCTACAGAGAGGAGAAGATAAAAAGGGGGCAAGAGCTTGAAGAGGAGTGGAACGGGCTCTTTTCTGCCTATGCACAAGCCTATCCAGAGCTTGCACAGCTACTTTTGAAGGCTTTCAACAAAGACTGGGGACAAGAATATAAAAAGCATATACCGGTCTTCACAGAGCCCATGGCAACCCGTCAAGCAAGCGGTAAGGTGCTGAATGCCATAGCGACGCATATTCCCACCCTCTTTGGAGGCTCTGCGGACCTCTCAGAATCCAACAACACCTACCTGCACCACATGGGAGATTTTTCGGCAGAAAACCCCATCGGCAGAAACCTACACTTTGGCGTAAGAGAGCATGCCATGGGTGCCATCCTCAACGGCATGGCATACCACGGAGGCATTTTGCCCTACGGAGGGACCTTCTTGGTCTTTTCTGACTACATGAGACCACCCATAAGGCTTGCCAGCATGTCGGGACTGCAAGTGGTTTATGTGTTTACCCACGACTCTATAGGACTGGGAGAGGATGGACCCACCCATCAGCCAGTGGAACAGCTCTCCTCTTTGAGGCTTATTCCAAACCTGTGGGTGCTACGTCCTGCGGATGCCAACGAGACCGCAATAGCCTGGCAGATGGCAATAGGGAGAAAAGACGGACCCACCGCCCTCATCCTCACAAGACAAAAGCTCCCCCTCATAGACCGATCCAAGTTCCCGCCCGCAGAGGAGGCAAAAAAGGGAGCCTACGCCCTCCTTGACTGCGAGGGACTGCCCGAGCTTATCATCCTTGCCAGCGGTTCAGAGGTGCATCCAGCCTTGGAGGCAGGTCAGAGACTACAGCAAGAAGGCATTAGGGTCAGAGTGGTCAACATGTTCAGCTTTGAGGTCTTTGAAGAGCAAAGCCAAGACTACAAAAGGACACTGCTACCACCAGAGGTCAAAAGAAGGGTGGCAGTGGAGGCAGGAAGGGGTCTGTGTTGGCACAAGTATGTGGGTCTGGAGGGTCTCGTAATCAGCCTTGAGACCTTTGGAAAGTCCGCACCGGGAGAGTTGCTTATGGAACACTTTGGCTTTAGTCCAGAGAATATAGTGAAAAGGATAAAAGAGCACTTGAGCCTATGACAAGAGCCATTGAAAGACCGCCAGAGCCTGCTATATTCTTAGCACCATGATAGATACGCACTGCCATCTGGACCTGCTCAGAAAGGAGGACTTGGAGGAGACCCTGCAAGACAAGGGCTTAGAGTATCTTATAACCATAGGATACGACCGCAAAACCATAAAAAACGCCATAAGGCTCTCAGAGGAACATCCCCATGTTTTCTGTGCCATAGGCTTTCACCCTCACGAGGCGGACAAGGTAAGAGACGAAGACCTCCTTTGGCTCAAAGAGTTGGCACAAAAGCATCCAAAGGTGAAAGCCCTTGGAGAGATGGGGCTGGACTTTTACAAGGAATACTCCGACAGGAAAAAGCAAGAAGGGGTCTTCCGCAAGCAAATAGCCATAGCCCGGGAGCTAGGACTTCCCATAGTGGTGCACTCAAGACAGGCAGAAGAGGAAACCCTCAGAATTCTCAAAGAGGAGAAAGCCTACGAGGTGGGAGGAGTAATGCACTGCTTTACGGGCTCCTACCAGTTTATGAGATCCTGCTTAGACATGGGCTTTTACATATCCTACTCTGGCATAATCACCTACCCGAACGCTAAAGAGCTCAGAGAAGTGGTCAAAAGAACCCCCACCTACAGGCTACTTATTGAAACGGACGCACCCTTCTTGGCACCTCAGCCTGTGCGAGGCAAACCCAACAAGCCACCCTACATACGCTACACCGCAGAGGTTATGGCACAACTTATCCCCAACAGCTCCTTTGAAGACATAGAGAGGATGACCTCAGAGAACGCCAAGCTCCTTTTTAACCTCTCCACAAACGGACACAAGGAAACAATAACCTATGTAATAAACAACAAGCTCTACATAAACCTCACCAACAAGTGCAACCTGCACTGTGCCTTCTGCCAGAGGGAAAGAGAAAGGGACTTTATGGTAAAGGGCTACTGGGTTTGGGTCTCCAGAGACCCCTCTGTGGAAGAGGTGATAAGGGAGATAGGAGACCCTACAAAATACGAAGAGATAGTCTTCTGTGGATACGGCGAGCCTACTTTGAGATTTTCCGCTCTCAAGGAGATAGCTAAGTGGGTAAAGGAAAAGGGTGGTAAGGTGCGTGTAGATACCAACGGGCTCATGTTTACCTTCCTTCCAAAGGAAAAGCTAAGAGAATTAAAGGGTCTTGTGGATGTGTGGTCGGTGAGCCTTAATGCTCCTGACAAGGATACCTACAACCAAGTCTGCAGACCAGCCCAGCCCGAAGCCTTTGAGAAGGTCATAGACTTTATAAAGACCGCCCTTCAGGAAGGCTTTGAGGTGGTTGCCACCGCTGTAGATTACGAGGGCGTGGATATGAAAAAAACCGAAGAGATTGCACGCTCTTTGGGTGCCAAGTTTAGAGGCAGGATTTACGAGTCCGTGGGTTAAGCAGGGCTTATAGACTCCATAAGAACATTTCATAAACTAAAACCACGAGAGCCATGCTAAAATTAGGGAAAGGAGGGTCAGTATGATTGATGCAGATATTCTCCTGCTGGCAATAGTCAACATGGCAGAGGGTGTAAAAAACCTCATAGGAGACAAGGGGGCAAAGGCGGTTATGCGTGATGCGGGCAAGCAGGCGGGACCGAAACTCTTGGAGAGCCTCATAGGGCATTTTCCAGAAAGCCTACCAAGGGAGGAAGCCCTCAGGCGCGCCTGTGTGATACTTGAGGACTTGGGATTTTCTAAAAGCTTGAAGATAGAAGATGGTAAAGTGGTGGCTGAGGAGGACATATTCACCGACGCCATAGTGGGCGAAGACCTTATGAACTCTCCAGTGGTTTACTTCTTTGCCGGACTTATAGAGGGTTTTGTTTCCTTTATGAGCGACCAAAAGGTGGTTCTCGTTCCAGAGGAGGTCCAAAGGGGTAAAATAGTCTTTAAATGGAACTAAAAAACATAGAAAGCTTCCCTCTCAACTATAAACTCTTCTACTTCATAAACCACAAAAGGCATCCCCTTTTGGACCTCTTTTACATGCACTTTTACCGGCTTGGCAAGGGCTCCTTTGGCGTGCTTGTGGGTCTTATGCTCTTTGCCCTCGGAGATGTGAGTTTTAAAAAGTATGTTATTGCTATGATACTTCAAGCCCTTGTGGTCAAAGCCCTCAAGTATTCTATTAGAGCAAAAAGACCCTCTGCGGTGCTTGAAGGAGTTTATCTTCTTGAGAAGCTCCGTCTAAAATCCTTTCCCTCTGGAGACTCTGCCATGTCCATGACAATAGCCCTGTGCCTTTTTAAAAACTCTCCTCTCTTTCTCAAGCCCTTTCTTGTGGCTTACCCTCTCCTTATTGGCTATGGTAGGGTCTACATGGGTGTTCATTTTCCTTTGGATGTGCTCGTGGGTTGGCTAATAGGTGCGCTATGTTTCCTCCTAGTCTGCGTTATGTTTTGATAGTTTCTGCCTTTTTCTTCCTTGCGGGCAACTGGCTTTTGTCCTTTACCTCCCTTGACGAAGGCAGGAACATGGACGCAGTCCAGAACATGCTAAAGAGCAAGGACTTTATTTCTCCGGTCTACAACTGCCAGCCAAGGTTTGAAAAGCCTCCCATGCTCTACTGGTCTGCCATACTTAGCTCCTTCCTCTTTGGTCTCAATGAGTTCTCTGCCCGGCTTGTCTCTGGGCTTTCTGCCATAGGCGTGCTTTTGCTCACCTACCGCATAGCCCTAGAAAACTTTTCAAAGGATATAGCCCTCAAAAGTGCCCTTATCCTTGCCACCTTTCCCCACCTTTGGATAGAAGCCCGAGCCTTTGTGCCAGAGATGTTAAACGCCTTCTTTGCCCTCCTTGGTCTCTACGCCTTTCTGAGAGGCAAGTTTATCCTTGGCTGGCTAGCCCTTGCCCTTGCCTTCCTCACAAAAGGTCCCGTGGGCGTGGTGTTAGCCCTTGGTGTATACATTCTTTGGAGGCGCAGGCTGGACTTTCTCAAAGCCTCCGGCATAGCCCTTTTCCTGCTGGTAGGCTCCTCTTGGTATGTTTTGATGATTGCCCAACACGGATACGAATACTTTTATCGCTTTTTCATCTACGAGAATGTGATGCGATACACCGGACAGAGGTCCACCCATCCTGCACCCTTCTACTACTACCTTTTGGTCTTGGCAGTAGGCACTCTATGGTATGTGCCCCTCTATCCAAGGCTCATAAAAGCCTTCAAAAAGGAGTATATACCCCTCTTGCTTTGGTTTTCCTTTGTGCTTTTGTTTTTCTCCTTTGCAAGCAACAAGCTCCACCACTATATCCTCCTTGCCTACCCACCCCTTGCCATAATGCTTGCCCATGTGATAAGCGACCGCTATCTGAAAGCTAGCTTCACCATAGCCTTCCTGACCCTTCTGACCCTCCTGCCCCTGCTTTACCTTTATGAAAAGCAACGCTTTACCCCCAAAGCCTACCCCCTTGTGAAGGACCACACCGGACCAGTCTACTTCTACCGTGCAGAAGACTCGGCTTTGGTCTTTTACTCAAAAAGATGCGTGCAGAGTTTGGAAAACCCCCAAAAAGCCGCAGGACTTGTCATAACAAAGGAGAAATACCTTAAGGAATTTACTGGATGCTTACTCCTTCGGAAGGGTAAGGAGTTTGATGGAGTATATGTACTGCTAGACTGTACTCTTGGTCTAAAATAGATTATTATGGACAAAAAATACGGTGAAATTGCCATAGAACAGGCTCAGCTTGAGCCCTGGGAGAACCCAACGCCCGAAAGGAACTACATGATTGAGATAACCTTCCCAGAGTTTTCCTGTCTTTGCCCGCGCTCTGGCTATCCGGACTACGCCACTATAAGGATAAGGTATATACCAGACAAATACATTGTAGAGTTAAGGTCTTTAAAGCTTTGGCTCAACAAGTTTAGAAACCGCTACATATCCCACGAGCAGGCTACCAACGAGATATACACCGCCCTGTATGAAGTCCTAAAGCCCAGATTCCTTGAGGTGATAGGGGATTTCAATCCCAGGGGTAATGTGCACACGGTCATAAGGGTTAGGAGCGACGAGAATTACGGATAAGCTCCTTTAGTCTTTTAAGGGTTCTGTAGCCCTCTTTTATCTCATCGGGGTAGACCCTGTAAGGAGAGTATTTGTGCCTTTGATATATGGAAAGAATAAACTTTACATGGTTGTATAGCTCCGTGTTCCTGCAGGCGGATATTATCTCTTCGGGTAGTGCCTTGCCGTGGACAAGCCCTTCCTTGCTAAGAAGGTCCCTTGTTTTCAGATAGAGGTTTTCTGGCGTTTTTCTCAAGCCTTTAAGAAGGTAAAGGGATAGGTATATAACCAGCGCAACGAGAGAGATCTGAAGGATTTGAAGGAAGCGCCTTTTGAGGTTTTCTGCCCTAAGTTCTGTCCTTACCCCTTCTCCTATGCTTCTAAAAAGCTTGAGCTGTTTCTCCGAGGAGTAGCCCACGATGTTGGAATACCAGAAGCTCACTATGGAGTCCCTTATAAGGGAAAGGGTAGAGATTTCCTTCACCGCCGGGGATGTGTAGGGTGGAGTGGTATCCACTCGTAGCCAATGCCCCTTTACATAAGCTTCTACCCATACATGTGCCATAGAGTTGGTCACTATGTGGTAGCCTCCGTAGGGGTTCCAAAGGGCTCCCTTGTAGCCTCCTACCACTCTGGCAGGCACGCCCATAAGTCTCAAAAGCAGTGCGGTGGCGCTGGCGTAGTATTCACAGTTGCCCTTTTTTGAAACAAAGACAAAGTAATCCAAAGGGTCGCCTTCGTATTTTTCCAACTTTAGGCTGTAGCTGTAGCCCTTTGAAAAGTGCTCCACAACCCTTCGGAGCTTCTCCACATCATCCCTTGCACCCTTGGACAGCTCCTCCGCAAGCCTTTTGAGGTTGGGACTTATATCCGGTGGGACTTGCAGGTAGTCTTGGGGGTCTTCCCATAGCCATAACTTCTCCGAAGAGCTTACCCTTACCCTTATGGCTCTATTTATTTCCCTGTCAAGGCGTAGTGTGTTTCCTGTAGTCATGTAGGCTTTGGCGGATATGCCTTCCACACTAAGGACCCTGTATGGGTAGTCAAGGGCAGGTATTATATTGTCGTAAGAGGGCTCTATGACAAGGGTATATACCGAATCCCCGCTACCTGCGGGCATGCCATATACTTCCTCTTTCACCTTCAGCCATGTGTTCTTTGTATAGCTTCCAAAGACAACCGCCCTCCAGTAGGGCTCCCTTATGCTTTGTGGAAGTCCGTAGGCTCTTAGGACTACCGTGTTATCTTCTTGTATTTCTCCCACCTTGCCCAGGCTTACGCTCTCCGCAAGACCCGTTTTGAGCCCACTCCCTCTGGAGAAGAGGTCAAAAAGGGGTGTCTGCGTTCTGGGAAGAAGGAAAAAAAAGGGCAGGGTAAAGAAGGCAACGAGGAGAAAAAGAACCACCCCCGAAAGGGCATAGGACCTATAAACATAGGGCTCAAGCCTTTTTTCTCCGAGGTTTCTGTATAGGTTCAAGAACACAAGGGATGAAACGCCAAGCAGGCTGTGGAGAACAAAAACAAGCAAAAAGCTAAGGCTAAGGTTGTAGGCGGTGGATATGGAAACTGCAAAAAGACTAAGGAGAAGTATTTGGTATAGGTCTCTTGGTCTTTTATCCTCAAGGCTCTTTATGGCAAGAAGTAATAGAACCACATGGGAAAAGGGTTTTAGAAGATCCTCAAGGCTTAGAAAAGATAGGAAATAAAGGGTCAAAAGCACACCGAAGAGGTTTAAAAAAAGTCGTCTTATGGGATAAATACCCTTCGCATCCATGAGGATGCCAAGCAGGTAAACAAGGAAAAACACAAAAAAGTAGACGGGGTCTGCCACATTCCAGAGGGAAAGTATCCCCACAAGGGCGGTAAGATGCACGAGCATTATGGTGCCAAGGCGTGAGCTACTTAGATAACTTGCGAGCATACTCCCTTACCTCGTCCTTGTAGTCTGGATGGGCGTATATCCTGTATATCTCTATGTCCCTAAGAGAGGACACAAGGTGAGAGACCTCCTTCAGGCTCAAAAGGTCGTAGCCATCCCATAGCCCTATGTCTTCGTCCAGCACCCTCTTCTTGGCTTGGTCAAACCTAAGAATGTCCCCTTCATACCTTTCCAAGAGCCTTTCTTTAACAAACTCAAAGAGTTCCTTCGATGAGGTGGAGAAAACTTGTCTGAAATGCTCCCTTCCCAATACTCTCCTTACCTTTTCTTCCATGTGCCTGTCTAACATGAGATGAAGTATGTGCTGGTCTGTTTTTCTGTGTAGGTCTTCTGGGCTAAGGAGACCCCTTTCCACAAAGTCCTGCACCACCTCCTCTAAGTGTATGTTGAGTATGCGCACCACCTTGTGAAAGTATACCTGAGAATACATGAAGTATCTGCCAAGGATAAAGCTCTCTAAGGCTCTGAGGGCGCTTATATGAAGGCATTTTTTACCCTCCACCAGCAACATGTTCTCCAAAAGCCTGCTGTAGTCAAAAAAGCCATAAGAGGTCCCGCAAAAGTAGGCATCCCTTCTCAGATAGTCCATCCTGTCCGCACCAAACTCTCCGGTGATTATCTTTGGAAAACTTTCTCCCTTTTTGAAGGCAAGCTCCACAAGGAGTTCAATCTCCTCTTGAGAGTATCCGCACCTTATAAGCGTGTCTGCTATTCCTTCTTCGTATAGCACCCTCTCTCCTATGGATTCGTGGCTTTTGTCTCCAAGGAGAACCTCTGTGGTATGGGAAAAGGGTGTGTGTCCAATGTCGTGCAGGAGGCCTGCAAGCCTCACCAGACGGTATAGTTTTTCATCCCCTAGTCCAAGGCTTTGGTATATTCTGCCGGCTAGCTCCATGGTGCCAAGGGAGTGTTCAAACCTACTGTGCTGTGCGGAGGGAAAGACCAGATAGGCTATACCCAGCTGGCTTATGAATCTGAGCCTTTGAAGAGGAAAGCTGTCTATGAGCGTTATTTCACAATCGTAGGCTTTTATGAGCTGGTGTATGGGGTCTGAAAACTCCTTGAACATATATCCCCCTCAAATAGCAAGCGGTTGTCATCCTTCTTGAATAGCTTGCCTACTATGTCTTTGAACTTGCCGATGACCCTTCTGAGCCAGTTTCCTCCCTTCTTTTTGTGGTTTATAAACTCAATCTTCAAGGGGCTCAGGCTCTTGCCCGCCTCTAACCTTCTGAGGAGAGTTTCCAGGTCTTTCCTTAGCTTGAGAAGGTTTAGCCCATAGTAGACATCTCCTAGGTTCTGTGCCTCTTGCAGTAAACCCTTTATCTCTTTAAGTATGTCCTTTTTGTGTTCTGTGTATATGTCCGCCAGTTTGTAGAGCAAGCTAAAATAAGCCCTCTCCGCTGGATATCTCTCCCCACAGACCTCACAGTAGCTTTTAAGCTCTTCATAAAGGCCCTCATTGAACATCATGGTGGACATTACCACAGCATCCTGAGCAGTTAGGTGCTTTCTGTAGAGCATAGTTCTGCTAAGTATGTTCCAGAGCTTTAGAGCCTTTTGATTTATGCTTTCAAAGAGATTAAGGTATTCACTTCTTAAGCTTATAAAGTATATGCTACCTTCCTCTACCCTGTATATGTCCTTGCCCATATAAACATTCCCATAAAGGTCAGAGACCACAAAGAGGTTCATCTCCACCAACACATCCTTCCAGTAGTTCCGAGCATTTCTAAAATTCCGGTAGGCACAGGAAAGGAACTTTTCAAGCTCCACATAGGGGTTTCCTTCCCTCCTTACAAGCTGTGAGTAGCACATAAGATAGAATACCATCTCCTTTTTTGATGGGTCATCAAGGACCTCAAGCACCAAATTGCTAAGGGGGTCTCTCTCCTTTATTTCCAGCATACTTATAATATAAGCTGGCTTCAAAAGTTTTACTATATTAAAGGCATGGGTAAGACAGGCAGATACCTTGAGCTTGTTAAGTTTGAGCATACTGTGTTTGCCCTCCCTTTTGCCCTTGCCAGCGTGGTCCTTCTCTATCAGCACATGCCCTCTCTTTGGAGGCTTTTCTGGGTCCTTCTTGCCTTTGTAAGTGCCAGAACGGCCGGTATGGCCCTAAACAGGCTCATAGACCTTCCTATAGACAGACTAAATCCCAGAACAAGCCAGTGGGTTCATGCAAGGGGTGAGGTATCAGAAGAGAGCATAAAAAGGCTCATACTTATCTCCTCTGGGCTTTTCCTCCTCTCCGCACTCATGATAAACCTATATGCCTTTTTGCTTGCTCCTGTGGTGCTTTTTCTCCTATGGCTGTATCCTTATGGCAAGAGGATAACCTACTATCCCCACCTCCTGCTTGGAGCGGTCTACTTTCTTATTCCCTTAGCCATAGATATCTCCTTCAACGAGCATGTTTCCATGAATGCCATAATCTTGGGAACCGCAATGGGCTTTTGGGTTGCTGGCTTTGATATTTTATATGCCCTCCAAGACTACCAGTTTGACCTACAGCATGGTCTTAAGTCCATACCCGTTAAGTTTGGTATAGAAAGAGCTTTGTGGATTGCCAGGCTTTTCCACCTTATTACCTTCCTTGCCCTTCTTATACTGCTCTTTAGGGTTGACTTTCTTGGTTTTGTGTATCTTCTTGGTCTTTTGGGCATTGCCATGTTTCTTTACTACGAGCACAGTCTCATAAAGCCACACGACCTTTCAAAAATAAACAAAGCCTTCTTTACCGTAAACGGATACATAAGCGTGGTGTTCTTTTTGATGGTGCTTTTGGATAGGCTTCTTTAGCTTGCTTGCTCTATGACTTCCTTGGATATGTCAAAGTTGGCTATTACCTCTTTTACATCGTCAAGGTCTTCAAGGGCCTCAAGCAGTTTGATTATCCTTTTTGCGGTTTCTACATCTTGAACCTGAACAAGGGTGTTGGGTTTGTAAGCTATCTCTGCCCTTTCTACTGGAAGACCCATGGACTCAAGGGCTTCCTTTACCGCATAGAGGTCTTCGGGCTTTGTGTATAGGGTATAGGCAAGTTCTCCTGCCTCCACATCCTCCACACCAGCCTCTATTGCCTTTTCATATATGTCCTCCTCGCTTATGTCTCCCTTTGGAACTTCTATAATACCCACCCTGTCAAAGAGGAAGGATACGCACCCAGAAGAGCCAAGATTTCCACCGTGTTTGGAAAGCACATGCCTGACTTCAGAGGTAGTCCTGTTCCTGTTGTCCGTGTATGTAAGTATCATAAGGGCTACACCGCCCGGGGCGTAGCCTTCGTAGAGCACCTCTTCGTAGTTCTCTCCGGCCAGCTCTCCAGTGCCTTTCTTTATTGCCCTCTCTATGGTGTCCGTGGGCATGTTGACCCTTCTGGCGTTTTCTATGGCTGTTCTCAGTCTTGGGTTTGTTTCTGGGTTTGGTCCGCCTTCCCTTACCGCAACGGTAATTTCACGGATTATCTTTGTAAATATTTTGCCTCTTTGTGCATCAATCTTTGCCTTTTTGTGTTTTATCTGAGCCCAGTGGCTATGCCCTGCCATGTCTAATATTATAGCTCCAGTTTGTGGTATAATACAACTACTTACAATAAAGCAGGAGGTAAAAAATGGACCTGGAGCAAAGAATAAAGGAGATAATTGCAGACCAGCTCGGTGTTGAAGTGGACAAGCTAAACCCAAACGCCAAGTTTGTGGAGGACCTTGGTGCGGATTCTTTGGATGTGGTGGAGCTTGTTATGGCTTTTGAGGAGGAGTTTGGTATTGAAATACCAGACGAGGATGCGGAGAAGATAAGGACCGTGGGTGATGTTATAGACTATCTGAAGGAGAAAGTAAAGGAGTGATGCGTCGTGTGGTGGTGACCGGTCTGGGAGCGGTAACTCCCATAGGAACCGGGGTGCAAAAGTTTTGGGAAAACCTCATAGCAGGTGTTAGTGGTATAGACATCATAAAAAGGTTTGACCCTGTTGAGATAGGGCTTACTGTCCACATTGCGGGAGAGGTAAAGGACTTTGAACCCGAGAGGTATTTTGATAAGAAAGATGCCCAAAAGGTCTCTGACTTTATCAAGTTTGCGGTGGCAGCCTCGGAAGAGGCGATAAGGGACAGCGGACTATTGGAGAGCAAAGTAGACCCCTACAGGGTGGGGGTGATAATAGGCACGGGCATAGGTGGGCTAAGGGACATAGAAGAACAGCAAAAGGTTCTTATGGAAAAGGGTCCCAGAAGGGTCTCTCCCTTCTTTATACCCTACGGCATTTCCAACATGGCAAGCGGGCTGGTTGCCATAAGGTTTGGTTTTAAAGGACCCAACTACTGCGTGGTATCTGCTTGTGCCACTGGAAACCACGCCATAGGCGATGCCATGAGGCTCATACAGAAGGGAGACATCGATGTGGCAATAGCGGGCGGATGTGAAAGTGCCATAACACCCCTCGGTGTTGCGGGCTTTGCGGTTATGAGGGCACTATCCACAAGAAACCATGAACCACAAAAGGCTTCAAGACCCTTTGATGCGGATAGAGACGGCTTTGTGATGGGAGAGGGTGCTGGCATCCTGGTTTTGGAAGAATACGAGCATGCCAAATCAAGGGGTGCAAAGATATACGCAGAGCTTGTGGGCTATGGTGCCACAGATGATGCCTACCACATAACTGCTCCCTGCGCGGATGGTGAGGGTGCATATATGTGTATGAAGCTAGCTCTGGAGGATGCGGGCATAAGACCAGAGGATATAGACTACATAAACGCCCATGGCACATCCACGCCTCTAAACGATAAGTCTGAAACCCTTGCCATAAAGAGGCTCTTTGGAGAGCATGCCTATAGGCTTAAGATAAGCTCCAACAAGTCCATGATAGGGCATCTTTTGGGTGCTGCGGGTGCAGTGGAAGCGGTGGCGACGGTGAAAACTATAGAAACGGGCATAATACCTCCTACCATAAACCTTGAGAACCCTGACCCCGAGTGCGACCTTGACTACGTGCCAAACAAGGCGGTGGAGTATCCTGTTAGGTATGCCTTGTCCAACTCCTTCGGCTTTGGTGGAACAAATGCCTGCCTTGTCTTCAAAAAGCCTTGAAGAGCTTCAGCAGAGGCTCGGCTATAGCTTCAATAACTCAGAACTCCTCATACAAGCCCTCACCCACAAATCCTACGCAGGGGAGCATGGTCTAAAAAGCTATGAGACCCTTGAGTTTCTTGGAGACTCCCTTATAAACTTCTTCGTGGTGGATATTTTGCTTTCTGAGTTCCCCGAAGCCTCTGAGGGGGAGCTTGCCATGATGAAGTCCTATTTTGTAAGCGAGGACTACCTGCACGAGCTGGCAGAGGAGCTATCCCTTGATATGTATATCCTATACGGAGGAAGAAGAAAAAACAACCATGTGAGCTCTTCCCTTATGGCGGACACCTTTGAAGCCCTTTGGGCTGCCATATACATAGACTGTGGCAGGTCAACAGACTTTGTGAAGTTTCTCTTTAATAGGCTATACAAGGAAAGAATCCTGTCTGCGGTAAGAAGCAGGGACTACAAGAGAGACTACAAAACCCTCCTTCAGGAAGAGACTCAAAGACGTTGGAAGGAGAGACCCCTATACCGTGTGGTAAGCATAGAAGGTCCTCACCATAGCAGGGTCTTTGAGGTAGAATGCAGCATAAGGGAATTTAGGGCTACCGCCAAAGGAAAGAGCAAAAAATCCGCCCAACAGCTAGCAGCAAAGAAGGTTCTTGAGCTTATCCTATCTTCTGAAGGCTGAGCTCATTGAGTTTTTTATTAAACTCAAGGCTCTGTTTTATTACCTCCTTGTATACTCTGAAGGGTGTGAGTATTGCCCACATCTTTGGGCTCTCCTCTGCAATAAGCAGTATCTCCTCAAGAACCGCCATTATCAGCTCAAGTTTGGAATTTATGGAGTTCACCGCATCTAACCTCTCTATCTCCCTACCCAGCTCCTCCGGCAGTGTGGAGAGGAAGGTTATGTCAAAGTTGAAGACCTCGTATATGTCGTGTATGTGGTCTATAACTTCCGATATCTTGGCTAAAAGGTCCGCCTCTACCTTGAGAACTATATCTTTGTATCTTTTGTATTCCTCTTGGGATAAACAAGCTTCCGCCAGGAGGTTTAGCTCCTCCACATCAGCCCTTATCTCTCTAAGAAGGCCCTCTAACATCTGTATGTTTAACCTTATGAGCCTGTCCTGCACCAGCAGAGCACTAAGAACTGCGGATTTTTCCATCTATGTCCTCCACATGAATTATTCCTTTAGCTTTTAGCTCCTCTCGGAACTCTTCTATTAAAATATAGCCCTGTTTTGTTAAGATTTCCTTAACTTTTGAGTTTATCCTCTCCCCATGCTTATCAAGGTCAAAAAGAAGCACTACCTTCTCAAAACCCTCAAGGAGGTCCGGAAGGTCTGCAAACCTCTTGCCCTCAAGGGTGAAGATGTTTTTTATGCCAAGCCTCTGGAGGACCTGTCGGTCCCTTTTGCCCTCTACTAGAATCGCCCCGCTTTGAGAAAGCTCTCTTAACCTTTTGAGCCAATCTTCTAGCATTCCTATGATATAATTTTAAGACCGCATGGAAGTCATCAGCGTTCCCATAGAAGAAGAGGTTAAGCAGTCCTACATAGACTATGCCATGTCTGTTATTGTGGGCAGGGCTATCCCTGATGTTAGGGATGGTCTAAAGCCTGTCCAAAGAAGAATACTCTACGCTATGCACGATATGGGTCTATACCCAGAAAAGGCTTTTGTTAAAAGTGCCAGGATTGTGGGTGCGGTGCTTGGATATTACCATCCTCACGGAGACCAAGCGGTATACGAAGCTCTGGTGCGTATGGCACAGGACTTTAACATGAACTATCCGTTGGTGATAGGTCAAGGAAACTTTGGCTCTGTGGACGGAGACCCACCCGCTGCTATGAGGTATACGGAGGCAAAGCTCTCCAAATATGCGGTCAAACTTCTTGAGGACATAGACAAGAACACGGTGGACTTTGTGCCAAACTTTGACGGCTCAACCTTTGAACCCTCTGTTTTGCCCGCCAAGTTTCCAAACCTTCTATGCAATGGTGCCAGCGGTATAGCGGTAGGGCTTGCCACCTCCATACCCTCTCACAACCTTAAAGAGGTCTGTCAGGCTCTTGTGGAGCTTGCCAAAAACCCAGAGCTTTCTACACAGGATATCATGAAATACATAAAGGGTCCGGACTTTCCCACTGGTGGGATAGTGGAGAACTACTCGGAGCTTATAGAGTTTTATGAAAAGGGCAGGGGTCAGGTGCGTATAAGGGCAAAGGCTCATGTGGAAAGGCTTCAAGGGGGAAGGGAACAGATAGTGATAACCGAGATTCCCTATCAGGTAAACAAGGCAGACCTCATAAAGCGTATGGCAGACCTTGCAAGGGAAGGCAAGCTAAAGGAGATATCCGATATAAGAGATGAATCTGACAAGGAAGGCATAAGGATAGTGGTGGAGCTAAAGCGTGAGGCAAAGGGGGAAAAGGTCTTAGAAAAGCTATACAAGTATACCGCTCTAAGGAAGAACTTCCCTCTAAACTTTGTGGTTTTGGTAAGGGGTGAGCCAAAGCTCCTTGGCATAAAGGCACTGCTTCAAGAGTTTATGGCTCATAGGCTGGAAGTTATCCTAAGAAGGTCTAACTTTTACTTGCAAAAGGCAAAGGAAAGGCTTCATATAGTGGAAGGCTTGCTCATAGCCCTTAAGAACCTTGACAGTGTAATACAGGACATAAGAAGCTCCGCAGACACGCAAGAAGCCAGAGAAAAGCTCACTAAAAAATACGGTCTATCACAGGCACAGGCAAACGCAGTGCTTGATATGAGGCTTCAGAGGCTCACATCCTTGGAAAGGAGCAAACTGGAAGAAGAAGAAAGGGACCTTAGGCAAAAGATAGAATACTACACGAAGCTTGTGGAAAGTGAAGAAGAGAGAGTAAGGGTCTTTATTGAGGAGATGCAGGAACTTTCCAAGTCCTTTAGCACTCCAAGGAAAACCCTTGTGGAGGGCGTTCAAAGCTTAGAAGAGGGTAGCCTTACAGTTATGGTCTATGCTAAAGGCAGGGTTGTGCCTCTTGAGGAGATGGAAGAGGGCGAAGAGGTGGTAAACATTTTGGAAGTGCCTTTTACCGATGGGCTTTTTATGGTCTCTGATAGAGGAAGGGTCTATTGGATAGCAGGCTCTCAAGCCTTAAGGGGAAGTCTTTTGTCTTTGAAGGAGACTGAGGAGAAGATAGTGGGGGCTTTTGTGCGTTCTGGCGTGGAGGGAAGGGTGCTTCTTGCCACAGAAAGGGGTTATGTGAAGAAGATACCTCTTGTGGACTTTGAATACAAATCTCAAGGAATGCAGATAATAAAGTTTTCCGAAGAGGATGACAGAATTGTAAAGGTAGTGCAAGCACCAGAAGAAGGGGACATTATCCTCTTTACGCACAGAGGTAGACTTTTGAGATTTCCCGTTGGCGAAGTTCCACCTGCAAGTTTAAGCTCAAAGGGCGTCCAAGGTATAAAACTTGAAAAAGAGGACAGGGTGGTAGGCATAAGGGCATTGAGGGATGCGGAGTATCTTTTGGTAATAACAGAAAATGGAGGTATAAAGAAGGTATCTCTTCAAGAAATTCCACAGAGAGGCAGGTATACCAAAGGAGTGGAAGTCTTGGGCTCTATGAGGGAAAGGCTTGTGGATGTAATACCCATAAAGGGCTCTGTAGACCTCATGTTAGTGAGTTCTGAGGGTAAGGTTTTCTATGACAGAATTGAGGAAAAGGACTTGCCTCTTAGTAGGCTTGACCAGAGGGCAAAGAAAAGGTGGGAGCTTGGGGAAGATAGGGTTGTGAGAGTGGTGGTAAAGGGGTAATCTTCATGAAGCATAGGAAAAGGCAGAAGAAAAACAAATATACATCTAACACTGAAACATTTAGGGCTATAGAGATAAACCATAAGGATAACTTAGGCAAGCAA
>JAXSPD010000021.1:0-29299 GCA_037926845.1 Candidatus Pampinifervens yunnanense | reverse complement strand
TTTCCAACAGACCCCTTGTGGTCCCACCAGACTTTGAGATAAGACTTATAAACCTCTCTGAGGACCACATGGCATACCTCACCCTTGATGGACAAGAGGGCATGAGCCTAAGAAGGGGAGATACGGTTGTAGTGAGAAAGTCCAAACACTCCTGCCTTATGTATCCAAACCCCAGCAGGAGCTTCTTTGGCATTTTAAAGGAAAAACTCAGATGGGGGTGAGATAGGGCTATGGAATACTTGGCATACCGCTTTAAGGAAGGTGAGCTTGTGCCCATAAGGCATGTCCATGTGCCGGATTTTCATAGCCTGCTCCACATAGACACGCAAAAGGAAACCCTCAGAAGAAACACTCTTCAGTTCGTGAAAGGCTTGCCCGCCAACGATGCCCTCCTTTGGGGAGACAGGGGCACGGGCAAATCCTCTCTGGTCAAATCCATGCTGGGACTTTTTGCCCAAGAGGGGCTCAGGCTCATACAGGTCTACAAGATGGACATCCTGCACCTCTCTGAGCTTTATGAGCTCTTGAGGGAAAGGGAAGAGAAGTTTCTCCTCTTCTTTGACGACCTCTCCTTTGAACCCGGAGACGAGAACCTAAGGGTTCTAAAATCCCTCATGGAAGGCGACATTGAGGAAAGACCAGCAAACCTGCTTGTATATGCCACCTCCAACAGAAGACACCTCATGAGCGAAAGGGAAGAGGACAGCAAGTTCCCAGAGGAGAGCTATTGGGAGAGGGTCTCCCTTGTAGAAAGATTTGGCATAAGGCTTGGCTTTTTCAGCTTTGGTAAAGAACAGTATTTATCCATCGTAAAGGATCTGGCTTTGCGCAGGGGGCTTGAGATAGAGGAGGAAGAGTTAAAGAGGCTTGCCCTTGAGTGGGCTCTGCATAGGGGCTTTTCTGGAAGAAGTGCAAACCAGTTTATAAGGGACTTGGAGGGGAAACTCAGGCTAGAATTATAGCATGCTTTACCTTCTGGCTCTTTTGGTGCCCTTGCTTTACTTTTTTAACTTAGGAAGTTTTCAGGTTTGGTCTCCCAACGAAGCCTTCTATGCGGACTCCGCACGCAGGATGCTACAGAGCGGAGATTTTATAACGCCCTACTACAACGGAGAACTAAGGCTCAACAAGCCACCCATGACCTACTGGCTTGTGGCTTTGAGCTATTATCTCTTTGACGTTAACGAGTTTGCCCTCAGGTTTATGCATGCCCTCCTTGGGCTTGGGACGGGCATAACAACCCTGCTAATGGCAAGGGAGTTTACTGGGAGCTGGAGGGTTGGACTTTTGAGCTTTGTGGTGCTTACCCTATCTTTGCAGTTCTTTGCAAATGCTCAATATGCCTCTCCCGAGTTGCCCTTTACCTTCTTTATCACCCTTAGCCTCTATCTGTGGCTCTTATACTACAGAAGGAAAAATATAGTTTTCCTGCCCCTTGCTTTCCTTTCTTCCTCCTTTGCCATGCTCGTAAAAGGTCCTGCGGGCTTTGTCCTGCCAGCGGGCGTGGTCTTTCTATACCTTCTTTTGATAGACCCGAGGGAGCTTCTAAGGCTAAGGTATTATCTTCTTAGCCTTTTTGCCCTTGCTTTGGGTCTTTGGTGGCACCTTTATCAGCTCCTTACCAAGGGAAGTCTCTTCTGGGAGGTATTCTACCGAGAAAACCTTAAAAGGGTCCATCATGGCAATGACCCTTTCTACTTTTACTTTGCGGACCTAAGTGTGAGCTTCTTGCCCTATTCATTTATCTTTTTCCCGGCACTCCTTTGGGTAGTCCTAAAGGTCAGAAGGGAATACGCCTTTCCGCTCCTGTGGTTCTCCTTTATCTATGGGCTTTTTAGCCTTATCGCTCAGAAGATACCCGTCTATGTGCTTCCTGCCTTTCCTGCCCTTGCCATTATCACCTCTGGCTTTTTGGCATCTCAGGATTGGGAAAGGCTCAAAAAGGCTCTATCCTTTGCCCTCTCTGTCCTTATAGTGTTTGTGCTTCTCGTTGGCGTGTTTGTTTTTTCATTAAGCCACCTGCTTTTACTTTTGTTGCCTCTTCCCCTCGTGCTTTTCCTTAGAGACTACAGGCTTTCACCTGCAATGGCTGGTCTCTTAATAGCGGTATTTCTCAAACTTGGACTACTGCCAGAGCTGGAGAGCAGAAGGCATGTGAGAGAACTGGGTCATTTTATAAGAGAGCTTGACCCTGCCGGAGCAAAACCCACCTATGAGGTGGGACACTTTCACCATAGCCTGCCCTTCTATGCAGAGAGAAGGATAATAAGGGACAGACAGCCAGAGCCTGGATCTTTGCTTGTCTTTAAACTTGGCTCCTTTGAAGGATGTGAGCCCATAAGAACCTTTAGGCTATACACCGGCTCAGAGAGCAGGCTCTTTAGGTTTCTGATGGACGCACGCAAGGGCAAGAGGTTTGAAGACTTTGGCGTATGCCTCTACTGACCGGGCACTTGGATCACGATAAACTCTGCCCTTCTGTTGGTGAACCTTCCTATGGGTGTGGTGTTGTCCGCTATGTATCTTTCCTTTCCAAAGCCTGCCACCTCTATCCTCTCTGCGGGAATGCCCGCCCTTATGAGGTAGTCCCTTACCGCCTGAGCTCTTCTGAGGGCAAGTCTGTCATTGTATGCCTTTGAACCTATATTATCGGTAAAGCCCTCTATCCTCACCCTCACATTGGGATTTTCTTTGAGGGTCTTTACCACTTCGTTGAGAAGTGGGATGTATTCCCTTTTTATGTTGTATTTGTCAAAATCAAAGTGCACCCTTGCGGTCACCATTAGGGGTTCTTCTTGGGGTTGGGCTTGCATAGGAGCAGGTGCAGGAGGAAGTGTCGCTGGTTCAGCCTTTGCAAGCTCTGGAACAAAGGGCTTTCCTGTATAACATTCAAGATTCCCCTCTTTGGCAATATCCACCTTCTGTATAGCATTTTTAAGCTCTATCTTGGTCTTTTCGTAGAAATCCACAACCCTAGTAGTGCTAGGTTGGGGTTTTGAAAGCTCATAAGCCATGGCATCGTAGTAAACCTCCGCCCTTGCAAGCTCAATAGGGGCACAGCTCATAGCTTTGTTTTCTCTTGCATACCTTAGCCCTGTATTTAAGGCTTCTATATCTATCCCTAAGGTCCTTTCATATTCTACTCTGACCTTGGAGCCTTCTTCTTCATCGTAGTAGAGCGGTTCCCCGTATTCCCCATATTCTACCTTTTTGACCTTTTTTATCTCCGCTTGGGACAGAAACTCCATGTTGTCCAAATCTAACTTTCCTGACATTGCCTTTGAAAGAGCATTAAAGCTCTTTATCATAAAAAGTCTTGCCCCGGCTTCGTCCATCTCAGAAGCCAGCAAATTAGCCACATCCCTGCCCGCTCTTGCCTTTTCAAAGTGATAGGGGTCTTTTTTGTCTACTTCCGACCTTTTTGCAAGCTCAATGCTTCTTTGAACCTGATTTACACCATCAAGAAGTCTCATGTTGGAAAAGTCCTGCGCCAGTATAACTGTTGAGCTAAGGAGTATAATGGCAAGTTTTTTCATGCTTCCCTCCTTCCTTTTATTCTACAATAAAATTTTACATCATGAGGGCTGTTCTGCAAAGGGTTAGGGAGTCTCGGGTTCTTGTGGATGGCATGGAGGTGGCGCGTATAGGTGAGGGGCTTAATATACTTCTTGGGGTAGGTATGGGTGATGATGAGGAGGATGTTAAAAGGCTTGTAGAAAAAACTATAAACCTGCGCATCTTCGAAGACAGCTCTGGTAAGTTTAACCTGTCCCTGCTTGATGTTGGGGGTTCCGCCCTTGTGGTATCTCAGTTTACTCTTTACGCTAACACTAAAAAGGGCCGAAGGCCCAGCTTTGAGCTAGCAGAAAGGCCAGAAAGGGCAAAGTATCTTTATGAACTTTTTGTAAGAAGTATCTCAGAATATGTGCCTACTCAGTGTGGTGTGTTTGGTGCTATGATGGAGGTGCATATTGTCAACTGGGGACCTGTCACCATAATCCTTGATAGCAAGGATATTTAGAGATCTATTTCCACGAGCATGCTAAAGGGAACACCTATACCGCTAAGGAAAAGATGCCCAGGCTTTAAGGTGGGAAGAATCCTCAGCTGGTCTTCGGAAGGATATTCAAAAAATTGAGACACGGCTTTTATATCGTTTTGGGTTATTAACCTAAAGATGGCTTGAGTGTTTAGCTGTGATAACACATACTTGCTTAGGTTCGCAGGTCTTTGAGATAATGCCACAAGACCAATACCGAATTTTCTACCTTCCAGGGCTATTCTCTTTGTCATGTTCATTGCTAGGTTCTCCCGACCACTGGGAACATCTGTTGCACCCCTTTCTGGAGCAAAGTTATGTGCCTCTTCGAGAACCAAGAGCCATCTAGAAGGTTTTATCCTTGCAAGATATAGTATCTCTTTAAGGAAAACCCCGACCAAGTTCAAACGGGTATTAAGATTTGCTACATCCTTTAGGTCTATAAGAACTACATCGCTTTCGGAGTAAAGAGCCTCCTTAAGGAGCCTAAAGACCTCCGGTTGATTTTCAAGAGCCTCTTCACCCATCTCTTTGGATATGTTCTGAATTATGTCTAGCATATCCCCTTTGAGGATACCTTTTGCGCCCGTAAGCAACAAGTCCTTTAGTCCTTTGCTATTATAACCAGAAACCTCTAGGTCAGGTTTCAAATAAGTCCTAAGATAATTGAAAAATTGCCTTTCCTCCTTGCCCTTTTCAGCAGCATAAAGACCGTATTCTCCTAGGGTTTCCTTAAGGTCATCGAACCCGAAAGGTAGTAGAGTGTTTGGTATTCTTATGTAAAGAAGTCTCTCCTTGGCAAGTTTTAGCTTTTGTGCATATTCTCCAAAGAGGTCAAAGACGAAGGCTTTAGCGGTGCTGGTTGGCATAGCTTCTAGAAGCCTTATCACGAAAGTTGTCTTTCCAGAGCCCGTAGTGCCAAGGACTGCCAAATGCATGGAGGTAATCTTTGCTAGGTCCACATATACAGGCACCCCCTTCCCCACTAAGCTTCCCACTATGACTGGTATGTCCATGGCATAGCCGGATAAGTTTGTTTTCATAACCTTTTGCAGGTCTTGGTCCTTTTCTCTGACAGGAAGAAGCTGGTCTCCTACGGAAAGCCCCATAAGGGGTGTGCCAAAATAACCTTCCCCTTCTCTTTTGAGTTCAAAAAGCACCCTAACCCTTCCCATTAGCAAGGTTCCCTTGGAGAGGGAGGTCTTCAGGTAGGCTATAAGCCAGGCTTTGGTGTTATATAGGCTACTAATGGGGTTTGGAGGATTGACTTGTGTGTATACTCTAGTAAGCTTGCACAGAATCCGGCTCTTTCCTTTATCCACCCAAAGGAAGGACTGTTCAGGAAGTCCCTCAAAGAGAACAGCCACTGCATCGGTAGAGGACTCTACGGACATCACTATACCGACAGCCTCCGGCAAGAGCTTTAAAGACGTTTTCTTGTAGTCTTCAAAGAGGGCTAGTAGTTTCTCTACTTCTTCTCCTTCCACCTTAATCGTAGCCTCAAGATTACCTCCCTCTTCCATTCCAGGCCTAGTGAGATTGGCAGAGCCAACAAAGGCCACCTTTTCATCCACTATTATCAGCTTTGCGTGCAGTTTTTCGTTTAGGTATATCTCCGACCTGTATCTTTCTAACAGCCTAAAGGTCCCTTCCCCGGTTATATTTAGGTCTTCCACCCTATCAGACCTAAGTATGACTTCAACTTTCACATTATTGGAGAGTGTTTGTAAAACCCCCTCAAGCACACACTGGTCAACCCAAGGAGATGCTATCTTCAAACTACCTTCGGCCTTTGACACAGCCTCTTTTATAACTTCAAGTATCTCCCTCATATTGAAAGCAAGACCAATTTTTAAAAACCCTAGCAAGTTCCCAGACCCTTTTCTTGAGGTCCGCAAGGCTGGCGCCATTTTCTATAATGAAGTGGGCGTGTGCTAGCTTTTCCTCTGGTGGCATCTGGTTTTTCCAGCGCCTTTCAAAATCCTCTGAGAGGTAGCCTGCCTTCAGAGCCCTCCTCTTGCAAAGCTCGTAAGGTGTATACACAAGGACTGTGACGTCGTAGCTTTTGTATGTGCCTCGCTCTATCAAAAGACTTGCTTCCACAAGAACTATGCTATCTGCAGGCAGCTTCCTAAATTCTTCTTCCAACTTTTTATAAAGAGCTCTGTGGGTTATGGATTCTAAGAGCCTTAGTCTTTCTGTATCTGCAAATACCAGGTC
This sequence comes from Candidatus Pampinifervens yunnanense, assembly GCA_037926845.1. Taxonomy (GTDB): domain Bacteria; phylum Aquificota; class Aquificia; order Aquificales; family Aquificaceae; genus Pampinifervens; species Pampinifervens yunnanense. Next base: position 23,040 of record JAXSPD010000021.1, on the reverse strand, counting down.
GGCAAGCTTCCTTCTGTCTATATTCCCTTCCTTATCAAGGATTTTATTGCCAAAGGCCTTTAAAACCTCCTGGTAAACTTCACCTTTTTCTTCGTAGAAGGTCCTTATAATTTTGTCCGCATCAAAGGTCCTAATACCGGCTTCCTCAAAAAAAATCCTTGCAGTTGACTTTCCAGAGCCAAGGTTCCCTGTCAGGGCTATCTTTAGCATTAAGGGATATTTTAAACTGGAGGTAGTGTCATGAAAAGGTTCTATGTGCTATTACTATTAACAAACCTTGCTTTTGCTTCAGAGGGTGAGCTTATCTTTAAGAACTCCTGTATGGGATGCCATACGGATAAGGACAAAAAGCCTCTTAGCTATCTACGGGAAAAATACAAAGGTAAGCCCGAGGCAGTTATGGAACTTGTAAAAAGATGCCCATGGGGTCAGGGTCTTTCAGAAATGGAGGCAGAACTTGTTAGTAAGTGGTTGGCAGGTATAAAATAAAGCCATGGGCTTGGCTGAGAGGTATCCAGTAAGATACACCGTTGAAGATTGGAAACATTGGCAAGGAGATTGGGAGCTAGTTGAGGGCATTCCCTACGCTATGGCTTCGCCAAGACCGATAAATCAGATAATCCTAAGCAGGCTTGCTCTGATATTTGGTAGTAAAATGTGTTCTGAATGCCATGTTGCAGTGGAGCTTGACTGGTATGTAGATTACGACACAGTCATAAGACCAGACCTTGTGGTCTTGTGCGGAGATATACCAGAGAGGGTAGAAAGACCTCCAGAGTTGGTGCTTGAGGTGGTATCTCCATCAAGCAAGCAGATGGACGAAGGGCTAAAGTTTGAGCTGTGTGAAAGGGAAGGCGTAAAATACTTCGTGCTGGTATATCCGGAGGAGAAAAGCCTTAAGGTTTTTGAGCTTGTGGGTGGTAAATACAAGGAGAAAAGAGGTAAACGCTTTAACTTTGGAGACTGCGAGGTGGAGTTAAATCTTGAGGAGGCGTTCTATGGGCTTGGCTGAGAGGTATCCAGTAAGATACACCGTTGAAGATTGGAAACATTGGCAAGGAGATTGGGAACTGGTAGAAGGCATTCCCTACGCTATGGCGTCGCCAAGACCTATAAATCAAGTGCTTCTCTCTAATCTTGCATGGCTTTTTATAAACTCACTTAGAGAGGGTTGTCCAGAGTGCAATGTGGCAGTTGAGCTTGACTGGTATATTTCCTACGACACAGTTATAAGACCAGACCTTATTGTTTTCTGTGGAGAGACACCTCAAAAGTTAGAAGAGCCTCCAGAGCTTGTGCTTGAGATAGTCTCACCCTCCAGCAGGGATATAGATGAAGGTCTGAAGTTTGAGCTGTGTGAAAGGGAAGGTGTTAAATACTTTGTGCTTGTGTATCCGGAGGAGAAAAGCCTTAAGGTTTTTGAGCTTGTGGGTGGTAAATACAGAGAGAAAAGAGGTAAACGCTTTAACTTTGGAGATTGCGAGGTAGAAATAAACCTTGAGGAGGCTTTGATATGAGGTTTTACGGCATACCCTCTGAGGATAGGATACTTGAGATAGTGGAGAGGATGACAGAGGGTGCATGGCTTTATGAGGAGAATGGCAATAGGCAAGAGCTATCCGTAGAGGAGGCTAAGGGAAAACTCTTTGAACTGGTTAACATGGTAAAGGGCTGGAAACAGGAAAGCAGACATATACCCGCGGGGACCACCTTCTTCTTTGTAAGCACACCGGATAACCCTCAGGCTATAAAGGTCTATGACCTGTCCTCCCTTGGCTGTTCCTCAAGCCTAAGCCCCGCACGCTGGAAGCTTTACCGAAAGGAGCTTCAAGGTCAGCTCTGAAGGTATATTTCCCTAAGTATCTCTCCAGCACCCTCCTCCAAGAGCCTTTTTGCAAGCCTTATGCCTATATGCTCTGCCATATCGGGGCTTCCCTCTTCCACACCTTCCAAAAACCTCTTGCCCTCAAGGTCTGAAACAAAGGCTCTGAGCTTTAGCTTTTCATCCTCCAGCCATGCGTAGGCTCCTATGGGAACTTGACAGCCCCCCTGTAGCTCCCTAAGAAAAGCCCTTTCACACTCAGCCCTGAGCCGGCTCTCCCTGTGGTCAAGAAAGGCAATAGCATCCAAAACCCTATGGTCGCCTTCCCTTACCTCAATGGCAAGGCTTCCCTGACCCACCGCAGGAATAAAGTCTGAAAGCACCTGGGTTATTCTGTCTTCAAGACCCATCCTCTTTATGCCTGCGTAGGCAAGCACTATGGCATCATAAAGCCCCTCCTCCAGCTTTCTAAGCCTTGTGTCCACATTTCCGCGAAGGGTTTCCACCCCCAAGTCTGGTCTTTTTCTCTTTATCTGAACCTGTCTCCTCAAAGAGGAAGTGCCTACCTTTGCACCCTCTGGAAGCTCATGAAGTCCTCTCCCATCCCTTGATATGAGCACATCAAAAGGCTCCTCTCTTTCTGTTATAGCTCCAAGAATAAGACCCTCTGGCAGAACCATTGGCACATCCTTTAAAGAATGAACCGCAAGGTCTATATCTCCTCTCAGAAGTGCCTCCTCTATCTCTTTTACAAAGAGTCCTTTGCCTCCTATTTTTGCCAAAGGAGCGTCAAGGATTTTATCGCCGGTGGTAGTGATAAGCACAAGCTCTACGCTGTATCCCCTGCCCTCAAGCCTCTCCTTTACATAGTTTGCCTGCCACAGAGCCAGCTTGCTCTTGCGTGTGCCTATGCGAAGTGTATTCTTACTCATCCTTGTCAACCCTACCAAGTTTTTCTATTATCCTTCTAAACTTTTCAAAAGGCATAACTTTCTCACTTTCTTCAATCCGCTCTGTGGTTATTACGAAAGCTCCGTCCATATCCACTTCAACGATAGCTCTACCCTTTTTTGCAAACCTTTTCCTTGAGAGGTCCTTATCTTCATCAAGCGTTATAAAAAAAACTTTTATATTTTGCGTGAGTTTTGATTGTTTCAACTTCAAAGACCAATAACCTGTTTGAGCTATTCTTTCCCTTAAGGTAGCTTTTACAGATATTATCGCCAAAGCTCTGCAATTCTTATTGTATATAACTAAATCAGCATCTGGAACATGCATCCCAAACTCACCATAATCAACAAGTATAGTTCTTTTCACCATGCATAGACACTCATCTAACACTATACCACTTAACTTTGAACCACTTATTATATTTAAACCATGTTTTTTAACTTCAGAACTTATAACTTCCACTATCAACTCTTCAAGAAGTTTTCCTTTGAAGGCTTTCCAGCTTTGCTCTGCGTCTTTTATACCAAACTTGGTTATTTCCCCAGAGAACTCTTGCCTTATGGTTTCAAGAACATCAGAGAGGTTTTCTATGCCCTTTAGTTTTACATCTTCTATAGCTTTCAATTTTAATGTTTCAAGGAAAAACTTTTTACTATCTTTCATAGAAATTCCACCTTATTTTCGTCCCTTTCTTTTTAACACTCTCATCTTTTCCAACTATTATGAGGTATTTAAAACCCCTTAGATAGAAGTTATGCTGTAAAGCCTTGCTATGCCAAAAGGGAGTATTTGAGGCTTGATTTCTGCGAACTACACAAACCACATCAACAGGAGAAAAATATTTTGTAAGTCTTTCGTATATCTTAAAGCCCACTGGAATATATTCCCCCTTTGCCCATTGGTCACCTATTAACCAAGCCAATACTTTGCCTTTTTTGAGTATTCTATAACATTCCTGCATTACTTTTTCAAGCTCCTCGTAAAACTCTTCAGAACTTGCAGGTATATGACCTATATTTAAGGGATGGTCGTTATATTTGATGTTGTCTCCGTATGGCGAGTCTATAAACACTAAATCCACCGTTTCATCCTTCAGAGGTATGTTTCTGGCATCCGCCTGTATTATATCTTTTCTCGTCGGCACTATATCAAAGGCTACAACCCTTCTCCTCTCTTCAAGGCACACATCTATCGTAGTCCCAGAACCTGCCATAGGGTCGCATACTATCTCACCAGGTTCAGTGTATCTCCATATGAGGTTATAAATAATGAAGGCTGGAGTATCGCCGGGGTATTTATTATTACCCTTTTTGGTGTATCCGTAACTTTGGTATGGATAGTCCCACAAGGTAGTTGTCATCATTGGGGGTATGTATTTGTCATCTATTATTTCTTCCTTGCGAAGCCTATTTATTGCTCTTCCCTCAAGGATATTCTTTATCAGAAGTGCCCCCTTCTCTGTCAGTATATCTCTCCACGAAATGTTAAGACTTCTAAAGATTGAACTTGCCTTTTCAACTTTTTTTATGGTTTGTGTTGTTTCAAAGCGTATATAGTAAGGGTATCTACCTTCAAAGATTGGAATATCTTTATCATATCCAGGTTCGCCTTTTGCAGTAAAAGTGCCATAAAGAACATCTTTGTCAAGATTATACAGAAAAATAAAATCGCCTTCTTTAACTGCAAATAACTTATTTGCGTAATTTTTCCCAGTCAAGATTATCCTATTAGACAATAGTGTTTCCTCGCTCTTGTCAGTGCAAGCAAAGATAAAACCATGTCTAACAAAATGCTTTTTTACTTCACTTTTTTCTACCCCCACCGAGCTTAGGAAACCCATTTCCTCTAACCTTCCACCACCCTTATATGAAGCTCCTTGAGCTGTTTTGGCTCCACATAATCTGGTGCGCCCGTGAGCGGGCATATGCCCTTCTGGGTTTTGGGAAAGGCTATCACATCTCTGATGGAATCCAGCCCTCTCATGATGGCTATGAGCCTGTCAAGTCCAAAGGCAAGCCCACCATGTGGTGGTGCTCCAAAGCGTAGTGCGTCAAGTAGAAAACCAAACTTCTCCCTTGCCTCCATCTCTGGTATCTCCAAAAGTTTAAAGACAAGTTCCTGAAGGTCCTTCCTATGTATACGAATAGAACCTCCTCCCACCTCATAGCCATTTATCACAAGGTCATAGGCTCTGGCTCTTACCGAATGGACAAGCCTTTTTTTCTCCTCCAGGTCCTCCACCCTTAGAGCCTCCTCAAGGAGGGGAATGTCCTCTTCCCTTGGTGCGGTAAAGGGGTGGTGCAGGGAGACAAACCTCCTTTCCTCCTCATCCCATTCCATTAGGGGAAAGTCCACCACCCAGAAGATATCATACTTACTTGTGTCTATGAGATGGTATTTCTTGCCTATATGTAGTCTAAGGTTTCCAAGTATCCTGTAGACAGTTTCCTTCTTGTCTGCCGAGAAGAATATCACATCTCCCGGCTGTGCTTCCAATCTTTGCAGGAGCTTTTGGGTCTGCTCTTCTGAGAAAAACTTCACGATGGGAGAGTTGAGCTTGCCCTCTTCTACCTTTATCCAAGCAAGACCCTTTGCTCCAAGACTTTGCACAAACTGGGTAAGCTCATCTATCTCTTTCCTTGAGAGGTTTGAGCCTTTGAAGTTTATAGCCTTTACCACTCCGCCGGCTTCCAAAGCCTGCTGGAAGACCTTAAAGTCCGTCCTTTGGAAGATATCTGAAAGCTCCACAAGCTCAAGCCCAAAGCGCCTGTCTGGCTTGTCTGAGCCGTAGCGTTCCATGGCTTCTTGATAAGAAAGTCGGTCAAAGGGTCTTTTCAGCTCCACATGGAGAAGCTCTTTGAAAAGCTCCGCAATCAGTCTTTCGCTGAAAGCCATCACATCCTCTTCTTCCACAAAGGACATTTCAAAGTCTATCTGCGTAAACTCTGGTTGGCGGTCTGCTCTTAGGTCTTCGTCTCTTAGACATTTAACTATCTGGAAATATCTATCAAAGCCTGCAACCATAAGCACTTGCTTAAAGAGCTGTGGAGACTGGGGAAGTGCGTAAAACTTGCCCGGATGTAGCCTTGAGGGAACAAGAAAGTCCCTTGCACCCTCCGGCGTGGACTTGGTCAAAAAGGGCGTCTCTATTTCCACAAAGCCTTCTTCTACAAAAACCCTCCTTATGGTTTGGTAGGCTCTGTGCCTGAAGAGGAGGTTCTCTTTCATACTCTCACGCCTTAGGTCAAGGTAGCGATAGCGTAGCTTTGTTTCCTCCGACAGATGGGTCTCCTCATCCACGGGAAAGGGCAGAGTTTCTGAGGTGTTAAGGAGCTGAAGCTCTTCTATGACCACCTCGTAATTGCCCGTTTTTAGCTTTGGGTTTTCTGTGCCGTGTGGTCTTCTCCTTACAGTGCCCTTGACCGCTATCACATACTCAGAGCGGAGGCTGTCCGCCAGCTCGTAGGCTTTTGGGTTTGTCTTCTCCTCCACCACGCACTGCACTAAGCCTTCTCTGTCCCTGAGGTCTATAAATATCACACCGCCGTGGTTTCTTATGCGATGCACCCAGCCGTTGAGGATAACCTCCTTTCCAAGGTCTTGCTCGGATATGTGTCCGCAGTATTTTGTGCGTTTTAGCATAAGGGATTATTTTACTGCAGGTTTTTGCCTATTTTGAGCCTTAGCTCCTCCATAGCCTCTAAGAAAGCCTTTGCCCTATCCCTTGCCCACCTAACTTTTTCCTCGCTGGGTTCAAGAGCAAAGGTGTCATAATCGTAGCGGTTTCTCATCTCCATGAGCTCATCAAAGGCTTGACATATGTTTGGATAGTCCTGTCCAAGGTGCATGTATAACATGGCACGCACGCCTCTGTGCGTGTAGGGGTCGAGCCCTATCAAAATCAGATAAGCCTTTGCTCCATGGAAAACTGCATAGTAGAGGTCATGCACCGCAGAAAGGTAAGCACCATAAGAAAGCACCCTCTCGCCCTCTTTGAAAAACCTCCATGCCTTTTCCATGTAAAGCTCGCTAAGCTTTAGTCTCTCCCTAATAGGAATAACCTCTTTCTCACTCAATTTCCTTTGCCTCCCTGATAAGCCTTTCAAAGGTGAGCTTCTTTGTCTCTTCCTGCAAGTCTTCCTCAGAGAAAACAAGCACAGAAAAGGGCACTCTGTATTTTTCTGTATATGCGCGTGCTATCTGAGAGACCCTCTCCTCAATTCCCTGGCTACTGTGAGGTGTCAGCACCAAAAGGTCTATGTCCGAATAGGCATCAAAGAGCCCTTTGGCGTAAGAGCCAAAAAGAAAGAGCCTTACAGGAAATCCCAAAGCCATCTGGAGTTCCCTCTTGAAATCTGAAAGCACAGCTTCTAAACCTTTCAGCAACAGCCTCACAACTCTGGGAAAAGGTCGTAGTGTCTGTGGACGCTCTCCCACCAGTAGGAGACCCTCAAGAGGGTAGCCTCGTCAAAGGCTTTCCCTATGAGCTGTCCTCCCATAGGCAGACCCTCTGCCATGCCAATAGGCACAGATATGCCCGGGAGACCTGCCAAGTTAACGCTTACGGTAAAGATGTCCGAAAGATACATGGCTATGGGGTCCGAGGTTTTCTCTCCAAAGCGAAAGGCGGGGGTGGGTGTGGTGGGTGTGGCAATGAGGTCCACCCTCTCAAAAGCCCTTTCAAAGTCCTGAGCTATGAGCCTTCGCACCTTCATAGCCTTCAGATAGTAGGCATCGTAATAGCCTGCAGATAGAGCAAAGGTGCCAAGGAGTATTCTTCTTTTTACCTCTGGTCCAAAACCCTCATCCCGGGTCTTTGCATACATTTCAAAAAGGTCCCTGTATTCTTTTGTCCTGTAGCCAAAACGCACACCATCGTAGCGTGCAAGGTTAGAGGACGCCTCCGAGGGTGCTATGATGTAATAGCAAGGTATGGCATACTTCACATGGGGAAGAGATACCTCTTCTACATGCATGCCTTCTTTTTCCATTTCTCTTAGGAAGTTTTCAAAAAGCTCCTTTACCTGCGGATGCAAGCCCTCCTCCGTAAACTCCCTTATCACTCCCACTCTGAGACCTTTCACCCCCTTGCCAAGCTCCTCTCTGTAGCGGGGCACAGGTCTTTTACTGCTTGTGGAATCCATAGGGTCGTGCCCGCTTATGACCTCCATAATAAGGGCTATGTCTTCTGTGCGTCTTGCAAAGGGTCCAATTTGGTCCAAAGAGGAAGCAAAGGCAACAAGTCCATACCTTGAAACCCTTCCATAGGTGGGCTTAAGCCCTATCACACCGCAAAAGCTGGCAGGCTGACGTATAGAGCCGCCCGTATCCGAGCCAAGGGATAGTGGAGCAGATCCTACCGCCACCGCCACCGCCGAGCCACCAGAAGAGCCACCGGGCACCCTTTCCAAGTCCCAAGGGTTTCTCGTGGGAAAGAGGGCAGAGTATTCGGTGGAAGAACCCATGGCAAACTCGTCCATGTTGGTTTTTCCTACCACCAGAGCACCAGCCTTTCTGAGCCTATCTATAACGGTTGCATCGTAGGGTGAGATATAGCCCTGAAGTATCTTTGAGGCACAGGTGGTAGGATAGCCCTTCACATTTATGTTGTCCTTTATGGCAACCGGAATGCCCGCAAGGGGCATGTCTTCTGAAATCTTTAAGTTCTTTGCCTCCTCAAGGGCTTTCTCATAGAGGGGTGTTATGTAAGCCCTTACCTTGTCCTCTGTTTGCAAAAACCTCTCGTAGAAACTCTGAAGAACCTCCTCTGGCTTTAGCTCCCTTTTCTTTAGGAGGGGGACAAGCTCTACCGCAGACCTTTTCCAAAGCATGGTTTATAGTTTATCATATGCAGGTGAGCCTTGAAAGCATGAAAAGAGCAAGCACCGAGCTTGAAAAACACCTTCTTTTTCTCCTCTGGCTCTCTGGGGAGTGCAAGAAAAGGAGCAGAAGACCGCCCGTTTTAGTGGGAGGCAGTGCGGTTGAGGTATACACCTATGGGCATTACATGTCTGGTGATATTGACCTTGTGGGCAATAGAGAGCTTATCAAGGAGATCCTTCTATCCACCGGCTACTTCAAAGAGTATGGCAGACTTTTTATCTCAGAGGAGCTGGGGCTTTTTGTGGAAGTGCCAGACCATAGGCTTGAAGGGGACTATGAAAGGGTCAGAAAACTAAAAATTGAAGGGCTTGAGGGAGAGGTGTATGTGATAGGAGTTGAAGACCTCATTCTTGATAGGCTCTCTGCCTGCAAGTTTTGGAAAAGCGAAGGGGACTGCCTTGTTGCAGAGTTCCTATTAAAAAAGTATGCAGAAGAGCTTGACATGGACTACCTGCAAAGGCAAGCACAAGAGCGTCATGTTTTTGATGAGCTTGAGGCTATAATTCATAGGTATGAAGGAAATCCACCTACGCCTTGAGGACATAAGAAACAGATACCACAGGGAAAAGCTCCAAAGATTCCTACAGGGCTATCCTCTTAGGTTCAAGAGGACAAGACCAAGAGACCCCTTCAAATCAAAGGCTATGGTAGAGTGGCTCATAAAAACAACACCACCTGCGCAAGAGATACTCTCTGGCAGGGCTTTTAGCAAGCTTTTCAAAAGAGGATAGTTTATGAAGGTCTTTGACCTTTATGCGGACAGATACGACCGCTGGTATGATCTACCCTTTGGTAGCTCCGTCTACAGCCTTGAGGTAGAGTGTCTGAAAAGGCTATACAGACCTACTGGGCTTTCCCTTGAGGTGGGTGTGGGCAGTGGCAGGTTTGCAAAAGCCCTCGGATTAAACTACGGCGTGGACACTTCTTTGGAGCTTCTAAAGAAGGCGAAAGAAAGAGACATAAAAGTAGTCCAAGCCCGTGCGGAGGGTCTACCCTTTAGGGACAAGACCTTTGAAAGCCTTCTTATGGTGGTCTCCATATGCTTTTTTGAAAGACCCCTAGAAGCCCTCTTGGAGGCAAGGCGTGTGCTAAGAAAGGGTGGCATGCTACTTCTTGGTCTTGTGCTTTCTGAGAGCCCATGGGCGCAATTTTACAGGCAAAAAGCCCAGCAGGGACATCCTCTATACTCCGTGGCGAAGTTTTACTCCTTTGAGGAGATAAAGGGCATGCTCTCTCAGGCAGGCTTTGGGCTTTCAAAGGTTTTCACTACCCTCTTTGAACCACCACAAGACACAAGGGCTGTAGAAAACAAGGAGATAAGAGAGGGCTACCATCCAGAGGCTGGGTTTTTCTGCCTTATGGCTACCCCTTGAAATTTGACAAAACTTGACTAAAATCTTTTAACATGGCTCAGTCAGCAAAGAGGGACTACTACGAGGTGCTTGGTGTTCCAAGGAACGCCACGCAAGAGGAGATAAAGAAGGCATACCGCCGGCTTGCCAGAAAATACCACCCAGACTTCAACAAGGACCCAGAGGCTCAGGAAAAGTTCAAGGAGATAAACGAAGCCTATCAGGTGCTCTCAGACCCAGAAAAGAGAAAGCTCTACGACCAATATGGACACTCTGCCTTTGGATCTCAGCCCGGCGGTCAGGAATACCAGGATGTGGTCTTCCAAAACGTGGGAGACCTCTTTGAAGAGATCTTCAGAGGCTTTGGCTTTGAGGACATCTTTGAAAGGGCAACGCGTGGAAGAAAACGCGAGCAGAGAAGACCCATAAAGGGTGAGGACATATACTACACTGTGGAGCTGAGCCTTGAGGAAGCCTACAGGGGCACGGTGGTGAGCATCCCTCTGGTAAGAGAAGTCCTCTGTGATGCCTGTGGTGGGAGCGGATACGACAAGAGCAAAGGAGAGAGGGTCTGCCCTACATGCGGTGGAAGGGGTGAGGTGGTCCAAAGGCAGTTCTTTATAACCATTTCTCAAACCTGTCCTACTTGTAGGGGTGAGGGCGTCATAAGAGAGCCATGCCCAAAGTGCAGAGGTAGGGGGGCTATTCCTCAGAGGGAAGAGGTGAAGGTAAAGATTCCAGCCGGTGTGGATACGGGTAGTAAGGTGCTGGCGGAGGGCAAGGGCAACACAGGTATGTTTGGGGGACCTCCCGGAGACCTCATCATAACCGTCAAAGTAAAACCCCACCCCATCTTTGAAAGAAGGGGCAACAACCTCTATGTGGATGTAAACCTCAAGCTAACCGAGGCGGTTCTTGGGACAGAGCTTGAGGTTCCTACCCTTGAGGGCAACACCATAAAGGTAAAGGTGCCTGCGGGCGTGAGGGAAGGCGACACCATCCGGGTGGAAGGATATGGTATGCCAAAGCTCATGTCAGAAGCCAAAGGAGACCTATTTGTGAGGGTTCACATAGATGTTCCCAAGCTGGGCTTTGTGGATAAGCTCTTTGGCGATGGCAGAAGGATAAAACAGCTTCTTGAGGAGCTTGACAAACTATTGCCAGAGCCAGAGCGTATAAGGGAGAGACAAACATGAAGAGAGAAAGGACAAGGCTCTACACTATAGGCGTGGTCGCCAGCATGTTTAACATACACCCGCAAACCCTCAGGCTCTACGAGAGGGAAGGTCTCATAAAGCCTACAAGGAGCAAGGGAAGGACGCGCTACTATACGGAAGAGGACATACAAAGGCTTGAGTTTATCCTCACCCTCAGCAGGGACTTGGGCGTAAACCTTGCGGGCATTGACATAATCCTCCGAATGAAAGAGCAGATGGAGGAGCTGGAAGCCCAACTGCAAAAGCTCATAGAGTTCATACAGAGGGAGGTCTCAGAGGGCTATCAACGGGATGAGGGCATAAAATCCATAGTCCTTGCGGAGAGGAAGGACATACTCAAGTCCATAAGAAAGCGTTAAAATAGAGCCATGGACATAAGGGAAACAGACCTGCCGGGCATAGGCAAAAAGTATTCCATAAGCCTAAGAGATGGAAGGGAGTTGGTGCTTGTCATATACAACACGGGCAAGAGGGAGATATACCTCATGGAAGAGGAGGAGACCCTCTGTGTCTTTGACCTAACAGAAGAGGAGGCAAAGGAGCTTGGCTTTTTGCTGGCGGGTGCCCTCTATCAGCCCATAAAGACGGACAAGATGGAGCTTATCCTGAAAGAGGTGGTGATGGAGTGGGTAAAGATAGAGACGGGATCAAACTTTATAAACAAAACTATAGCGGAGCTTCAGATACGGAGGACCACGGGTGTGTCTGTTATAGCCATAGATAGGAAGGGGAGAATTATACCAAGCCCAGACCCATACAGGGAAAAAATAGAGTTGGGGGACATCCTTATAGTGGTGGGCACGCGCCCACAGATAAACCATTTTATGGAACTTTGCGGAAGGTGTAGCACGTAGCATGCACAACCCACAGGACTTTATTTTGGCTGGGGGCGTTTTCCTGCTTCTATTTTTCTCCGCCCTGATCCTTTCAAGGCTGAAGGTGCCTTACATCATCTCCTTTATGCTTGCGGGTCTTGTGGGTAAGGCAATCTTGCCACACAGGGCTGAAGAGGTGCTTATTATATTTGAATATTCGGCGGTAGTGCTTCTCTTTTTCTTTATCGGTCTTGAGTATTCCTTTGAAAGGCTCGCCGGCATGAGGAGGGTTCTAAAGCCAGGGTTTTTGGACTTTTTGCTGAACTTCTTGCCCGCCTTTGGCATATCATACCTTTTCACCAAGGACTTGGTCTTTTCCCTTGTGATGGGTGCGGTGCTCTATCCCAGCAGCACTGCCATAACTGCCAAGCTCTTCATGGACTACAAGAGGCTTGTAAACCCAGAGGCAGAGCTTCTTATTGGCGTGCTTATCTTTGAAGACCTTGTGAGCATTATACTTCTGTCGGTGCTTACAGGTCTTACCTTTGGTGCAGAACCGGATGTGATAAGTATATCAAGGGCTGTGCTGGCAGTGTTTGCCCTCTTTGGTGTCTTCTATCTCCTTAGGGGTCCCTCGCAGAAGACCTTTAACTACCTTGATAGAAGGCTGGATGATGGGCTTGTGCCCTTTATGGTGCTGGGCTTTCTACTTCTGTCTTCTGGTATAAGCCTTAAGCTGGGTCTCTCAGACGCCCTTGTAGCTTTTATGCTGGGCGTTCTTGTGCCAGAAAAGAGCAGGATATTTGAGGTCATAGAGCGTTCTCTTTCTGACCTCAAGGACATATCGGTGGGCGTTTTCTTCTTTATGTTTACCTTCCATGCAAAGCTCAATTTTGACTTTGACCTTTGGCTCTTGGCAGTTCTGCTGGTAATGGCTGTCTTGTTTAAACTGTTCTCCACATACTATGGCGCCCTTGCCTACGGGCTTGCAAAGAGGACTGCCATGAGGGCTTCTCTGTCCTTTATCCAACGTGGAGAGTTTTCGGTGATATTTGCCAGCTTCTATGAGCCTGCCCAGTCTCTTGCCTTTTTGCTTGTGCTTTTTACCGCCTTGCTTGGTAGCTTTAGCTTCCTCTTTGCTCCAGAACTGGCTCAGAAGCTTTTCCCGAAGAAAGAAAGGAAAGCACCTCCTCCAGCTCCTCCCTCTTAGCCTCTACACTATCCTCCTCTTGCACCCATATGGGCTCTCCTATACTCGCCCTTGCCCGGGAAAAGGGGATGGGAATTACAAGCCTATCCCAGGTTTTTAACCTTATATACCAATCAAAGTGCACATAGACGGGAATTATGGGCACTCCCGTTTTTTGAGCCAGCAGGATTATGCCCGGCTTTACTTTACCGTAGGGACCCTTTGGTCCATCTACCGTTATGGCAACCGTTTCACCCTCTTTTAGGACTTTCACCAGTTTTAAGAGCCCCACACTGCCACCCTTTTGAGGCTTTCCCTCCTCGCTTGAGCCTCTTACCACCCTGTAGCCAAGGCTTAGCAGAAACCTTTCTGCGATGTCGCCGTCCCTGAACCTGCTTACAAGGGCGTATATGCCCCGGTCTATGCCCAACATGGCAACACCCAAGGCATTTCCATGGAGCAGGGCTATTACCTTACCCCTGTATAGCTCGTAGTCTATCCTCTTTTCCCAGCGTATGGTTTTGTGTATGATCCTAAGCAAAAAAGCTACAAAGGGCGCCAAAAACACAGAAAGCTTGTACCTTAGTCTTTTCATCGTGCCTCAAGGACAGGCAGTATGTTATTTCTTATCCACCTTTCGTCCAGCCACTGTAGGGGGTTTACCTCATAGCCTTGCACCAACACGCCAAAGTGCAAGTGGTCTCCGAGGGCAAGACCGGTTTTGCCAGTCCTTCCTATGGGCTCTCCCTTCTTTACAAACTGACCCTCCTTTACATGAATTTCAGAAAGGTGTCCGTAAAGGCTCATAAGACCCATGCCATGGTCTATTATCACCGTGTTGCCGTATATGCCAAGGTTTCCTGCAAAGACTACAATACCGCTGTTGCTGGCTGGCACCAAAGCCCTTTCCACAGAGGCAAAGTCAAAGCCCATGTGCCTGCTTTCGCTCACCTGCTGTCCCTTGTAGTAGTAATACCTATGGTCGCCATAGCCTGCTAAGACCTTGCTGTTGGGAAGCTGGAGGAACGCACCTTGCCACAAAACCCTTGGCTCACTTTTCTTTCCTACCTGCGAAAGCCTTTCCACATCCCTTGAGCGCCAAAGCTCGTTTACCCTCTTGAAAGCCTCGAGGGGCTCTAAGGACTTGCCCTCTTGACCCAAGAGGGGATATATCACGCTTTCTATAAAACGATCGTCAATACTTATCCTGTCCTCCTTAAAACTTACCAACCTTACCCTTATGGGTAAGGTTTTCTGGCTTTTGTTGCCCGCCTTGTCTGTAAAGACTACCAAAGGGCTTACCTCCTGAGGGCTGTCAAGCCTTATTGGGAAGAGACCAAAATAGTAGCCCTCTCCCATAGGGTAAAGGCTATACTGGAAGTTGCCCCAAATAAGCTGCGCTGAACCTTCTTCCTCCGCCTTTATCTTTATGGCACCAGTGCCTCCAAGGGTGGGAAGGGATGTGTAAGAAAGCACCTTAAAAGAGGGCGGTCTTGTGTCCACAAGAGCATCAAGGTGGTATGTCTTCTTCAAAAGGAATCCAGAGGAAACCTCCAGAGTAAGCTTTACAGGACCCTCCTCTAGCCCCGCTTTTCTTGCATCAAGGGTAAAGCTTAGTTCTCTAACGGGTTTTGCAAGCTTTGTGCTGTAAAGCTCTTTTTTAAGACCCATTTGTTCTGCGTAGAGCCTTATTTCCCTTATGGGCTTGCTGGTTTGGATTGTGATGGTCTTCTCAAGGGGTATGAGAGACAGGGACCTTAGGCTCTCTTCTGAAACTTGCGGTCTTCCGCCGGCATAGAGGAAAAGGGTATAGAGGGCAATTAGCACCAAGGCAAAAAGGGCAATTCTTCTAACAAGCCTTACAAAAGCCAGTCTTTTTTCCCTTCTTTGCTCCAGTCTGTATCTGTATCTCATGCTTTTACTACCACACAATACCAGTCTTCTAGCCTCTTTATTTTAGCAGGCTTGAGCTCAAGAAGCTCCAAAAAGGCATCAAGCTCTTCCTTTCCATACAAGCCTGAAAATATGCCCACCTTTCTGA
Organism: Candidatus Pampinifervens yunnanense; assembly: GCA_037926845.1. GTDB lineage: Bacteria > Aquificota > Aquificia > Aquificales > Aquificaceae > Pampinifervens > Pampinifervens yunnanense. The sequence goes on along the minus strand of JAXSPD010000021.1, from coordinate 7,770 downwards.
AAAGTTTCCTAAGGTGCGCAAGCTCTCTTTTGAATATGCTAAGTTCCAGGTTTGCCACAAGCAGGTCAAAGGGCTCTTGTATCTGCTTGGGCTCTGCCTGTAGGCACTCCACTTGCACGCAGTTTTCTTTGCTGTTGTGCTTGCACTCTTCCACCGCAAGGGGGTCTATGTCTATGGCAAGGACTTTGCCTGCACCCAATCTTTTGCTAGCTATTGCCAGTATGCCTGTGCCCGTGCCCACATCCAACACAGACCAACCCTCTTGCAAAAACCCTTGCAACATCTCAAGGCACAACCTTGTGGTGGCATGAAGTCCCGTGCCAAAGGCAACACCTTGCCTTATGACCACTGGCTTTATCCAAGAGGGAAGCACCATAAGATTTCCTAGCCTGATAGCCCTAAAGACCTTCTGGGGTGAAAGCACCTGCACCTCAAGAACCTCTATGGGTTTAAGTTTTTCAAGGGGTTCATAGAGGGCAAACTCCACAAAGGACTCACCCTCTGAAAGCACCTCCACACCCTTTCCGTATTCTGCAAGAAATTGGTAAAAGTCCTCTGGGCTCAGCCTATAGATATATTTTTTGTATTTCTCTTGCATGCTTTATATATTATTCTCATGTGTGGTATTTTTGGTGTCTTTAATGCAGAGCATGCAGAAAAGTATGCCTTTTATGGCATATACGCCCTACAGCATAGGGGACAAGAAAGTGTAGGCATAGCGGTCTCTGACTACGAAACTATAAAGTTGGTCAAAAAGCCAGGGCTTGTGCTGGAAGCCATAAAGAAGGAAGACCTTCAGCATATGTTTGGCTACCTTGCCATAGCCCACGTGAGATACTCTACCGCTGGCGACCCTGGGGGTGTAAACTCTCAGCCTCTTTTGAGGGAAACTTCTCTGGGACCCCTTGCGGTGGTTCACAACGGAAACCTTGTTAACTACCTGCCTCTTAAGGTTGATCTACAGGCAAAGGGTGTAAAGTTCTTTCACAACTCAGACACAGAGCTTTTCCTTGCCTTGCTGGATGAGGGACAGCTTTTGCCAGAGGGTATAGAGCTCCATCCCCTTGACGCTCAGGTGCTACCTTCTATCTTTTATGCCCTTTCAAGGGTCAAGGGTGCCTACAGCCTTTTATACCTCTTTAGGGACAAGATTGTGGCAGTCAGAGACCCTATGGGTTTTAGACCTTTGTTGATGGGTAGGTTAAAGGACGCTATCCTTTTTGCCTCAGAAAGCTGTGCCTTTGACATATTGGGTGGAGAGCTCTGGAGGGAAGTAAGACCTGGTGAGGTGCTTGTGGTAGACAGGCAAGGCATAAGGAGCTACTTTCCCTTTAGGTCTGAGCGCAAGGCTATGTGTATCTTTGAGCTTGTATACTTCTCTAAGCCAGAGAGCTTTGTCTTTGATAACTGGGTCTACAAAGCTCGTAAAAGGATGGGAGAGCTTTTGGCATACGAGGACCAAGTGCAGGCAGATGTGGTAGTCCCTGTGCCAGATTCGGGGCTTGTGCCCGCTTTGGGCTACTCCCAAGCAAAGGCTCTTCCGCTGGAGCTGGGGCTCATAAGAAACCACTACGTGGGAAGAAGCTTTATAGAGCCCACGCAGGAGCTAAGAGATATAAAGGTGCTTATGAAGCTAAATCCAAACAGGTCAGTGCTGGAGGGTAAAAGGGTTGTAGTGGTAGACGACTCTCTGGTCAGAGGCACCACCTCTAAGAAAATCGTAAACATGCTAAGGCGTGCGGGCGCAAAGGAAGTGCATATGCGCATAGCATCCCCACCGGTGGTAGGACCATGCTATTACGGCATAGACACTCCAACCAGAGACGAGCTTATTGCCAACAGGATGAGCCTAGAAGATATCCAAAAGTTCATCGGCGCAGACTCTCTGAAATACCTTTCCTTGGAGAGCCTCAGGTCTGTGGTGGAAAGCCCTCAGGACTTTTGCGATGCCTGTTTTAGCAACCACTATCCCCTTGAGGTGGAGGGCACCGCACTCAGGATACGTTGAACGTTCTGTAGCACCTCACGGAGCTGAGAAAGGGGAATCATGTTAGGACCGTCCGAAAGAGCACTGTCTGGGTCAGGATGGGTTTCCATGAAGAGCCCATCCACACCTACAGCTACAGCTGCCCTGATAAGTGGCAAGACAAACTCCCTCTGTCCTGCAGAGCGGTCGCCTGCGCCACCGGGCAGTTGCACGCTGTGAGTGGCATCAAAGATAACCTTCGCAAAAGACCTCATTATCACAAGACTTCTAAAATCTACTACAAGGTTGTTGTAGCCAAAGCTCACACCCCTTTCTGTTATGTAGTAGTCTACCGCACCTGCAAACTTAAGCTTTTCCACTATGTTTTTGGCGTCCCAGGGTGCAAGAAACTGTCCCTTCTTTACGTTTACCGGCTTTCCGCTTTTTCCTGCTTCTAGAATAAGGTCCGTTTGCCTGCTAAGAAAGGCGGGAATTTGAATTAAGTCAACCACCTTAGCCACGGGTTCTACCTGCCATGTTTCATGCACGTCGGTGGTAAGCTTTAGCCCAAACTCCTCCTTTACCCTCTGCAAAGCCTTCAGCCCTTCATCAAGTCCAGGACCTCTAAAGGACCTATGGGAACTTCTGTTTGCCTTGTCAAAGGAAGACTTAAAGATAAATTCAAAGTCTGGAAACTCCTCAGAGAGCCTTTTTATATGTTCTGCAGTTTGCATAACCACCTTTTCATTTTCTATCACGCAAGGACCGGCTATTATCAGCATGCTTTAAAATATAATCCTCATGCTACTTCTGGTGAAGATAGGCTCAAACCTTATTCAAACAGAGGAGGGACACATAGACCTTAGCTTTCTCTCAAGGTTTGCAGAGCAGGTAAGAAAACTCAAACACCTGGGGCACAAGGTTCTTATTGTTTCTTCTGGGGCTGTGCTTTGCGGTGTAAAGAAGCTGGGACTTTCTCAAAGACCCACTGAGCTTAGCCTAAAGCAGGCTGTGGCGGGTGTGGGACAAGCTTACCTTATGCATCTTTACGATATGGTCTTTTCCAACTATGGGCTTACCGTGGGGCAAGCCCTTCTTACCGCAGACATTTTCAAGGACAAAGAAAAGTTCCAGAATGCCCAAAACGCTCTACAAAGCATGCTTTCCTTAGGTATAGTGCCTGTGATAAACGAAAACGACACGGTTGCCATCTCAGAGCTCCTCTTCGGAGACAATGACTTTCTTGCAGTTTACACCGCCCACATGATGAGGGCAGACCTGCTGGTTATCTTTTCCACCGCAGGTGGTCTTTTAGACCAGGAGGGAAAGGTGGTGCAAGTGGTGGAGGATGTGGATAAGGTTCTTCACCTTGTAAGGGGTGTAAACTCGCAGTTTGGCACGGGGGGCATGCTTAGCAAAATAACCGCTTCTCGTATAGCCATAAGGCTTGGCATTCCTGTGGTTATTACCGGCAAAGAAGACAACCTTATAGATATCCTTGAAGGTAGAACGAGGGGCACATACTTTAGACCTTCTCCAAAACCGCTCAAGGAGGGCAAAAGGGCTCTTGCCATGTTTGAAGAACCAAAGGGTGCTATACACATAGACGAGGGTGCCTATAGGGCTATAAAGCAAGGTAAGAGCCTTTTACCTGTAGGCATAAAAAGGGTAGAGGGGGTTTTCCAAAGGGGTGATGTGGTGGTCCTTTACGACGAGAGGGGCTTCCTTGTGGGTAAGGGAAAGGTTAACTTCAGCTCGGAAGAGGTGCGTAAAGTTATAGGTAAAAGGGGGGAGGAGGTCAAAAGCCTACTCAAAAGCACTTCAGAGGAAGTTATACATGCAGACAGGCTGGTAATCTTCTAAAGGTATCCTGCTTCTACGCCTATACAGGCGTTCCACACCACCTTTATCTTATCCTTGTATTTGTCTATTACCTCTTGGTTTTCGCAACCTGGCTGGAGCCATACACATTTAGCGCCTATGCTTAGAGCTTCTTCAAAGATGGGCTCTATGTGGGCTGGGTTTCTAAAGACATTAACGATATCCACAGGCTCTGGCACCTCAGACAGAGAGGAAAGAACCTTAATTCCCAATATTTCTTGTCCTGCGTATTTTGGGTTTAAAAAATAGACCTTGTGAAGTCCCTTAGAAAGCAGTCGCTCGCTTACATAGTAGGAGGGTCTTTCTGGGTCTGGAGATATGCCTACTACCGCCACCACCTTGGCTTCCTTTAACACCTCAAGGGCGTCGTCCTTGTGAGGATGATGTAGTTCCTTCATGTATTCTATTATAACTCAAAGGGAGTGCAGGAACCTTCCCTTAAGACCCTTAGAACCTCTCCGTCAATTAGGTCGGGTTTTTTCAGGAATTTATCCCTTCTGTATCTTTGAGCTACAATTATGGTATTTAGGGCTTCCACTGTCCTGTCTATAAATTCGTTTACCACTATGTAATCAAAGTGTTTGGCACAGGCTATTTCTCCTTCTGCCTTCTGCACTCTTAAACTCAAGTTCTCCTTGCCATAGCCTCTATTAAGGAGCCTTCTCCTTAGCTCTTCAAGGCTTGGTGGCATCAAGAATAGAAGTATGCTTTCGGGATAAGCCCTTCTTATCTTGCTTGCACCTTGAACATCTATAACCAACAGTGAGTCTATACCTTCCCCTTCGTTTTTAAGAACTTGGTCTCTGGGAGTGCCATAGTAGTTGCCATAAACCTCTGCGTATTCAAGAAAGTAGCCTTCCTCTATCTTTTCTTCAAATTCCTCCCTACTCATGAAAATGTAGTCAACTCCATGCCTTTCTGATTCCCTTCTTGACCTTGTGGTGGCGGTTATTATCCTCCTTATCCCAGGACAGACTTTAAGAAGCCTCTCCGCTACAGTGGTCTTACCAGCACCAGAGGGTGCGGATAACACAAAGAGCATGTTATAATTATACCCTACAAGGCGCGTAGCTCAGCTGGCAGAGCGCTGGCCCGACACGCCAGAGGTCGGCGGTTCAAATCCGCCCGCGCCTACCATGGTATAATCTTCCCAATGTTTTTAGACTTTGAAAAAGACCTTCAGGAACTATACCAGAAGATAGAGCAACTTAGAAGGCTCTACCATCTTGGAGATAGAGAAAAGGAAAGGGACCTAAGAAAGCTACAAAGGGAGTTTGCCAGGAAGAGCAAGGAACTATATGCCAAGTTAGACAGCTGGCAAAAGGTTTTGGTGGCAAGGCATCCCCAAAGACCCCACACTGTAGACTACATAAACCTTATCTTTAAGGACTTCATAGAATTGCATGGAGATAGGTGTTTTGGCGATGACAGGGCTGTGGTAGCAGGTTTTGCTCTCTTTGAGGGTATGCCGGTGGCAATAATCGGTCAAGAAAAGGGCAGAAGCACAAAGGAGAAGATGGAGAGAAACTTCGGCATGCCTCATCCAGAGGGCTATCGTAAAGCCATAAGGGTGGCAAAGCTGGCGGAAAAATACCGCATGCCGGTCATAACCTTTATAGACACACCGGGTGCATACCCAGGCATAGGGGCAGAGGAAAGAGGCCAATCAGAAGCTATAGCCCAAAGCTTATACACCTTTGGCTATCTAAGAGTGCCTACTGTAGCAGTGATAATAGGAGAAGGTGGCTCTGGGGGTGCCCTTGCTCTCGGAGTTGCTAACCGGGTCCTTATGTTGGAAAATGCGGTCTACTCGGTGATATCTCCAGAAGGTTGTGCGGCAATCCTGTGGAAGGACCAAAGTAAGGTAAAGGAGGCCTCAAAAGCCCTCAAGCTAACAGCCCATGACCTTCTTAAGCTGGGCGTAATAGATGCCATAGTGCCTGAGCCATTGGGTGCATCCCACTGGGACCACAAAAGAAGCGCCAGGATTTTAAAGGGTTTTCTCAGAAAATGCATAAGGGACCTCCTAAGTATGAGCCCAGAGGAACTCCTAGAGGATAGAATGAGAAAGTTTGAAAGGATGGGGGCCTTTGTGGAGCTATGAGTCTTTTGTGTGTTCATTGCCACTTCCATCAACCACCAAGGGAAAACCCCTACCTTGGTCTTGTGCCGGTGGAACCCTCCGCCCACCCCTTTGAAAACTGGAACGAGAGGATATTCAGAGAGTCCTACCTGCCCAACCTCTACGCCCACTACAAAAGGGACAACAAGATACTGGAGATAGTCAACAACTACGAGGGTGTGAGCTTTAACTTCACCTTCAGTCTGTTGGGTTGGCTTCTGAAGGAAAAGCCCTGGTTTGTGCAGAGACTAAAGGGGGCAAAAGACAACGCCATAGCCACCAGCTTTAACCACACCATACTACCCCTTGACCCAGAAGAGGACAGGGAAGTGCAAATAGCCTGGGGCATAAGGGCCTTCGAGAAGGTCTTTGGAAGAAAACCCCTGGGCTTTTGGCTTCCAGAGCTTGCGGTAGACAGAAAAACCTTGTCCCTTCTTATCAAGCACGGTATAAAGTATGTGATACTGGCACCCCATCAGGTCAAGACAAGAGGTAGCTATCTTAGGCACAACCTTCCTGAGGGCCACATAGATATATTTGTCTACGATGGTGAACTCTCCCATGGCATAGCCTTTGGAGACCTATTAAACAACATGGAGGAGGTCATAAGAAGAACACAAGGCAGGAAGGCTCTTACACTCATTGCAGTGGACGGTGAGACCTTTGGACACCACAAGAAATTTGGCGAGATGGGGCTTGCATATCTTATCAAGAGCCATCCAAACATGAAAACCCTTGAAGAAGTGCACAGAAGTATGCACCCAGAAGCCGAGACGGACATATGGGAATATACCTCTTGGAGTTGTTCTCATGGCGTAGAGAGGTGGAGGTCTGATTGTGGATGCACCACCGGTGGCATGCCCGGTTGGCACCAGAAGTGGAGGGGTCCCATGAGGGAAGCCCTAGAAAGGCTCAGGTCCGAGATTAAGGATAGGCTCTTTAGAGTGCTTGATCGTTATACAAGGGACCCACAAGGTGCCCTTTTTGGCTTTGTTGACCTCCTTCTGGAGGGTTCAAAGGAGGAATACCTAAGGATAAACGCAAAGAGACCTCTTGATAAAGAAGAAAGGGTAGAGCTCTTTAAACATCTTTATGCCTACAAATACATAAGCTACGCCTTTTCCTCAGACGGTTGGTTCTTCGCAGATATTTCGGGCATAGAGGCAGTAAAGAACATGCTCTTTGCTAAAAAAGCCGTTGACCTCATAGGTGATGGAGAACTGGAGGAGAAGGTCCTTTTTATACTCTCTGGGGCTCCGAGCAACTTGCAGTCCTATGGCAACGGTCTTGGTGTTTGGCAAAGACTTGTTTTGCCCCAAAAGGTTCCCAACAAAGATATTATAACCTCTATAGCAGCCCTTGAGTTGTCTGATGTAGTCCCTCAGGAGGGGGCACTTGGCAGATTTTACTATAAGATAGAAGGCTTTGAACCTTGGAAAGTTTATATAAAGGATATGGAAACAGAAGAAGAGTTTGAGGGATTAGAAGACCTTAGAGAATTTAATGCAGAAAGGGTGCCGCAGCCCCTTCTCGGATGGCTTTTAGACCGCTGGGCTTTTGAATATCTAGAGGAAGACATGGCTTTTACAGAAAGCTATGAAGTGCTCCTAGAAGACCTGCTTATGCATGCACAAGGCAGACACTTTGAGGCAGGTAGCCTCATAAAGCAGAAGGTTGAGACGTATCTAAGGTTAAGGTTCTACCTTCTTTTGAAAAAGCTTGCCCCCGTGCAGGAACTATCTGAGCTTTTAGAAAAGGCGGATAGCCTTGGGATAAACATAAGGGACCAGGAGGTTAAATT
>JAXSPD010000020.1:0-29707 GCA_037926845.1 Candidatus Pampinifervens yunnanense | reverse complement strand
ATTACAAGCCTTAGGTTGTTTTCTGATATGGTAGGCGTTATCTTTAGGTCAAGTCCCACCTCCTTATAGTCGTAGGTTATCACAGGCTGTCCGTTTATGTCAAACTTTACTCCCGAGGCAAAGGGCACCACCTGACCCACCTTAATCTCTGCGGTTTGGTTGTCCAAAGTGAGCACCTTTGGGTTTGATATAAGGTTAAATCCCGTGCCCTTCTCAAGTAAGGAAAAGAGAAGCACAAGGTCCGGGAAGAAAAGGGTTGACCCTCCTATGGTTATGGTTTTTCCCACATTGTTTACAAAGCCGAGCACAAAGCTACCTGCCAAAAGGGAGCTGTATAGGTCCTGCAGGCTCCCCACACCGTAGCCAGCACCTCCCTTTGAACCTATGGCTTGCCAACGCACCCCAAGATCCAAAGCTCTGCTTGTAGACATCTCCACCACGGAAGCAGCAATAAGCACTTGCCTTCTGCGCACATCAAGCCTTTTAATGAGTTCCTTAAGACCCTCAAACTCCTGGGGTGTGGCATACACAAGCACCGAGTTTGTCCCTCTGTCAAAGCCTATGCGTAGGCCTTCTTTTGTTTGTATAGCAGGTATTGGCTGGGGCTGTTTAGGTTGGGTTGGTTGTTCCCTTCTAAGGGGTGTTTCAAGGCCCCTTATCTCCTGAGGCTGGGGCTGGGTCGGTGTAGTTGTTTGGGCTACCGTAGGGTTTACGCCAGAAAGAAGGCTCTGAAGGCTTTTGTGAAGCTCCTCCGCAGAGATGAACTTAAGGGGCAGGACATAAAAGCTCCTGTCCTCCACAAGCTGTGTGGACTGGTCTATGGTCCTTATAACTTGTTCTACCACTGCCTGCACATCCTCACGGGCAACCACTATTATGGCATTGGCATCCTTGCTAAGGGTGGCTATGCTGGGAACACCTGTTTGTTGTTGAAGGGCTGTGATTACTCCTTGCACGCTTTGAAGCACATTCTCCGCCTTTGCCTTCTGGAGAGGGTAGAGCCTTACCTTGAGGGTTCTCTGAGGAGAGTCCAGGTCTTTAAGTATGCCCTTTATCTTCTCTATGTTTCTAGCTATGTCTGCGATTATTAGAGTGTTGGATTGGGGGTGTATGCCTACTTTGGCAAAGGGTGATAAAAAGGGCTGAATAGCTTGCTGTAGCTGGACTGCCTGTGTGTTTTCTGCGGTAAAAAGATAGATTATTATGTCCGCACCGGTGGTGGGCCTTTTGGGCTCTGCCAAAGGAACGGCCTGAGCTATAGGGACAATGCGAACAAAGTTCTTGTCTTCCACCACTCCATAGCCCTGTAGGGTAAGGGACATGACAAATATCTCCCAAGCCTGCTGAAGGCTCATGGGCCTTGCAGAGCTTATGGTTATAGTTCCCTTCACATTGGGGTCAAGCACTATGTTCTTGCCAGTTAGCTCTGACATAAACTTGACCACTAGGGATATGTCCGCATCCTGAAAGTTTAGGAAAACCTTTCCGGTCCTTCTCTGCTCTTGGGCTTGCCTTTGCACATCCTCCGCAGTTTGAGGATAGACAAATGGGGCAAGCGTTAAAAAGATAAAGATAAGAGCGACTAATTTCCTCATCATTCCACCCTCAGAGAAAGGTCTACAAGTTCGTTGCCTCTTTGCAAATTCAGTTTTATACTGCTCTCGTTTCTTAGCACCTGCAGTATTCGGAAGGCATCCTCTCCGCTCCTTATCTCTTGGTTGTTTATGGAAAGGAGCACATCGCCAGGCTTTATGCCAGCCCTATCAAAGATACTTCCAGGCTCTACCCATTCAAAGAGAAAGCCCCTTGTTCTACCACCCTGCACAAAGGGCACAAGCCTTATCATGCGAAACATTATGCCTGGGTCTGCGGTTATGCGCTCAAGCTCTCCCCTTGGAAGGGTCGCTTGGAGGTTTCTACTTGTTTGCGGTTGAGGCTGGCTCTGTAAGGGTGTGGAGGTCTGTGGGGGTGTTTCTGTCCTAAACCTAAAACCAACTGCAAGCCTCTTATCGCCCTTTGAGAGCACTATGTAGTTCCTCTCTACAGCCACCACCCTGTAGCTACCCACCTGAGACCCCACCCTAAGGACTTTTGACTGTCCATCCACCCTAGCAAGTGCCAAGGGGAAACTGCCTGTGGCGGTAGCCAAGAGGTTTATATCGGGCACCCTATCCTCCTCCTTCTTCTCCTCTTTTGGGTAAAGGCTCTCAAACTTGGCAAAAAGGTCTTGCACTTGGACTTGGTCCTTACTAAGCTGGGGCGGGGTGGACCCAATAACACCTACCAAGAATCCATAAAATAACACCATAAGGGCAAAGGCACTCAAAAGGACTGGATAAAAGGCTATCACAGCTTAAAATTATAATCATACTAGGTTTCCTATGGCGCTATCTTAAAGGTTCTGCTACCGGTCTTCACCTCTACCCACTGGGGTATGCCCCTGAACTCTTCAAAAAACTGCCCGTTAGCATAAGCCCTAAAGGAAACTTCTCCAAACCTGCCCAACCTTACGAGCTTGTCCTCTTCATAAAAGCTTATATCTCCATAGGGGTAGGGGAACTCGTAGTAGTAGATCAAACCATCTCTATACAAATAGGCACACTTTACCACACCTTGGTAGTAGTCTCCAGAAGAGGTTATCATAAACAGGCTGTCCTTCTTGAGGAACAAGTCAGTAGCGCCGCTTATTTTCCTCTGGAGGTTCCAGAAAAGAAAAGCCTCCTCCTTGGTCAATTCTGCGGATTCCACAAGGAGGTAAGAATTTCTGGCAGAGGAGTAAAAGCTATAAGAAAGCACACCAAAGAAAACACCCATTAGGGCTATCACAAGAAGCACCTCCAGTAGAGTAAAGCCCCTTCTCATCTTTTTAGCTGATACACGAGAATATCTGCAGAGCCCAGCCGGTAAGAGACCTCTTCAATTTCTGGATAGTCCTCTAGGGTTCTTTTCTCTATCTTAAGCCCCTCTGTCCGTCCTTCCACCAGGAGATTGTTGAGCTCCACAAGGTCCACCTCTAGTATCTGTGCCTGTTCGTAGTCAAGTCTTGCCCTTGAGATAACTTCAAAGACCACAGAAAAGCCGACCGCAAGAACCACAATGGCAACCATAAGCTCAAGCAGTGTAAAGCCCATGCTCCTCATAGGCAAATAGAATAACACGCAATAGAATATGCAGTTAAAATATCTCTTCATGCTTGATGTGGAGCTTATACGCAGGAACCCAGAATGGGTAAAGGAGCGGCTTTCCACTAGAAACAAAACCTATCCCCAGCTTGTGGATAGAGTGCTTGAGCTGGACGCAGAGCGCAGGTCAATCCTCAAAGAACTTGAAAGGCTAAGGGCGGAGAGGAACACAAAGAGCAAGGAAATAGGTCGGTTGAAAAGGGAGGGTGCGGACACAAGGCACCTTGAAAAGGAAGTAAAAGAACTAAAGGAGAGTATAGAGGAGTATGAAGGGAGGCTTTCTGAAGTAGAAGGACAGCTATGGGAAGTGATGCTTACCATTCCCAACCTTCCCCACGAGAAGGTGCCAATAGGAGAGGACGAAAATCACAATGTGGAAGTGCGTAGATGGGGCACACCCAAAAACTTCTCCTTTGAACCAAAGCCTCACTGGGAGATAGGAGAAAGGCTTGGCATTTTTGATTTTGAAAGGGCAAGCAAGATCTCTGGCAGTCGCTTTGTAGTCCTCCAAGACTGGGGTGCAAAGATAGAAAGGGCTCTCATAAACTTTATGTTGGACCTGCACTCAAAGAAGGGCTACAAAGAAGTCCTACCGCCCCATCTTGTAAGACCGGAGGTCCTTGTGGGCACAGGCCAGCTTCCCAAGTTTGAGGAGGAACTATACAAGTGCGAAAGGGACGAGCTTTACCTTATACCTACTGCAGAAGTGCCCCTTACAAACCTTTTCAGAGATGAGATACTTTCCGAAGAAGACCTACCTATATACATGGTTTCCTACACGCCTTGCTATAGGCGTGAGGCAGGTTCTTACGGCAAGGACATCCGTGGCATAATCCGCCAGCACCAGTTTAACAAGGTGGAGCTTGTGAAAGTGGTAAAGCCCGAACACTCTTACGAGGAGTTAGAGAGGCTCACTTCCGATGCGGAGGATGTTTTGCAGGCTCTGGGTCTTCCCTACAGGGTGGTGCTTCTTTGCACCGGTGATATGGGCTTTGCCTCTGCGAAAACTTATGACATTGAGGTGTGGTTTCCCTCTCAGGGCAGGTATAGGGAGATATCCTCCTGTTCCAACTGCGAAGACTTTCAGGCAAGAAGGATGAACACACGCTACAGAGACAGCAAAGGCAGGCTACACTTTGTGCACACACTAAACGGCTCGGGGCTTGCGGTAGGAAGAACCCTTGCCGCTATCCTTGAAAACTACCAGCAAGAGGATGGCTCGGTGGTGGTGCCAGAGGTTCTCAGGGATTATCTTAAGACGAATATTATAAAGCCCCAGTAGTGGGGCCTTGTGCTAAACTTATTCCTGTGGGCGCTAAACATGAACGATATAGTTTTTAGCTTGAGTGTGTTTGTTGGAAGTGTATTTGCTGGACTGATTGGTGCGCTCACTGGTTTGGGTGGTGGCGTTATTGTGGTGCCCTTGCTGGTTTTGCTCTTTAAGGTGGACCTTCATCATGCTCTTGGTGCATCTCTTATCTCTGTCATAGCCACCAGCAGTGGAGCTGCCTCTGCTTATGTGCGTGAGGGTTATACAAATATGAGGATAGGTATGTTTTTGGAAGTAGCCACCACCGCAGGCGCAATAGTAGGTGCTACACTCCTGGGAATACTCCCCAAGCATCTGGTGGCTTTCATATTCGGACTTGTTCTCTTTCACTCTGCATACACTAGCTACAAGAGCCGTCACCACGAGGAATTTGTGAGTCCAGAAAACTCAGACCCTCTGGCTAAAAAATTAAAACTAACTGGATATCTCCCCACAGGTGAAGGCGTGAGAGAATACGGCGTAAAGAATATCCTTGCAGGCTTCGGCCTTATGAGCCTTGCGGGTATGCTATCAGGTTTACTAGGTATAGGGTCTGGCGCGGTGAAGGTGTTAGCTATGGACCGTGTAATGAGATTGCCCTATAAGGTATCTACCACTACCTCCAACTTTATGATTGGTGTGACTGCGGCAGCAAGCGCAGGTATATACCTAAAAAAGGGATACATAGACCCCATAGTGAGCTTTCCGGTGATGCTCGGCGTTCTCCTTGGGGCCTTCTTGGGTGCAAAACTCTTACCTAGTGCACCCACCTCAAAACTCAAGCTGGTTTTTGCCATAATAATAGCCCTGCTAGGTATACAGATGGTGCTGGAGGCTCTCAAATGACACGCATGGAAATCCTTATATCTATGACATTACGAACAGGTGTAATTGTCTCGTCCCTTCTGGTTTTATCTGGTGGACTTTGGTATATTCTAAAACACTTGGGAACACCTCTAGAGGTAGGGGCGGTTAATTCCTCAGGGTCTAATGCAATAAGCCTTATAAAGGCGGGTATATTGGTTCTAGTATTCACACCCATAGCTCGCGTGGCACTGTCCATCCTTCTCTTTTTAAAGGAAAGGGATTGGCTTTTTGTGCTTATAACCCTGTGGGTTCTGGTGGTGCTACTTTTTAGCCTTTATGGTCCCTGGTAGAATTAGACAGTAAGGGTCTTTTCCCTTTGCCTAGCAAAACCCAGACCTATGGAAGATGCCTCTATAGTTTCAAGAACGCTATAATATATCCCCATGCGAAACTACGCAGAAACGCTAAACCTTCCAAAGACAGACTTTCCTATGAAGGCAAACCTGCCAGAGAGAGAGCCTTTGGTGCTCCAAAGGTGGCAGGGTTTGTATAAAAAGCTTAGGGATAAAAACAGGGAAATGCCCCTCTTTGTGCTACACGACGGACCTCCCTATGCCAACGGACATATACACATAGGACATGCGCTCAACAAGGTTCTAAAGGATGTTATCGTAAAGTATAAGCTCCTGACGGGCTTTGATGTGGACTTTGTGCCCGGTTGGGACTGTCATGGACTGCCCATAGAACAGCAGGTGGAGAAGGAGCTAAAGGAGAAAAAGCTCTCAAAGGAGGAGCTGGGTAAGGTTGCCTTTAGAAGGCTCTGCAGAGAGTATGCCAAGAGGTTCGTAGAGGTTCAGAAGGAAGAGTTTATAAGGCTTGGTGTGTTGGCAGACTGGGAAAATCCCTACATCACCATGGACCCAGCCTATCAGGCTCAGGAGATAAGGGAACTGGGAAGGGTTTTTGAAAGGGGGCTGGCGGTCAAAAGCAAAAAGCCCGTCTACTGGTGCATATACGACAAGACTGCAGAGGCAGAAGCAGAGGTAGAATACTACGAAAAGGAAGACCCAAGCATATATGTAAAGTTTCCACTAAAGGACCAGCCCAACACCTACCTGCTCATATGGACCACCACACCTTGGACCCTGCCCGCAAACCTTGGCGTTATGATGGGTCAGGATTACGATTATGTTTTCTTCAAAGCAGGTCAAGAAACCTACATTTTGGCTAAGGAGCTTTTGGCATCTTTGAAAAGCCTTATGGGTCTGGAAGGGGAGGTCATAAAGGAAGTCAAAGGCTCAGAGCTTGTGGGACTTGAATACATAGCACCCTACGGAGAGAGAACAAACAAGGTCTACCCCTCTGAGTTTGTGGAGCTGTCTGCTGGCACAGGGCTTGTGCATATGGCACCTGGGCATGGTAGAGAAGACTATGTGGTGGGTTTAAGGTTTGGGCTTGAACCCTTTGCGCCGGTGGATGAGGAGGGACGCTTTACAGAAGAAGCTCCGGAGTTCATAAGGGGCAAAAGGGTCTTTGAGGCAAACCCTTTGATAATTGAGGACCTAAAAGAGAGGGGACTTCTCCTTTGGGAAGGCAAGATAAGACACTCTTACCCCCACTGCTGGAGGTGTAAAAACCCCGTCATCTTTAGGGCAACGCCCCAGTGGTTCATAAGCATGTCAGGTTCTGTGGAGGGCAAAAGCCTAAGAGAAAAGAGCTTGGAAGAGGTTGAAAAGGTTAGGTGGGTCCCGCCTCAGGGCAAAAATCGTATCGCATCCATGTTGGAAAACAGACCAGACTGGTGCATATCTCGTCAGAGGTTTTGGGGTGTTCCCATAGCGGTCTTTTACTGCAAAAATTGTGGTCATGTGCTGGCTGAGAAGGAGCTTTTTGAAGGGGTTGCCAAGATGGTGGAAGAAAACCCGCAGGGAGCGGACCTGTGGTTTGAAAAGCCTGCGGAAGAACTACTTCCAGAAGGCTACAGGTGTCCTGTGTGTGGCTCACAGGAGTTTATAAAGGAAGAGGACATTTTAGATGTGTGGTTTGACTCGGGCTCTTCACACGCCTATGTGCTAAGAAGAAGGGGCATACAAAAGGCAGACCTTTACCTTGAGGGCTCGGACCAGCACCGGGGTTGGTTTCAGGCATCTTTGCTTGAGTCGGTGGCAAGCTACTCAGAAGCACCCTACAAGGCAGTGCTCACCCACGGCTTTACGGTAGACGAAAGGGGCAGAAAAATGTCCAAGTCCCTCGGAAACGTGGTCTCACCCCAAGAGATAATAAAGCAGTATGGTGCGGATGTGCTAAGGCTTTGGGTTGTCTCAGAGGATTACACAGAAGACATAAGGCTTGGAAAGGGCATAATCCAAAGGCTTGTGGAAGATTACAAAAAGATAAGAAACACCATAAGGTTTTTGCTGGGAAACCTTTATGACTTTGAACCCTCAAAGGCTATAGCCTACGAGAGCCTGCATCACTTTGACCGATGGATGCTCTCCTACTTGCAGAAGGTCCTTGAGCAAATTCACAAACACTACCAAGAGTATGCCTTCCACAGGGTTTACCACCTTATAAGAAACTTCTGCTCTGTGGAGCTCTCCAGCCTATACCTTGATGTGCTAAAGGATAGGCTCTATGTTTACGCTCCAGACAGCTTTGAGAGAAGGTCCGCTCAGACAGTGCTCTACAGGCTTGCAGAAGCCCTTATTACCTCTGTGGCACCCTTTTTGAGCTTTACCGCAGAAGAAGCCTGGGAGTATCTCAGGGCTATAGACCCACAGTTGCCAGAGAGCGTCTTTATGCACCGCATTCCAGAGCCTCAAGAGGAACTCGTAGACCATAGACTTATGAAGGACTACCAGTTTCTCATAAGCCTTAGGGATGAGGTTATGAAAACAATAGAGTTGGCAAGACGGGACAAAGCCATAAGCCACCCCTACGAGGCTCAAGTATTCTTGTGGGGTAAGGGCCTTGTGGTGGCAAAGGAATACGAAGACCATCTTAAATACTTCCTCACCGTAAGCCGGGTGAACTTTGCAGAGGGCGGAGACTACAGGTTTGAGGCTGAAGAACTAAAGGGTGTGCATATAGGGGTTTCTCATGCAGAGGGTAGAAAGTGCCCAAGATGTTGGTTATACTATCCAGAAGATGAGTTTGAAGGAGAAGTGTGCAAGAGATGTGCAGAGGCACTCCAGAAGGATTAAATTTATAGGGTTGGAGGTATAATGATCGGGCTTTTGAGCCTTTTTTGGCGCTTTTGTATTTTTGGACCTCAAGGGAGGCGTCTTCAAGAGGACAGGGAAAGACTTATCCAGACAATGCCGGCGATTTTTGGGGCTTGTGTTGTGGAAAAAATACAAGTAGGAGGTAACCATGTTTGAAGAAAGTGTTCCTCTTATAGAATTGCTAAAGCGTGAGGAAGGTCCCATACTCATAGCAAGCCACGAAAACCCGGATGCGGACACTCTTGGCAGTGCCCTTGCCCTATACCTTTTCCTCAAGAAGAAGGGCAAGCGGGTTATGGTGGGTTGCAAGGACAAGGTGCCACACTTTCTGGACTTTCTGCCGGGTGCAAATGAGGTGGTAAGACTTCCAGTGGCTGAGGTCTTTAGCCTCGCCATTGTGGTGGATGCCAGTGGCTTCTACAGGGTTAACGCAGATGTAAAAGCCTTCAAGAGGGTGCGCATAGATCACCACATAGGCGGAGACTTTTATGGAGAATACGACTACATAGACCCAGAGGCACCCTCTACCACAGCCCTTATATATAGGCTCTTGTGTCAATGGGATAGGTCCGCCATAGATAAGGACATTGCGGAGAACCTCTACTCAGGGCTTGCCACAGATACGGGCTTTTTCAAGTATTCTAACACTACCGCAGAAACCTTCCAACTTGCCAAAGAGCTTGTGGAATTGGGGGCACAGCCCAACTGGACTTATGTAAACTTTGCAGAGAGGGAAAGCATAAACAAGATGAAACTCATATCAAAGGTGCTTGGAACTCTATCCCTTTACGAAGATGGACTGGTGGCGGGTATAACCATATTAGACCGCTTTTTCAAAGAAACGGGATGTGAGTATCCCGACAGCGAGGGGCTTGTAAACTATCCAAGGTCCCTAGAAGGGGTTGAAGTGGCTTACGCCATAATAGAAAAGCCCGACGAAGGTATTTGGAAAGTTTCTCTGAGGTCAAAGGGCAAGGTGGATGTGGCAAAGGTGGCCGAGGCACTTGGTGGTGGAGGTCATAAATACGCCTCTGGATGTAAGATAAAAGCAAGCAGTTACGAAGAGGCTTTGGAGAGGCTACTCAAGGCAATAAGGGAAGGCCTTGAAAGGGAAGGCCTAATAAAGCATGCTGTAAGCCAGACCGCCTAGGTGTTCCCTTAAAGCCTTGTAGCTGTCGTTAAGAACGCCCATGCGAGGTATAAGACTGTATAGATTATAAGTCTTGTCTTGCTTAAAGTCCGTGGGATAGGGCACCACCTCCATCCCCACCTTTCTAAAGGCTTCCACCGCTCTTGGCATATGATAGGCAGATGTTATAAGGGCTATGCTTTTGAAACCTCGCTTATCGCATATTTCCTTTACATACTTTGCATTTTCAAAGGTATCTCTGCTTCTAACCTCAGTGATTATGCTTCTCTTATCCACTCCAAGCTCTTCAAGGAACTGTTTCATTACCTCGGCCTCAGGAAGCCTGTGAATGCTGGCACCTCCAGATAGTATTAGGGGATAACCATACCTCTTGTGAAGGATGAAACCCGTCAGAAGTCTTTTCATGGAATCTTCCTTGAGAAGACCCGTATTGTAGGAACCACCGCCAAGAACCACGAGGGCATCCACCTTGAGGTCTTCAGGAACGGGATAAGATCTTTCGAGAGGTCTATACAACATGTCCTTAACAGGTTCCACAGAAAGCAAGTAAAGGGATACAGCACCAAAAAGCGCCAGGAAGCTAACAAGCCTCTTTTTGGATATAAGGGCTATAAGAAGAAAGAGAATTATAAAAATGGCTGGCGGTAGAAGTATAAGACTAAGGACCTTTTTGAGAACAAAGATCATCTCCTGGTCCGAACACCTATCAGCACATTTTCCACACCACTACGCTTTCCCACATCCATCAAAGCCACCACAAACTTATGAGCCACATCCTCATCCGCCTCTATTACCAGGGTTTTGGGCTTTTTCTCCTCAAGGTCTTTCTCTATTTCCTCAAGGCTTACCTCCTTGCCAGCCACCTGATATCTTCCGTCCCTTAGCACCTGAACTCTAAAGACTTCAAGGCTCAACTTTTCACCCTCTTTTGCATAAGGGAGCTTTACTGCAAGAAAGACCATAGGCGACTGAAAGGCCATTAGAGCCAAGAATAGAAAGACAGCAAGAAGCGTGTCCACAAGAGGAACCACATCTATGTATGTTCTCTCATCGTAGCTAAGTCTCCTTCTTCTCATCTTAACATCCTTATAATTTCGAACACTTCCCCTTCAATCCTATTCAAGATATTGTTGCCCCATATTCTAAAAAGCCAATAAGCAATCAGAGCCGGTATAGCTACCGCAAGCCCCGTTGCTGCAGCCACAAGCGCTTCACTTATACCCTTCGAAAGCAAAACCATAGCCTGTTCGGGGTTTGCTGTGGCAAAAGCGGAAAACACCTTTATAAGACCTGTTATGGTCCCAAAAAGACCTATAAGGGGTGCCACGCTTGCAGTAGTAGACAGCAGGGGTAGGTTCTTCTCTAGCTTTGGCACAAGCAGTGATAGTTCAAGGTCAAAGTTCCTTATCATATCCTCCTTACTAAGTTTACCCTCCTTGTAGTCCTGTAGCATTTCCCTTAGAAGATTTGCAGTGTGGGAATTGTCCGTGGAGAGGAGCTTTATGGCACCCTCTATATCGCCACCAGCAATGAGAGGCTTAAGGTCCCTAAAGGACCTGCTCATGTATACAGAGGCCCGCATATGAAAGATGCGTTCCACTATGACAGCCCAAGAAATTACAGAGAGAAGAAGAAGAGGATACATGGCAAGCCCGCCCTTTTGCAAGAGGTCAAAAAACCCTTCCATACTACTTCACCTCACACTTGGGTAAACCTTGTTTTAGCTTGTTGTACACCTTTAAATCCTCTGGACTGGAGGTATTTAAATCAAATCTATCCAGCATACAGCTTGCATCCCTCCTTGCTCCAAGTTCTATAAGTATTTTAGCACCTTCCAACACGCCTTGATTGTAGTATGGCTCTCCTCTGTAGTTGAGGGATATATCTACAAAGTTTTCCAGGGCTTTTCTCTTATCGCCTTTTTTAAGGTTGTCATAACCCATAAGGAGAATAGCTTGTCCTCTAAGGTTCCTATCAGGGCTTTTGGATACATAATCCAACAGTGAAGTATCGCCGGTCTGTCTGTATAGGTCTATGAGATATCTTTCAAATTCTCTGCTTCTGTAGCCTTCCTTTATGAGTGCACGGGACAAAGAAAGAGCAGAAGATGTATCTCTAAGAGAAAGATATAGACCTATTGCTTTTACCTTGTCTTCGCTTCCGCCCTCCGCAAGCATATCCGCCAGGCTTTTGGTATCACCTGCTGCAGTGTAGATCTTTATGAGCTCATCTCTTGCTCGCATTCTATCTTCCTGGGACTCTGCCTCCTTGTAGACCTTGTAATAAAGCACCAATTTTTTGGCTGGGTCCTCTTCTAGGTCAGCAAGCTTTAGAATAGCCTTGAACTTGAGGGGCGTGTCCAGCAGCTTTAGCAACTCTTGTTGGGCTTCTCTCTTGTTGCCCTTCCTTGCCAGTAAACTAGCGTATTGGTATATTATCTCTGGTGGTGGATTTTTCTCCTTTTGCATATAAGCCAAGAGGACCTTCTCCATCTCCTCGTCGCTTATGCCGCCTCCAGCAAACTCAAGAAGGGAAAGAGTTGCCTGCTTAGCTTCTTCACTGTCAGGGAACCGGCGCAGGACCTGGTAATAGACTTCCTTGGCCTTCTCCCTGTTGCCTACATTGTAATAGGCATCGGCCATTCTTAGAAGCGCCTTTGCCTTAAGGGGGCTTTTATCGGATATGTTTTCAAAGAAGGGTATAGACCTCTGATAATTACCCTCCAGAAAGTAGGACATTCCCAGTAGATACTTCTCATCATCGGACCGGTCTGTAAGAAAGCTTCTTGCCAGCTTTGTATCTCCAAGCATGAGAGCGGAGCGAGCCTTTAAAAGGTTTGATCTATTGTCTGTCCTACCTCTTAATAGGTCTATAACCTCCTTGTATCTTTTTAGATTGTAAAGGGCTATGGCCTTATAGTAAGGGTCATCAAAGAAGCCCAAAGATCCAAGCCAGTCCCCCCTTCTGAAACGTTCCCAGCCTGTATATTCCCTTGCCAGGTCTGGGTATATCTTGGCCACTTGAGAAAGCACAGAGGACATGTCTCCACCAGACCAGTATAGGGCTTCTAGAAGCCACATGTAGTCTTCTTTGTCTTTGTCCCTTTTACTATCCAAAAGGCTTATGACCCTCCGGTAGTCGTCCATCCTAAGAGCCGAGTATACCGCATACCTAATATTTCCAGCTTCTAGGAAGTTATGGAGTGCTAGCGCATAGTCGCCTGCGTTGTAGGCAATGACTCCCGCCATTTCTAAAAAGCGAGGGTTCTTTGTAAGCTGATAGGTCATTCTAGCAAGATACACATCCCTCTGAGACATAAGGGCGTATAGCTCTCCTGCAAGCCTTGGGTTTATGCTTTCTAGCACGCTAGTGTGCCTGAAGGCGCTTTCTGGTTTGCCCTCCTTGTATTCTATTAGGGCAAGGTAATACAGGGCTATATCCCTAAAGGGTCTGCCGGGTGCAGAATAGGCAGAAAAAACTGCTTTTGCCTGCTGTAGTTTACCCGCAGAGTATTGGAGAACCGCAGACCTGAGGGCTGTACTGTCTTTGTATTGTAGGTTTTCTCTGCCCTCTACAAAGTCCACCACATACTGGCAGTATTGAGAGAAAACTGCCTCCTTGCATTGGGGTTTTTCAAGTTTTCCCTCCTTTATGCTTCTGACTGCCTGCCAAAGGTTGTCTTTGTTTTCTGGCACGGACCCCCTTAGGATAAAGTGCAGGGCGTAATAGGCTTCGCAGGCAGGCTTTTGATACATGTGAGAAAAGGCACAAGAGTTTCTGAAAAGCTCCAAAGCTCTTGTCTTTTGGTCCTTTGAGTAGGCTATAAGCCCCAGAACATACTCTGCCATAGGCTTGAAGGGGGAGTTTGCAACCAATAAAACCTTTCCAAGCTCTTCCTCTGCAAGGTTATACCTACCCTTCAGGTAGTAGTCAACTCCGAGCCTGTAAGAGAGAGCATCCTTTGGCTCGCCACAGCTTATGCCACTGTCCTTTTCCACAGGCTTGACTGGAGCAAACTCCATTGTTCTGGGAGCTTCAAGAAGTGCATAAGATAGGTCTAGTTCTTTTGTGGTAGGCATGGGTAGTTTTTCTGGCGGCATCATCTTGGGCTTTTCCTCAAAGACTCTACCAGTGAGTTCCACATTTATATCAAACTCTTTGCTTATCTGCTGAGATAGGGCAAAAGCTACTAAGACAAACAAACTAAAGAGCCTTATGAGCTTCCACATACAAATCTCCCAAATGGCAAGTGATGTTAAGCCTCATTATAACATTTCTGTCCTTTTCCATGTGCACCAAAGAATAGCTAGCATTATCACAGCCAAAGGACCAAAACTTAGAGAGGTCCACCTTCAAGAGGCTGCAATACATACACCTTATTGGCACTGTGTGAGAGACCACCGCAACCGTCTGCCCCCAGTGTTTTTCCTTAATATACTCTATAAAGTCGCTCACCCTGTGATAGACCTGCTGAAGGCTCTCACCCCCCTCAAAGCTCACCCTGTGAGGTTCTTCTAACCACTGCTTGAACTGCTCTGGAAACCTTTGTTGGACCTCCTCCACCAAAAGCCCAGACCACACGCCGTGGTCTATCTCTATAACCCTTTTTTCTTGTAGGACCTCAAGACCTTTGTGTTTTGCAATTTCCTGTGCGGTCTGGAAGGTCCTCTTTAGTGGAGAAGAGTATATGGCATGTAGCTCCATGTCTTTGAAGTGCTCCCCAAGCCTTTTTGCTTGTTCCTTTCCTCTTTCTGAAAGCTCTGGGTCAAGAAGTCCCTGATACCTACCTATGGGGTTCCAAAGGCTTTCTGCATGTCTTACTATATACAGCTTTACCATATGCCCTCTTCCATAAGGGTCTGACTGTAGACCTTTACACCTTCTCCAAGGTTTATGGAAAAACCTAGCCTTTTTAGGACCACTTCCAGCATGCCAAGAAGCATGAGCCCATCCTTTGGGTCTACGCCCATATGGGATATGCGGAATATTCTGCCCTTTAACTCATCTTGTCCTCCTGCTAGTCTGATGCCCAGTTTGAGAAGCTCTTTTCTTATGTCCTCTGCCTTCTCAGAGCTTATGGCGCTCACAGAAATAGAGGGCAGCTCCGCAAAGGGCTTTAGTCCCAAAGCTTGCACAGCCCTAAGGGTAGCTTGTGAGAGAGCTCTGTGTCTTTTTTCCACCCTTTCCATGCCCTCCTCTAAGAGCATAAGCAAGGACTCTCTCATAGCAAGCAAAAGGCTTATGGCGGGCGTCCAAGCGGTCTGTCCTTCCCTTTGCTTGGAAAGCTCCCTCTTTATGCTAAAGTAAAAGGCTCTGTCCACAAGGCTTTTCTCCGCCCTTTCTGAAAACCAAAGCACAGAGAGCCCCGGAGGCAAAAGAAAGCCCTTCTGAGAACCGCCCACGACCACATCCAGTCCCCACTCTGAAGGCTTTATGTGGTATACGCCTAGGGCAGTTATGGCATCCGCCACACAAAGCACATCAAACTCTTTGCAAACACTTCCTACTTCCCTTGCAGGATGGTATGCGCCGGTAGAGGTCTCTGAAACCTGAAAGAGCACACCCTTGCAGTCTGGGTTTTCCTTCAAAAGCCTTCTGACCTCCTCCGGGTCCGCTGACCGCCCCCATTCTACCCTGTATTCTATGGGTTTTAGCCCCCAGTGTTCAGAGAGCTTTAGCCACCGCTCACCGAACTTGCCCCCGTTTATCACAAGCACCCTATCCCCCTCTTTGAAAAAGTTGAGCACTGCAGACTCCATAGCACCAGTGCCAGAGGATGCAAAAAAGACAAAGTTGTCTGAGGGCTCATCAAGTAGTCTTTTAAAAAGCTCCCTAACTTCAAGGAAGGTCCTTTTGAACTCTTCGGTTCTGTGGTGGATTATCTGCCTTCCGAGGACTTCTCTTACCCTTTCGGGAAGTTCTACCGGACCAGGTGTGAAAATCCTTTCCTGACGCATGGTAGAATATTTTACTTCAATGTTTGGCCTTTTTCTGGCTTTGCTATCCTCCATATTTTGGGGGACAAAAGACTACCTTAGCAAAAGGCTTTTGATAAAGGGACTGGATGAAAACTTCACCCTGTGGGTTAGATTTCCCATAGCCTTTTTACTTCTTACACCCCTTGGCATTCTCTACTGGGACTTTAATATAAAGGTCTTGACTTATGCCCTAATATGGCTTCCTCTTGAAGTCCTCGGTGGAGTGCTTTTCATCAAGGGTTTAAAGTATGCACCCCTTTCTGTTGCCATGTCTTTTTACTCCTTTATGCCGGCCTTTTCTGCTCTTTTTGGCTGGCTTATTCTTTCAGAAAAGCCCTCTTCTCTTGGTTTGCTAGGTATAGCCCTTATTGTGCTAGCAAGCCTTATACTGGTAGGCTTTTCCCCGAGGGACTTTTTCAGAAAAAACAAAGGCGTTCTATATATGCTTTTTTCCACAGCCATCTTTGGTTTTAATGTGGTTCTAGGCAAGCTCTCTGTGATAGAGAGCAATGGTTTTTTCTTTAGCTGGTTTTATGCCCTTTGTATGAGCTTGGGGACTCTGCTCTTTGTAAAGTCCTCCGAGTTAAGAAAAGGTGAAAACTACAAACACAAAGAGTTGCCCTTGCTAGGTCTCTTTTTTGCCATGGGGGATGTGCTATACAACCTTGCCCTGCTTTTTACCCTGTCTTCTTATGTGGCTTCTGCGGAAAGGGTTTCGCTGTTGGTGGTTTTACTCTACAGCAAGTTTTTGCTAAAGGAAGAGACTAAGGCTTTAGTGTTTCCCGCCCTGCTTATGCTCGCAGGCAATATCCTCATGGCTTTTGACTAAGATAGTTATTTTTATAGGCTATATAGTTTTTTGCAGACTCTTCTATCAGCTTTATCTCCTCTTCCTTTAGGTCTCGAACCACCTTGGCAGGAAAGCCTGCCACCAAAACGCCAGAGGGGAATTTTTTGTTAGGTGTGAGCAGGGCACCCGCACCCACCAGCACATAGTCCTCTATCTCCACACCATCCATCACCACCGCACCCATGCCTATAAGCACATGGTTGCCTATCTTGCACCCATGGAGCACCACCCTGTGCCCCACGGTTACGTAGTCCCCTATTATGGTGGGGTGTGTGTCGTGGGTCACATGCACCACCGAGTTGTCTTGGATGTTGGTGCCTTTGCCTATGCGGATGTAGTTAACATCTCCCCTTATGACCGTGCCATACCAAACGGAGGAGTCCTCGCCCAGAACCACATCTCCGATTATCACCACATTCTCCGCAAGGAACACAGAAGGGTGTATTATAGGGCTTTTGTCCTTGTAGGGCAGGATAAGCGCCATAGAAATATTTTAGTAAAGTTCTTTGCAATCTTTCCAACTGTAGGAAACCATACTATTTGGAAGGTTTAGCTCCGTAAAATTCAAAAGACTCCCCCTCGGCCGAAGTTTAAGCACCCCCCACTTGAGGGACTTACCTTCCACCTTGTATTTAAGGTCTCCCTTCTCATAGCCCCTCCTGAGCCTCAAGGCATAAGCCCATGCTCCCATGTAAACATAGCCATAGGCAGTATTAGATTTCCCATCGTAGAACCTTACCGCAGAAAAACCCTCACCCAGTAGCAAACCATATGTATCGTGCACCAAGAGAGCTTTTCTTATATGGCTTTTGTCTTCTCCCTCACCCCATATAAAACCTCCCTCCATATGTCTGAAATAGTCAAAACCCTGCCTCCTGTAGACAAGGCTTTTAAGGTTTGTGAGGTTGACCACAAAACCCTCCGAGTCCCCTCCCAGCTCTATCCTTCCCACAGCCCAAACACCGTTTGTGTATCTAAGGTAGTCATTCTCCATCCATTTACTCCTTATGGACTTCAGGGGTTTCATAGAGGTGTCCGTCCAGAGAACAAAGCTGTCGTAATTGCCCTCGTATCCCACCCTTCCCACCATCACATAGCCTCCATCAATTCTTGCAAGGCTGTAGGCGTATATGTTCTCTCTTGCAGATAGGGCTTTAGCCCTCCTGCTTTTCACATCTACTATAAGGAGATGCCACCTTTTGCCTTCTAAGCCTCCCACCGCATACTTACAGTCCACCTGCCAAAGTATGCCCTTTGGACCTACAAAAGAACGCATACTTCCAGAGGACCTCTCATAGACCAGAATAAGGGACCTCTCTCCAGAATGCCCCACCGCCACATAGCTCCCGTTGCAATCTTTAACACTGTAAAGGCTCTCATCTTTTTTACTTCCCAAGAGAAATGCCACCTGTTTGTCTTCGTCTACCAACAGAGCCTGATAGCCCATACCTTCGTTGAATACCCTTCCTACAAGAACACTTCCATCTGAGGAGAAAATGGCACTGTTGTAGAGACCTTCCGCTTTTGGGAGGAAGCACTCAAGCAAATTTCATCCTCCTTTCATTTTTCAAGAGTATACTCTTGAGTATGGAGGAAGTGCAATGAAAAAGCTTGTCCTTGTTTGTGCCACTGTGCTGGTCCTTTTTACAGTAAGTAAGGCGGGTGAAAGGTTCTATTTTTCTGTAAATCTGGGATATCCAGCTTGTTCAGAAAAAAGGGTAGTTTATGTGGAAAAAAGACCAAAGGTTATCCTTGTAGAGCCTGCGCCTGTATACCGCTATGCACCTTACGAGCGTGTGATAGTAGTGGAAAAGGTCAAGGGCAAACACTGGAAAAGACATCCTCACTGGGATTGGTAAACTTACAAGGATGTAACTAAGTTAAAAAGAAAACCCTTCTTGACCGCCTCCTAGAGTGGGTTTATACTTTCCACCAGGAGGTGTGATCATGAAGAAAGTTCTTATTCTCACAGGTGATGCGGCAGAAGCCCTTGAAGTTTTTTATCCTCTCTACAGGCTCAGAGAGGAAGGCTACGAGGTAAAAGTTGCAACGCCAAGCAGGAAGGTTCTTCAGACCGTGGTCCATGATATGGAGCCAAGCCTTATGGAAACCTACACAGAGAAGCTAGGCTACAGGCTTGAGGCAGACCTAAGCCTAAAGGAGGTAAACCCAGAGGACTTTGATGCCCTCTTTATACCTGGCGGGCGAGCGCCCGAGTATGTGAGAACACACAAAAAAGCTCTGGACATTGTAAGGCATTTCTTTGAAAAGGAAAAGCCTGTGGCAACTTTATGCCATGGACCTCAGATTTTGGTGGCTGCTGGTATGGTAAAGGGTAGAAAGGTCAGTGCCTTCTTTGTTCTAAAGCCGGATATTGAGATGGCGGGTGGTGAGTATGTGGATGGGGTAGTGGTGGACCGCAACCTAGTTTCTGGTAGAGCATGGCCAGACCTACCTGAAATAATGAGAGAGTTTCTAAAGCTCTTGAGGGGTTAGCCATGGGTAACGTGCTGGTTTTGTATGACAGTAGGACAGGAAACACGGAGAAGATGGCAAGGCTTGTGGCAGAGGGGGCACAGAGAGTTTCTGGCACGGAGGTTAGACTACTGTCGGTAGAGGAAGCCACAAAGGAGGATGTGCTCTGGTGTCATGGTATGGCAGTGGGAACACCTACCAACATGGGCATAGTCTCTTGGAAGCTCAAAAGGTTCTTTGACGATGTGATGGGAGACCTGTGGGGTAAGATTGATGGCAAGATTGGTTGTGCCTTTTCCTCTTCTGGTGGATGGGGTGGTGGCAACGAGGTGGCATGTCTTTCTGTCCTCTACATGCTCATAAACTATGGCTTTCTGGTTTTTGGTCTTACTGACTACACGGGCAAGAAGTTTACACTACACTATGGGGCGGTGGTGGCAGGAGAGCCCAGAAGCCAAGAGGAAAAGGAAGCCTGCCTTAGGCTGGGCGAAAGACTAGCCCAATATGTGGCGGTGATATACGAAGGCAGAAGGGAACTCATAGAGCACATAAGGAACTTTGGAGGCAAGTTTCCATGGTAAAAGACTTTGAACTTAAGATAAACGGTAAGGTATACAAAACAAGGGCATACGAGGATGAGCCTCTTCTGTGGGTTATAAGAGAGAGGCTGAGGCTCGCAGGCACAAAGTTTGGCTGTGGCATGGGTGTGTGTGGTGCCTGCACAGTGCTTTTGGGAAAGGAGGCAGTCCGCTCTTGCCTTTTGCCAGTAAAGGATGCAGTAGGAAAGGACATAACCACCATAGAGGGCATTCCTGCAGAACATCCTCTTAAGAGGGCATGGGTTGAACTTCAGGTGCCCCAGTGTGGCTACTGCCAGCCCGGTCAAATTATGGAAGCCTATGCCCTACTTTTGGAAAACCCAAGACCCACAAAGGAACAGATTATCCAAAGGCTCTCCTCCCATCTTTGTAGATGTGGCACTTACAACAGGATAGTGAAAGCAGTGGAGAGTGCCTCCAAAGGAGGTAGAACATGACTACAAGAAGAGAGCTTTTAGGGCTTGGTGGTCTTACCTTGGCGGTGATGCTTATGCCCGGGGGCTACCGTATACTCAAGGCTCAAGAGTTGCCAAAGAGGTATGCTCCAAACCTTTGGATAAACCTCTCAAGGGACAACTACCTGACGGTCTTTGTCAACAAGTCCGAGATGGGACAGGGTGTGTATACGGGTCTTGCCATGCTGGTGGCAGAGGAGCTGGACTTTCCTTGGGAAAGGGTAAGGGTTATGCCTGCGCCCGCCGGCAGAGCCTATGTGGACCCCAAGATGGGCATACAGCTCACAGGCGGTAGCACCAGCGTCAGGAATATGTATGAAACCTTGAGGCTTGCAGGCGCCAGCATGAGAGAAATGCTCATAAGCTCTGCCAGCAAAAGCCTTGGAGTGCCAAGGGAGCAGATAAGGGCAAAGGATGGTCAAATATGGGCTGGGGACAAAAGCTACCCTTACACCCAGTTTGCAGAGCTTGCCATGAGAGAACCCCTGCCCTCAAAGCCAAGGCTAAAGGAACCCAAGGAGTTCATATACATAGGCAAGTCCGTGCCAAGGATTGACATTCCGGAGAAGGTAGAGGGCAAGGCGGTCTTTGGCATAGATACCTTTGAAGAGAACATGCTCTATGCGGTAGTGGAAAGACCGCCCTACTTTGGTGCAAAACCTCTTAGGGTGGACGGAGATCAAGCCAAAAGAACGCCCGAGGTGGTGGATGTGTTTCCTCTCTCCAGCGGTGGAGTGGCGGTCTGTGCAAACTCCCTTTGGGCTTGTCAGAAGGCAAGGCAATCTCTAAAGGTTGAATGGAGCGAGAGCTTTGTAAAGGGCTGGGAGGACAAGGACTTTGAAAAATACTTTCTCCAAAAGCTCAGAGATAAGGGTCATGTGGAGAAGGTTAAGGGAAGCCCCCAGAGAGCCTTTGAGAGCTCGCCCATAAAGGTGGAAGAGACCTACATCCAACCCTACCTGTATCATGCCACCCTTGAGCCCATGGCTTGCCTTGCTTGGGTAAAAAGGGACGAGTGCATAGTCTATGCGCCCACCCAGTCCCAAACATGGGTTTTGGAAACCGCCAAAAGGATAAGCGGGCTACCAGAGAGCAAAATAAGGGTCATAACCACCTACCTTGGCGGGGGATTTGGCAGAAAGGCAAATGTGGAGTTTGTGGCGGAAGCCCTTGAGATATCCAAAAGGACCTCAAGACCGGTAAAGCTCATCTACACCAGAGAAGACGACATAAGGTCTGGCTACTTTAGACCCTACAGTGCCACCCATCTGAAGGCTTCTGCAGACAGGCAAGGCAACATAACTTCTTTGAGCTTCAAGATTGCAGTCCAGCCTCTGCTGGGCGGTAGAGCATCGGTGGAGGGTGTAGAAAACACACCCTACGATATTCCTAACCTCTATGTGGAAAGGGTAGATGTGGAGCTTCCTGTGAGCGTTTGGTTTTGGAGGTCTGTGGGCTCTACGCACAACGCCTTTAGCCTTGAAACCTTTATAGACCGCATAGCCTACGAGACAAGGCAAGACCCAGCAGAGCTAAGGCTAAAACTTCTGAGAAATAACCCAGTAGCCTACAGGGTGGTTCAGACCGCCATGGAAAAGGCTGGCTGGGGCAAGAAGAAAAACATGGGCATAGCCTACCACTACTCTTTTGGCAGTCATGCCTGCCATGTGGCAGAGGTGAGCCTTGAGAAGAATAGGATAAGGGTTCACAGGGTGGTGGCAGTGCTTGACGTGGGTCCTGTGGTGGCGCATCCTGACCTTATCCGCTCTCAGGTGGAGGGGGCTATAATGATGGGTCTTAGCATGGCTCTAAAGGAGGCAGTGAGTTTTAAAAATGGCGGTGTGGCAAACACCAACTTCAATACCTACGAGCTTTTGAGGATGGAGGAAGCGCCACAGGTGGAGGTTTATATACTCACCTCAAGGCGTCCTATGGGTGGTGTGGGAGAGCCAGGGCTTCCGCCCACTGCACCCGCAGTAGCCAACGCCCTCCTGTGGGGCTATGGCATAAAGGTAAACAGGCTTCCCATAACTTTGATATGAAGATAAACCTGCCCTTTTTGGAGCATCTTGGGGCAAGGGTGCTTCATGTAAGCCCAGAAGAGGCAAGGCTTGGGCTTGTGGTGGAGGACTACCACCTTCAACACCTTGGTTATGTGCATGGAGGCGTCATCTCAAGCCTTGCGGACAACACGGGCTGGTATGCGGTGGTGGCAAACCTGCCAGAGAATGCCACCTCCGTGACCATAGAGATAAAGGTGAACTATCTAAAGCCGGCAACAAAGGGCGAGCTTGTAGCCATAGGACGGCTTCTAAAAATGGGTAAAAAGGTAGCCTTTGCGGTGGTGGAAGTCTGGCAGGACTCAGAGCTGGTAGCCTATGCCACCGGCACCTATGCGGTGCTTGAGCTCAAAAATTAGCCCGTCTCCTCGTCAAGACAGTTTACCGTTTCTATAAGTGTAAACTCCATGTATCTTAGCCCCCATCGGTGCATGGCTTCAAAGATGTCCTCAAGGCTCTTGCCTATTTCTGTAAGCTCATACTCCACCATAGGGGGCACCACAGGGTATACGGTTCTGCGTATAAGTCCACAAGCTTCAAGCTCTCTTAGCTGTTTTGAGAGCATCCTTTGGGTAATCCCGGGTATAGCCCTCTGAAGTTCTGAAAATCTCTTCTTTCCGTCCATTAGGTTCTTAAGAATATATAGCTTCCATTTACCGCTTAGTATCTGTATGGCAAGCTCTGCTGGGCATACGGTGGAGTTATTCTTTGGTTTCATGGAGGATAGTATATAACAAAAAAGACCGTTCTTGACACAGATAACATAAGGGTTTAAACTCAAAGCAAAAGCAGGAGGTGTAGACATGAGCGTTATAAGGGGTGTGAACTTTTGGAGCTTTCTCTTTGCCTCTCAGATGGGCGGGTGGGCTATGGTGGTGCTGGATATGGTCTATGCGGGCTGGTTTGGGCTCTTTGGCATATTCCCCGGCACAAAGGATTGGGGCTGGGTCCTAAAGCATCAGATAGACGCCACCCTCTTTGCCATACCGCTGGTGCTACCCTATGTGTGGAAGCTATTGCCTGGTCTAGGGCTAATAAAGGGCATCATTTACGGTGTGCTGTGGCACATATTTGTTATGATGGTCTCCTTTATAGGCAGTCTGGGGGACGCTCTTTGGTTTCAAAAACCCATGCCCATGAACGCACAGCTTAGCACCTTTTTACTTCATGTGGTGTGGGGTGGTCTGACAGGCTTTTTATACAATCCACCGGAAGAGGAGGTCTAAGGATGGCAAGGCTGGTAAAACACACGGGAAAGGGTCCCTACAAGTTAGAAGCTGGCGAGCAGGTCTATTACCTTTGCCAGTGCGGTCTTTCAAAGAAGTTTCCCTTCTGCGATGGCTCTCACAAACGCACAAGGGACGAAGAAGAGGGAAAGCTCTACCTCTATGACGAAAACTCAAGGGTAGAAATAAAACCTTAGGAGGTTGCCATGGAAAACTTTGACAGGGATAGGGTAAAGGAATACCTGCGGAGGCTGGAAAACCTTAGCCAGATGCTCTACGCCTGCGCAGAGGAAGCAGAGGAGTGTATAGGATATGCGCCGGTAGAAGGCTGTGAGAGGTTTATGAAGGACCTCAACAATGACCTTAGAAAAAGCCTTCAGTCTCTAATGGAGGCTATAGACTACTGGAAATATCAACTTCAGGAGGAATAGATGGCTTTTAAGTTTCCAGAGGAAAACTGGCAGGTGCTCTTGCTCCCAGAAAGGGAAAGCTGGCAGAGCCTTGAGAAGTTCTTTGAGGTGCTAAAGCCCCATAAAGAAGAGGTGTGGGCGGACATAGGATGCGGTCCCGGATACTTTACGCTACCCCTTGCCAAGAGGGTAAAAAAGGTTTACGCAGTAGACCAGTCCCCCTTTATGTTGGAAAGGTGTAAAGAAAGGGCTCAAAGGGAAGGACTTGAAAACATCACATACATAGACTGTGAAGAGGACCAAATACCCATAGAGGACAAGGCAGTGCATGTAAGCCTTCTTGCCAACCTCTTTCATGAACTGCTAAAGCCCAAGGAGTTTATTCAGGAAGTAAACCGCATCACATCCCACCTTATAGTAGTCATAGACTGGCATCCCATACCCTCACCCGCAGGACCACCCCTTGAGGAGAGAGTGCCAGAAGAAAAGGTTATTGACTTTATGCAAAAGGAAGGCTTTGAGCTGTTAGAAAGGCACTCTGTTTTCCCTTACCACTACTTTTTGATATTCAAAAGCAAGGAGGTATAAAATGGTTTGCATCGTATACGCCCATCCAAACCCCAAGAGTTTCAACCATGCCATAAAGGAGGCGGTGGAGCAACTGCTCGCCCAGAAGGGCATTGCCTACCAGCTGAGAGACCTTTATGCCCTTGGTTTTGACCCTGTGCTCTCTGCAAAAGACTTTGAGGCTTTCCTGTCGGGCACAGTGCCAGGGGACATAAGAAGGGAGCAAGAGCTTATAAAGGCTTCAAGTCTGTTGGTTTTTATATATCCCATATGGTGGACGGGCATGCCTGCCATTCTAAAGGGATACATAGACAGGGTTTTCAGCTATGGCTTTGCCTACGAAGAGAGGAATGGCGAGCTTGTAGGCTTGCTCTCCGACAAGAAGGCAGTTCTTATAAACACTCTGGGAGCCAGCGAGCTTGACTATAGACCCTCCGGCATGGAGGAATGTCTCAGAAAGACTACAGACATAGGCATTTTCCATTTTTGTGGCATACAGGTGGTAAGACATCTTTTCCTCTACAGCGTGCCTTACATAAGCGACGCAGAAAGAAGGTCCATGCTGGAAAAAGTCAAAAAGGAATTGGAGGAGGTGCTATGAAGGAATGCCTAAGGCTTATCACAGAAAGGAGGTCCATAACCTTCTTTGACCCCACAAGGGAAGTGCCCGACCAAGTTATAAAGGAGATACTTGAGGTCTCTGCCACAGCTCCTTCGGGCTACAACATCCAGCCATGGGAGGTCATAGTGGTAAAAGACAAGGAGAAAAAGAGAAGGCTAAAGGAGATATGCTACAGCCAGCAGAAGGTGGAGGATGCCAGCGCCAACATAGTGCTTGTTGCCAACACAAGGGCAGGCTTTGAGCATGTGGACAGAGTTTTGCAAAGCTGGGAAGAGTTGGGCTACATAAAGCCAGAGGCAAGGGAAAGCCTAAAGGCTCAGATACTGGCAGGCTGGCAAGACCCTCAAAAAGCCTTCAGAAAGGCAGTAAGAGACACAGCCCTCTTTGGCATGACCATAATGATAACTGCCAGAGCCTACGGGCTTGAGACCCATCCCATGGAAGGCTACGACGAGGCAAAGCTTAAGGAATTTTTGCAAATAGAAGACCATAAGGTAGTGCCTATGATAATAGCCATAGGATACAAAGACCCATCCAAAGAGCTTTTGCCAAGGGCTTACAGGTTTAAGTTTGAGGAGTTTGGGAAGATAATTTAATGGAGCCATACCTTATAGCCTTTGGTGGTGCATTGCTGGCGGGGGCTATAAACGCAGTGGCCGGCGGCGGGACGCTCATAACCTTTCCTGCACTCCTATGGCTTGGGTTTGACCCAGTAGTTGCCAACATAACCAACACGGTAGCCCTGTGGACTGGATCCCTTTCGGGTGCTTTTGGCTTTAGGAAAAGGCTGGCAGAGACAAAAAGCCTTCTTCTGCCCTTTCTCTTGTCTTCGTCTCTTGGCGCAATAACAGGAGCGCTTATACTTGTTAAAACGCCTTCTCAGACCTTCAAGTCTGTGGTGCCTTTCCTTGTGTTCTTTGCGGTTTTTATGCTCGCCTTCAGCGAGCTAATAAAGAAACTTCTTGCCAAGTTTGCCCTTCAGGAAGGGAGGGGGCTTTTGACCTTTGCCCTTTTGCTCCAGTTTATGACGGGCTTATATGGTAGTTATTTTGGAGCAGGCATAGGTATAATGATGCTTGCAAGCCTTACTCTGTCTGGTCTAAAAAACATCCACAGCGCCAACGCTTTGAAAAACCTTCTTGGCTTTTCCATAAACCTGCTGGGTGCGGTAATTTTTATCCTTAGTGGTAAGGTGAGCTGGAGCTACGCCCTTGTTATGATGCCAGGCTTTGCTCTAGGAGGCTATGCGGGAGCCAAGCTATCTCAAAGGTTTAGACCAAAGGTGGTTAGGATCTTTGTGGTTCTTTGGGGCATAGCGCTTGGAGTTTACATGCTGGTGGTAGAATAGAGCAAATGAAGGTGCTTACCTACCACAACATTGCAGACCCGCCAAAGGAGGCTAAGCTCAAAACCTTGTATGTGTCCCAGAGAAAGTTTGAAAAACAGCTTTGGCTTTTGAAGACCTTGGGCTACATGTCCTTTACCACAGGAGGCATAGACTTTTCCAAAAGGTCTGTTATTTTGACCTTTGACGATGGTTATGCAGACTTTGTGGAGAAGGCGTTGCCACTTTTGGAAAGGTATGGCTTTAAGGCTCTTGTTTTTGTTGTGGCAGATAGGGTGGGACAATACAATACATGGGATGCGCACAAGCTAAGGGTAAAAAAGCCTCTCATGGATTGGAAGGACCTTGAGTATATAGTAAAGAAGGGCATAGAGATAGGCTCTCACACACTCACGCATCCCTTCCTCACACAGATAGACCCAAAGGAAGCGCAAAGAGAAATAGAAGGCTCAAAAAAGAAGTTGGAGGACAGACTGGGCATTCCGGTAAAAGCCTTTTGCTACCCCTACGGAGACTACAATTCACACATAAAAGAGATGGTGGCAAAAGCAGGCTACAAATACGCCTTTACTACAAAAAGCGGAAAGTTTGAGAAGGGGGATGACCCATTGGAGATAAAAAGAATTACGGTTTTTGGACACATAATCCTGCCTGGATTTTTGCTTAGGCTATGGCTTTAAGACTTCTCTGGGTAAACACCAATACAAACCCTAACCCCGGAGGCACGGAGGCTCACTCTGTGGACTTCATAAAGGCTCTGGAAAACATAAGGGAGATTGAGCTATACAAGGCAATAGCCAAGGAAAGCTTTGTAGACAGGCATACAAGTCATGAGAAAAAGTTCCATGTAAAGCTCAGATTTGAGTTAGAACCTGTGGGCACCACAAGGCTTGTAAAAATTGCACGCAGGATAAAAGCCCACTTTATTGTAGGCAACAACGGCAATGAATACATAAGCACCTTCTTGGCAGGCAGGCTTTCTGGTGCAAAGGTTTTACTTTTTAGGCATATGCTTAATCCACTGCCACCCCTTGTGGTAAAGTATGTGCTACCACGCACCTACAAAGTGCTGGCGGTAAGCGAAGCCTCAAAAAGTAGGCTCTTGAAGGCAGGATTGCCACAGGAAAAGGTGGAAGTGGTGCCCAACTTTATTGACGAGGAGACCTTTGCCACACCGTGGGAGGAAAAACCTCTCTGGAAAAGGGAACTGGGCATAGCACAAAGCTTAAAAGTTATAACCTATCTGGGCAAGGTGGCAGAGGGTAAGGGCATTTATGACTTTTTAAAGGTGGCTCAAAGCCTACTTAACCTAAGAAAAGACCTTTTGTTTTTGCTTGTGGGCTATGGCAGAGAACTTGAAAGGGTCAGACATTGGCTTGAAAAGACAGGCTACCATAAACATTTTTCAGTCATAGGCAAAACAGAAAAGCCAGAAAAATACCTAAAGGCTTCGGACATCCTGCTTGTGCTTTCAAAGGACGAGGAGAGCTTTGGCAGGGTGGCAGTAGAGGGCATGGCAACAAGGAATGCGGTAATCCTCTACAATGTGGAGAACCTGAGAAACCTTGTGCAGGATGGCGCGGATGGCTTTGTATGTGAAAGGGGGCATACAGAAGGTGTGGTGGAAAGGGTGCTTTTGCTTTTGGAAAACCCCGAAAGGCTTAGGCAGATAGCAGAAGCAGGCTTTAGGACCTACATGAGAAACTACACAAAGGAAGCAGTGCTTAGGAAATTTCTCTCCTTGCTGGTTTAAAATTAACAGCATGCACACACTCTCAAGGGCAAAGACTGCAAAAGGCGAGCTAA
The DNA here is from genome assembly GCA_037926845.1 of Candidatus Pampinifervens yunnanense. Lineage (GTDB taxonomy): Bacteria > Aquificota > Aquificia > Aquificales > Aquificaceae > Pampinifervens > Pampinifervens yunnanense. Next base: position 1,642 of record JAXSPD010000020.1, on the reverse strand, counting down.
GAGTGCCATCGGATAAGTCTATTTCCCACAGGGCGGTAATACTCTCCGCCATAGCACAGGGTGAGAGCTACATAAGGGAGTGGCTCAGCTCAGAGGACACAGAAGCGACGCTAAAAATAGTGCAAAGCCTGGGAGTAAGCGTAAAAAGGGAAGGGAAAAACCTAAGGATTGTGGGAAGGGACTACAGCTTTTCTGAGCCCTTGGATATGCTGGATGCAAAAAACTCTGGCACTACCGCAAGGCTCATGTTCGGTGTGCTTTCCACTCAGCCCTTCTTTAGCGTCCTTACTGGAGATGAGAGCCTCAGAAGAAGACCTATGCTAAGGGTTGTAGAACCTCTTCGGCAAATGGGTGCCTTTTTGGACGGCAGGGAAGGGGGCAACAAGCTACCCATCTGCGTAAGGGGTAGCAAGCTAAAAGGCATTTCCTTTTTTAACAAAAGGGCTTCTGCTCAGGTCAAGTCCGCTCTCTTACTTGCAGGGCTAAGAGCGGAAGGCTATACGGAGGTGGTTGAACCTATCCTTTCAAGAGATCACACGGAGAGAATGCTAAGGGCTTTTGGCGTGGAACTTTTGCAGATGGAGGGCAAAGAGGGTCATGTGATAAAGTTAGAAGGTGGTCAAAGGCTTTGGGGCACGGACATATTCTGTCCTGCGGACCCATCCTCTGCCAGCTTCTTTGTGGCTCTTGCATGCCTTCTTGAGGGCTCAGAGCTTCTTCTGAAAGATGTGCTTGTAAACCCCACAAGGGATGGCTTTTTTAGAAAGCTAATACAGATGGGAGCGGACATAAGGTATGAAAACCTAAGGGAAATTTCTGGAGAACCTGTGGCAGATATTTATGTAAGGCATAAAGGCAGGCTCAAGGGAGTGGAGGTCTCCCCAGAGGAAGTGCCTTCTATGATTGACGAGCTTCCCATTTTGGCAGTCCTTATGGCTTTGGCAGAAGGAAGGTCTATAGTCAGAGGAGCTCAGGAGCTAAGGGTAAAAGAGAGCGACCGCATAAGGGCAGTGGTTGAAAACCTCAGAGCCATGGGCGCAAAGGCAGAAGAGCTAGAGGATGGCTTTGAGATAGAGGGTGTTGAAAAGCTCAGGGGAGCAACCATAAAAACCTACGGAGACCACAGGATAGCCATGGCTTTTTCCATCGCAGGGCTAGTGGCAGAAGGAGAAACACACATAGACCAACCGGAATGCGTGGCAGTCTCTTACCCAAGCTTTTACACAGACCTTGATTATATTTTATAAGGATGAGGTTGGAAGAGCTTCTTGCAAAGATGCAGGCGGTTTTTACACCAGAGCAGGTGGAAGTGCTTACAGAGTTTATAAAGTTTCTTGACCAGCTGGTAAAGGCTACCGATTTTATGGAGGTAAAGGAAGCCATAAGCAGGTTAGAAAAGTCCATAGAGTCTTTGAAAGATGTGGTAAGAGAGCTTGCACACAACCAAATGGAGCTCGCAGAGGCTCAAAAGAGACTAGAGATAAATGTTGCAGAGCTTGCGGAGGCTCAAAGGAGAACAGATGAGAAAGTCGCAGAACTCGTAGAAGCTCAAAAGAGAACAGAGGAAAAGGTTGCAGAACTTGCAGAAGCTCAAAGAAAAACAGATGAGAAAGTCGCAGAACTCGTAGAAGCTCAAAAGAGA
>JAXSPD010000019.1:0-31454 GCA_037926845.1 Candidatus Pampinifervens yunnanense | reverse complement strand
GCTATAGATGAGGTTGATAAGGATTATATAAGTTTCACTGGATCTGGTTTTTCCTTTGACCCGAGAGGCTTTGCCATATTTTCGGGTAATGTCTGCGTTCAAAATACAAGAGTTAATGCTTATTTACTTATATGTGTAAGTAGGTTCGGTGGTATAAGAACTAAGAGAGGTTCAGGGACATGCCCGGCAACGTGCACATGAATAAAGGGTATACACTTGTTGAAGCAATTGTAGCTTTAGGTGTGCTTGCTATGGTGATTGTAATGATTATGCCTGGCATTACGCAGTTTATAAACAATACAAGAAATCCAAACCAGGTAGGTCAGGCAAGGGTCTATAGGTGCGGTGGTATATATGTAAGTGTTAGCTCAGTGGTTGAAAGTGGAACTATACCCAACACACCGCCCGTACCAAACAGCAATGCGAGGGGTTGTGCTTTAGTAAGGGTTCAGGCAATTGCAAGTGGGTATATACCTAGTATCAAACAGAGCCTTTAGTCAAAACAGAGAGCTTTCTCTTTTAAAAGAAAGAACAAAGGAGGGTATATATGCTCTGGAGTGGTTCTTCCAAAGATGGGGTGTAGGCGTGCCTTGTATAAACCCTCAAAATCCCGCTCTATGTGCCCAAGTGCAACGCGGAGGATGTGGGGGGGGCTTTAGAGGGTCTATTTTTCACATATAGTTCACGCAAAGAACCTAAGATTGTAAGAACCTATTAATTAAGGAGGCTTGGAATGCTTAGAGTTTTTGCTATTAGTCTGATTTTGTTTGGCTTTTTACATGCTTTGGAATTGAACGGAGTAAAAGTAGAAGTTAGAGGGAATACGCTAAGTGTGGATGGCAGAAGCTATATACTTGGAAAAAACTTGGTAATAGAAAGCCCAACAGGAAACCAGTTAAACATAGATGCATTGAACTATGCAAGGGCTATAAAAATGGAGTTTAACAGAGCAGGTGAAGTTATTTACATAAAAATCTTAGGATGGTGGGATTAGCCATGAGAAAGGTAGCTGTTTTGACAAAGGCTTTGGTTTTCCTAATTATATTGCTGATAGGACCATCAAGGTCAGCAAATATGTCTGATTACTGTTATGTTCCTCCCTTTGTAGGCACAAGCGTAAAACCCAATGTCCTAATTGTCATGGACTTTTCCGGTTCCATGCAGTTTCCTGCCTATGTGCCTTGCAATTTTGGAGGCTACCCTAGCAATAATGTAGCTGAATGTAATAGTAGCACATCCTCTTATAACCCAAATCAGACCTACGCGGGTTATTTTGATCCTAATAAGTGTTATCAATATTCTTCAAGCTTTTTCCAAGAGGCTAACTGTAATTGCTCAAACAGAATCGGCTCAAGCAGTTGTATTTCTGGAAACCTTTTAAACTGGGTGACTGCCACAAGAATTGACATTGCTCGTATGGTCTTAACTGGAGGAAGGACTTCTCCGTCTGGAGGAAACACTTTCCTTGAAAGCGAAGGCTCAGTGTATACAATAAAAGAAAACAAACTTAAATGTAAGTTTGAAATAAAAGCTAATACCACTAACAACAGGCAGATAACAATATCTAATAATAACGGCAATTGCCCATTAGGAAATAATGCTATATCTAAAGCTAATATTAAGATAAGACCCTCTGACCCAAACTCCATAAGAGGAATCATCCATTCTTTCTGTGATACCTCTGACTTGAATGGTCAGGTCAATGAGAAGTGCCAGCTCATTATGGAGTTTATGGTTTTTGCAAGTGATGGAAGATATGGGAAGATGAAAACTGGTAAAAATGAAACCCTTGCAAGCCTGATTAGTGCTATAAACAAGGAACTACCTTACCAAGGTACACCAACTGGAGAAGCTTTGTGGGAAGCCTATGACTTTTATAAACAAAGCAACGACTATAACTATGAAGCAAATTCAGCCTACATAAATAGAGGAAATGGAAATGTAGATCCTTACTATGACGGTTCTGGAGGAAATAGCTATCCTGTGCCTTGTAGAAAAAGTTTTGTTTTACTGATTTCAGATGGTGCTTGGAATGGTAATGTGGACCCAGTTGTGCCAGCCCGTATTATGGCAACACAAGACCTCAGAAGCGACCTACCTGGAAAGCAAAATGTGTATACATACGCAGTTTACGCCTTTGGAGATTTAGACCCTGGCACAAGTCTTCAAGGAAGGCAGGCTATGATAACTACCGCCATTTTTGGCGGCTTTGAAGACCTTGATTCTAACACTTGGCCTTTCCCATTTACTGGAATTCAATACCCAAATGGAAGTGGAACTTGCTCTTCCCTTGGAAGCACTGTAAGAACTAATATTCAAACTACTTCAACTACCTATTGCAACAGTAGAGGCGTGACCTATCCCCTTCCCCAGTGCAATCCTCCAAATAATTGGGACCCCAAGTGTGCGGAGTGGGATACAGTTGGGAATTCCTCTAAGGACGGACTACCCTACAACTTCTTTGAAGCTAATGATGCGGAATCTTTGAGAAATGCCTTGCTTTCTGCCTTCTCCGAAATTCTCAAGCGTGCCTCCTCTGGTGCCACTGTGGCAACCCTTGCCTCAAGATATCAAACTTCCTCTGTGGTCTTACAGCCAGCATTCTATCCAGAATACATAACACAAGAAGGAAAACCCATAAGATGGCTTGGCACCTTTAGAGGGTATTGGGTGGACAGCGGACAAAACCTTAGAGAAGACACTGTTATGGACAAAATACTTATACTCTTGGGTCAATACAGGGACAAGGTCTTTACCTTCTTCTTTGATGCCAACAAAGAGACAAAAGTTGCCCTCTTTGACGCAGACCCCAATCAAAACCCCGGCGTATGTAGCTCCGCCCAGATAAAATCACCAATACAGCTAAGACCAACCCTCCAATTTGACTGCATATTGGCAAGCACTTCCAAAGATGCCAGAAAAATATACTTCAATGACAACGGCAATTTAAGAGAGTTCAAAAGCTTTAATAGAAATGAGATAAAACCTGCTTGGACTTTTATAGATAACTCTCTTACAGATGGTCAAGTGGATTGCGTCATAGAATACTTGCGTGGTGAGTATGACTATACGTGGAACTGCACTCCATATGTTATGAGAAAGAGGGTCTTTGATGTTAGTCAAATATGCTACAACTTTGCACAAGGAAGTAATGCTCCATGGAAGATAGGTCCTATTGTGTATTCAACGCCCACAGTTGCAGGCAACCAAGCACTAAACCAGAAGTATACATATGTATATAACGACGACACTTATAGGGAATACGTTTTGAGTAATAGCTACAAAAACAGAAGGTCTGTGTCTTTTGTAGCATCAAACATAGGTATGCTCCACTTCTTTAGGATAGGACATCTAAAAGAAACAGGAGACACGTGGCAACCTATAAAATTAGTAAACGACCCATCAAGTAATCAAAACGACCTTGTAGAAAAAGAAGAGTTTGCCTTTATACCTCAAAACGCTCTTCCTTACATGCTTTGGTATGGAAAAGAGGACTACTGCTCTCTAAACAAGGGCTATATACCAATAGTGGACTATAGAATGGACGTCTTTGATGCATCCTTTGATAGGAACGATGACCCAAATGGCAACAAAACTATCAATAGCTGGAATACATACCTACTTGGAACTATGGGTGTTGGCGGAAAACAGCTTGGCTCATATTCTTCCTCTGTGTTTCTCCTCAAACTAACAAACTATCTCAACGATAACACAGGAAATACACTCCCAGAGCTAATGTGGGAGATAAAGCTCGACGGCGGAGCACTTGCCACTTCTTTCCCTGCAAGGGTAAGACAGGGAGATAGTAATAAGAACGGCAAATGGTATTTTGTCCTTGGTTCTGGACCAAAAGACCCCAACGCAGACAGCTATGATAAGTTCCTATCTGACCCAAAGTTATATGTTATAAACGCACGCAATGGTAGTGTTCATACAGTAGCCCTAAGTTCTCTACTACCAAATAATGTAAACGCTGCGGTTGGAGATGTGATAGAGTTTGATATAGACAATGACTATCAGGATGATGTTATATACTTTGGGATGTATGGATACAAAAATAATGGAAGCTCTTGGGGTGGCATATATAGGATAGCACTAAAGACCCAAAGTGGCTATAAGGACCCCTCAACCATCACAATAAACGATATAAAGGAAGTTGTGGAGCTTGACGATTTCAAAACTGGAAACCATATACCCCCTGTATTCGCTGCGGTCACTGCAACAAAAGATGAGTCTGGTAGGCTGTGGGTATACCTAAACACAGGTCTGTATCTATCCCCAAGCCACAGGACTGTTCCATACAAAAACTACATAATAGGAGTAATAGATGAGTGCTGGGATAATGTCAATAAATACTTCAAATCAACCTGTGAGCCAGTGAGAAAGGTTGACCTTGCAGATGCCAAGAGTATATCTGGATACGTAAACGTCAATGGCGGTTCTTGTGATTCAAGTGTGCTTAACTTTACACAAACAACAACAGAGAATATGTGTGTATGTGGCGACTCTGGATGCTCTATAGGACAAGCAGTAAAAAGCACAAACGCCCTAACAGACTTTTGTGTCCTGCAAAATAACAAAAAAGGCTGGTTCTACGAGTTGGATGGTTATATAGCATACTCAAGACCTGCTCTTTCTTTTGGTGTTCTTATGACTGAATATTTTAAACCCTCCGATGACCCATGCACTCCAGTGGGAGAGACTTTTATAACCGCTCTAAGATACAATACTGGACTACCGCCTGCCAACCCACCCTTTATAGCGGTAGGTAATACAGAAGGCTCAAAGCTAAAATATTCCATAAGCATAGGTTATGGCTCACCACCTCTTGGAGAAGTCTTTAGGATTATAAGAGATACTGCGGGCAACCTGTCAGTCATAGGGCAGACAAGCACAGGTGCTATCTTTAATGTAAGACAGCAGATAGGTGGACAAGTTGGGAGGTTTGTGCTATGGATAGAAAAATGAGAGGGCTAACCATTATGGAGCTTTTGGTGGTTATGGTGCTTATATCCATATTGGCAGGAATTGCAGTGATAATATATACTAGGCAGGTTCAACAAGCTCGCCTAAGAGAGGCAACAAACATCGTAGTAGGAGCTTTGGAAGAGGCAAAAAGCCTGTCTTCTACAAGGGCTGTTATGTTTGGCGTAAGGGCAAACGCAAACGCTAACAGTTTGGAAATATGTCAAGTTAGCTCAGATACCAACTGCCAACCTAACAACCAATGTAGAAGCATAAACCTACCAGCCGGTATAACCATATCTGAGACGGTTATAGCCTTTGATAGGATGGGGTATCCAAGAGATGCAAGCTGTGGGCTTGGAATGCAAAGCATAGTCTTAACCGCACAAGGCATAGACAAGTCCAGAACCATTTGCATAAACAGGTATGGTCGCATAAGAATAGTGGAGGGTCAATCATGTCCGCAAGAGAATTAAAAGACAAAAAAGGTTTCTCCTTGATTGAGGTTCTAATAGCAGCTGTTATGATATTGTTTATTGGTATAGCCTTAGCAAAGGGCATATTGGACCTAATACAGCAGAGGTTAAGGGTTCAAGTGCGTCAAACCGCAATACAAGCAGTGGAAACTTGGGCAAGCTACATAGAAGCCTTGCCTTACGATTCATGGATAATAAACCCAGGGGAAAACAGCGAAGACCCTCCTGGAATAGGTGGCAACGCCTTTTATTGTTATGACTGTGCCTTTAATAGGGGTTTTTGTGATAAAAATCCAAGAGATTGGTCAAACACAGGAAAGGAGTTTTATTGCTCCTTTATGGACCCAAACTATACGCCACCCTTTTCTGCCACTAATACACCATACGATGATGACCAAGATGGAATAATATCGCTATTGGATCCATACTTTGGAGCGAACGACTGCAGAGAAGGTCAAGCTACTTGTAATGAACAAGAGAGAAAATACAGAGCTCCAAGCTGGTATATTGCAGGACATCTTAGGTTTTTGCCTGACTGGGGGCAAGGTTCAAGCGACTGTTCTTGCAGGCTCGGCAACTGCATAAATACACAAGGATGTAGAATTGGAAATGCGTGGACAAGCTGGGATGATTCGTTGAACTTTAGAATATCTCAAAACTGCATGGGAGGTCTCAAATGTGTATACGAGGTAAGGAGGGGCGTAAGTGGTGGAGGTGTGGGTTGGAATCCCGGTGCTGGTGATAGGGTGTTTGTGGGAATGACGGTTATAAACTACTATTATGTAAACAATCCAGTAAGACCTGCGGGTAAGGCTATAGGAATAATAGCATGGTATTTTGACCCTGTGGACAAAAGATACAGGGCGGTCAATAAAATAGTCTTTAAGGAGAGGCCATGAGAAGAGGTCTTAGCTTAATAGAGCTTTTGGTGGTAATGGTGTTAACCTTTATCTTGGGTGCTGGCATATTCGCTCTATACAGAAGCATAGTAGGTAGTGCGGCAGAAGAATCTTCCATAATGAAAAACCAAGCTCAGTTAAACTTTGTAGTAGACAACTTGGCTCGTCTTTTATCTTCTGCAGGCTTTGGGATAGAGAGAAATAAACTAGACTATGGCAATGGCAATGTTATAGACCTGCAAAATAATAGCCTAACAATATTGACAAGGGCAAGCACTCAAAACGCCAACGCAGGCTGTTGGGGCATAATAGATGAAAATGGAGCTTTTCAACTTCAAACCGCACCAGCAGACCCTTTACCAGTTTCTTTTACCACAGGTAGGAACTGTCCAAGCAACCCAGGGCAATACAGCGTGAGGATTTCTATAGAAGATAAATCTCCTAACTGTTCAAGAAACTGCTTAGCCTTTCTAAACATACCTACCAATACTGTTTCTCTAAGTCTTAGTAATCAAAACCTACAACCCTTATGCCTACAAGGCACACAGAGGCTTATGCTTGATATGAATGGATCTTCTGGAGACATAGTGTCCTGTGTGGGACATTTGAGGTTTAGGTATTTAAGGGTGCAAGATGGTTTAGTAGTTGCACAAGACCAGCCACCACCCTACAATGAGCTTGTGGGAGTAAGACTATGTATGATGGTTCAGTTCTCAGAATCTGCACCGGTAAGGGGTGTCAATACCGAGCCCACCTACACAGAAAGATGCGGTGGTGGAAGTCTTACCCAGCTAAATCCAGCTTTGCAAAACACTTGGATGAATAGAAAATGGTCTACTGTGGAATTGGATATCTTTATGCCAAACTTGGCAAGACCCTAAGGAGGTACACTATGAAGATAGCAAAAAATAGCAAAGGTATAGCACTCTTTAGTGCAATAATATTGGCAGTAATAGTTGGTATATTCCTTATAGGTCTATATATACTGTTTACCTCTGTCTTTAGGGGAACGGAAGAAAAAAGAACCTTTGTCTCTGTTAAAGAAGCGGCAAGCTCTGGTGCAAGATACGGAGCATCTATGACAAACTTCCCTGTAGAGTGGGAGGAAAATGCCTGTCAAACCTTTAGACTTGATTTCAGAATTGCTGGACGCAATGAAAGGGGCGAAAACGAAATAATAGTTTGTAGGATTGCCTCAATAGATACACCAGGACAAGAAATAAGTGGCACTTCCAGAGAGCCAGTCACAGGCTCAGCACAGGGTAGAGCGGTTTTTAAGATAACCTCCATAGCACGGTTTCCAGAAGGTCCACCTACCCCTTTGCAACAAGTCTCAAGGGTTGAGGCGGTATACATAAGATAAAATATACAATATGGGCTTATTAAAGAAAGTAGAGAGAGAACTACTTTTTAGAAAAAACCTAAAGCTCTTTGAGGAAAAACTGCCACCTGTGGCGGAGGTTATAAAAAAGGTAAAGATACCGATGAAAATATTGGAAAAGGAACAAAAAATAGATGTGCTTATAAAGGACATTAGTGTATATGGTGGTGATGCCTTTGCTCTGATTGAGAAACAAATAGAGATTTTTGAAATGCAAGAGCCAAGAATTTTTACTAGTGTCTCCTTTGAAAATCCGCCTGAAAGAGAAGATGTTATAGCCTATAATTATACACACAGACTTACGAAAATAACAGGAACTATATTCTCTACCCCAAGTCTATCTAAGGATATACCAGTAGTCTTGTTGATAGTGATAGGGGTCGGCATAGGAAAACATATAGAGGTCCTACTAAGCAAATATAACATACAAAACCTTATACTGGTTGATATACCTCTTTATTTTAAATCCAGTTTATACTACTTAGATTGGGAGAAAGTCTTTGACTATTTTTCAAAGGATAAAAGACAGCTTCATATAGTTATATTAGACAATAAATATGCAGAGGAGCACCCTGATAAAGCCTACGAGCCTATCTTAAAAGCCATACAAGGTATGAACCCAGCAACCGCCTACCTTGGCTATTATTTTCAGCATCTTGCATATAACCCTCCGCTTGACCCAATAAGTTGGCTAAGAAAACACCCTGTTTTTAAACAACTTTTTTATGGTTATTTTGATGATGAGCTTTGGTCTTTGGACTGGACTATAGAGAAGGTTTTGAGGGGTATACCTCTATACTACGGAGATGTAAAGGTGCCAAGAGGAATTCCTGCCTTTGTGCTTGGTGCTGGTCCAAGTTTGGATAAATCCTTAGATACCATAGAAAAAAACAAAGATAAAGCCATATTAATCTCTTGTGGTTCTACCATAACAAGCCTGCAAAGGGCGGGCATAAAGCCAGACATACATGTGGAGCTTGAGAGGACAAAGTATACGTATGATGTGCTTTCTGAAGTGGATAGAGAGTTTTTAAGAGGCATATTCCTTGTTACTACTAATGCGGTATGGACTGACTGCTTTGAGCTTTTTGATGAAGGAGGCTTTTTTCTAAAAATGAACGATGCGGGGTCAAGTATGTTTCAGGAATCTGGAGCTCCATATCTTATGAACTTAGGTCCTACTGTTACTGCAACAGGTGTGTCGCTTGCAGCGAATTTGGGTTTTAAGGAAGTATATTTGTTTGGTGTGGACCTTGGTGTAAAGGATATAGAAAGACATCACTCAAGTCTAAGCAACTACTTTAACAAAAAGAGCATGCTATACGGGTTTAAGCCAATGTTTAATAGAAAACTACCAGGAAATTTTGGAGGAGAGGTTTTGACTAATGACCTTTTTGAAGAAACCGCATACGCCATACACAAAACAATCTATAGGTATGGGATAAAAGTATATAACCTCTCGGATGGCATTAGGATAAAGGATACTATACCGCTTGAATTCAACGAACTTTTGCTAAAATCAAGCATAAAAAAACAAGAAGTTCTAAGACTTATAAAAGAAAATTTTAGAAGGGATTACAGGGACAAGGTAAAACCACAAGAAATTTTAATAAATTTGCTCACATCTTTGCAAACATGGATAGAAATATTACAATCTATAAACTTTAGAAAAATTGAAGACTGCATACATCTATTCACCACGCTTGAGCGGTTCTTAGAAAGTTTAGGAGAGACAGGCTTTATCTTACTTTTCCACAACACTTATCAATGGAGTTTATATGGACTCGGACACATGCTTAAACTAAAAGACAAAGATATGATAGACTTCGCAAAATTCTTTCTAAGCCTCTATTTGGATTTTTTAAAAAGTGCGGAGGGGAAGCTAAAAGCCCTCCTTAGAAAACACTATTCTATATAACACCTGAAAGGACTTGTGTCTACACCACAATATGCGGTATAACTATTGGGAGAGTTGGCAAGATAGGCTTTTAGTTTACCATGAGATAGATTTCCAGAAGTTGTGCAGTGAGGTTGCTCTTCCATCTCTATCTTTACTATTCCTATAGCGGTGTTCGTCGAAGACTTACAGTTTGGAAATCTACTATCATCTATAGGATTGTAATCCTCCTCTGCATTGTTCATTGCACAATGAGAGCTTATATCAGACATACAGGCTCTAAGAATAGGCAGGGCGTAAGATGTAACCATAGCTTTTGTTCTGTATTTTATATATGCAGGCATGGCTATACTGGCAAGAATAGAAAGAATGGCTATAACCACCATAAGCTCTATAAGAGAAAAACCCCCATTACGGGGGCTATAGCCAAAAAGTTGCATAGCAAAACCTTTGATATTACTTTGATCTAACAGTGCATCTTATGCTGGATGCTCCAGTTTGGCAAGCGGCTTCAAAATCAGTCACACCAGCAAGGGTTGCTGTCACTGTATGTGCTGCAGGGGAGCCGTCGGCATTACACTGTGGTAGAGTTCCAACAGTCAGTGTAACGTCGCCACCTGCGGTCGAAACAGTTGTATTTCTACAATTTCCCAGGGCACCAGTGCTTGGCGTTTGATTTGGGTTTTCCATACACCATGCGGCGTAGTCCATTAGGCATGCCCTTGCTATAGGTTCTGCATAGGAGCTAACCTTTGCTCTTCTTTGGTATGCCAGATACTGGGGTATTGCCAAGGATGCCAATATGGCTATGATGGCTATAACCACAAGTAGCTCAATGAGGGTGAAACCCTTTGCCTTGTTGAGCTCTACCGCTTGCCTTGTGGCTCTAAGTAGCTTTTTCATGACTACCCTCCTTAAAAGTATTTCCTCTCTCGCCCGGGCTGAGAGGATAGTAATAGTTTATATCCCTAATATATAATGTCAAGGGGTTTCACGAAAATTTCACGAAACTACCTCTCTGAATACAATGCAAAAGCCACAGACAAAGACAGCAAGCCTAAGCCTAAAAACTTAAAGAGTGTGTAGCCTGTGCTTATAAGATACAGTGCTACGAGAGGCAAGGAGTAGGCAAGGGTTAGCCAAGCCTTGTCCTTTTTAAAGTTCAAACCTAAGAAGGCAGATACGGGGGGTGCACCTTTTGAGTTAAAAAAGACGTGGTAATAGAGAGCTATAAAGGATAGACTAAGAAGAAGTCTTAGCCATATAACCACTGTGCTATTTGCAAAAAGTGTAGAAAGCAGGCGATAAAAGTCTTGAGACCAAAGGGATAGCTTTAGGATATGGAAAAGTAGTAGGTTTTCCAAAAATAGAGAAAGTATTATAGGGAAGGGTTGTTGCTTAGTGGTTTCATCTATGGGTATTAGTTCGCAAAGTCCTGCCAAAGAGGACCTAAGGGCGTTTATATCTTGGTCTTTTATTTCTATAACTGCCTCTTGTTTGTTTTTTTGAATAGAGCTATACAGTGGTGCTGGGTTTATGCCAAGCTCAGAGAGCTTGAGGGCTAAAACCTCCAAGTTTTCCTCTGTTATACCTTTTATTAGCACCTTTCTCATTGCGTTATTATGGTGGGGGTTATGAATATGAGAAGCTCTGTATCAAACTTTCTTACCCTCTCCTGTCCGAAGAGATACTTAAGCAAGGGGACTCTTACTACCCCAGGCACGCCTTCGTTAGTTACACCGTCTTGATTGTCTATTATGCCACCGAGCACTACCGTCTGACCGTTGTCCACCACTATCTTGGTCTTTACTTCTTTTGTGTTTATGGCAGGTCCTTGTGGAGTTTGAACCCCCACTGTATCGCGTTTTAGCTCTATATCCATTAGTATTCTGCCATCTGGTGATATTACTGGTGTAACATCAAGCTGAAGAACCACGTCCTTGAACTGTACGTTCGGCACTGCGGTGCCACCGGCACCGACTGCAGCAGTTTGATAGGGAACTTGAACACCCTGTTTTATGGTAGCTTTCTGACCGTTAATAGTAACCACGGTAGGCTTCGCTATACTTTTAGCTTTATCTATCCTTTCAAGGGCGGAAATCCTTAGGTTAAGAGCGTTGAGAACACCCCTCTGATAGGTAAAGGTCAATATACCGCCAGGTGTGGCAGAAAGTCCAGGGATTGGGTTCAATGGTGTGTTTGTGCCTATATTTGAGCCTACTCCTCCACCCCAGAATTGTGGGACATTAGCTTGTGATAATAGAAGGTTCCAGTTTATACCCAGTTCTCTTACTGCTTCTTCCCTAACCTCTACTATGCGTGCCTCTATGGACACTCTTACGGGGCTTTCGCTTATGTAGTCTTTGAACCTTTCTTGTATAATTTGTAAAACATCTGGATAGTCGGTTATCATAACCGCGTTAAATTCCTTTATTATAGGAGTTGGGGCCTTTTGAGTTTGTTGTTGTGCTTGTGTCTGTTGTTGAGGCTGTGTATCCTGCCTTTCTACGAGTGCACCTCCACTCAGCACAATACCCGCCTCGGACCTTAGAGGCTCTATCATCTTTATAAACTCATCGGGGCTTATGTATTTGAGGTAGAATATCTTGGTAACTGGTCTTCTTTCGGCAGGTGTGGTGATGAGGAAGGGCTTAAGAGCTTCTGTGTACAGCTCCATCTGCTTGGGACTATCTGTTATGACAAGAGCGGAAAAGTCATAAGCTTTAGTTATTGATGTGTCTGGTCTCGTGTAAGACTTTATTCGTCTTTCTGCTTCATCAAGCCCTATGCCCCTTAGGTAGAACACCCTAGTAGTCCTCTCTTCCGCTGGGACCAACGCCTCTGCAAGTTTCCTATAATCCTTAAGTATTGGCTCAAGCCTTTTTATGTTTTTTTCCTCGTCCCTGATATATATAGTTTTGAGCGTTTTGTCTATGACTATTTCTGCAGACGGAGTTACTCGTGCCTTTAGGAAGTTTATTATCTCGTTTATCTGTTTATCATCAAGTCCAGCTACGTTTATATTTATCTCTGCACCTTTCGTAATACGAAAAACCCTCGTATCCGCAGGGACTGCTATGAGACCATACTCTTTTAGAATAATGTTCATAGCTTCTCCTACGGGCACTGGTCTGTATATGGCAACGCTCACTGTCCTTTGAAGCTCTTGAGAAACCGCTGGGTCAAATATCACATTCATACCAGAAACTTCCGCAAGTGCCTTTAGGACTGTTTCCAATTTAACATTTTCAAACCTCATCTCTCTTACTGTCTGAGAGTAAGAAAAGCCCACGAACAAAAGTATCACAATAAATCCTAATACCTTCCTCATTTTTTACCTCCTTCCCTTTGTTCTTCGGTCTTTTTCATAAACTGTGCAGGGTTTCTGTCTACTTTTATGTTTCTTACCGAGCCATCTTTTTCTTCAACCACAATGTAATTTTCTACCTTTCCCTGCCTTTCAATCACTATATAGCCTACCGCACCCTCAAGGTTTTGAAAGGGTTGCTGTGCAAAGACAAAACCAAAACAAGTCAAAAGAAATAGCAATCTTTTCATAGCTCTTGTCCCTCCTTCATTAGTATATTTATTACCATCTCCGCCCTCAACTTATTACCTTCACTGCTGAGACTTAGCGACACTGGATAGGATATTATACCCTCCTTTCTCATGCCATCAAGGAATGCTCTCACGGAAGCGTAGTCTCCAAGGAGCGTCATTTTAACCTCGCTTCTTAGAAGAGTTACCCCTTCTTGAGGTTGTTGCCCCGTTTGCTGTTGACCCTTTTGCCCCTGTTGCTGGGTTTGTTGCTGTTGCTGTAATTCCTTTACGACCTTCTTTTCACCTTCTTGGGTTATTGCATAGCTTACCTTTTGAGCCCCAGAAACCTGCAGGTTGAGTATTTTAACCTTTGACCTTTTAGCTATACGCCCTATGTTGGCAATTATTTTACCCACATCCTTTTCTGTTGGTATTTCTCCCACCAAACTAACAAGTTCCGCTTGTTTTCTAAGGTATTCTTCTTCAAGAGCTTTTTCTTCCTTCCTTAGGTTCTCAAGTATTGCTGGGTTAAGGCTTGCCCTTATGCGTTGAATATCCGCTTTAGCATTGTTCACTTCCACCTTCAGTTTGCTTACTTCGTCCATAGCTGGAGACAGTAGCATGAGCCAAATATATACGATTAAAACAAGGGGAAGGACAAGAATTAGGACATACCTCTGCCAAGGGGGAAGTGCCTTAAACTGTTCTATGAGTTTTTGCATGCTTTATCTTCCCTCCTGTAGGTTTCTTTCAGATGATATTCTAGCAGAGTAATACTCAAATCCATGAGGGTTTAACTTTCTCTCAAGCTGAGCGAGAGAAGCTCTCTGAGAAGCATTGCTTAGCGCCTTCCCATAAGAACTGAGGCTCTCGTAGTCAAAGGAGTTTATTTCAAGCTCTGAAGTTAGCTTCTGTTGATTTATATCTAAAGATTGTCTGTAGGAACTAATCCAAGCAGCTTTGGGCACGTAGGACATATAAAAGGAAAAGCCAGAGTTAAAAGGCTCGTAGTAAGCCTTTAGCCCTACTATTATATCCTTGCTCCTTTCAACATCCTGAATTTCTTTCTTTATCTTTGCTATCCTTTCTTCTATAGCCTTTTTCTCATCAAGAAACTTTTTTGCCTGGGCTTGTAGCCTTGTTTTTTCTGCGTTGAGCCTATCAAGCTCAGCCTTTAGAGCCTCCTTTTCTTTGTTTACCTTCCAGTAGTATCCCAAGGCGCCCAGCACAGCAATCCAGAGGACAATGCCTGCATAGTATTCTCCTCCCGCCTTAAAAAGGTCCTGGACCTTAAGGCCCTTGAGTGTGGACAAATCAAGGGATAGGCCTTTTTTCTTTTCCTCCCTTCTCACCTTAGCAAGGTTTATCCTTATCATCCTTCCATCCCTCTTATACTTAGTATGTACGGAATAAAGAAATTTGGTTTCATGCCTTCAAGGTCCAAAAGGCCCAGTATGGGGAGGTTCTCCATGGTGCGTGTAAGCAGCTCTTCGCTGGCTATTATTGGTCCCGCCACATACATGCTAGATAGGTCGTTCAAAACCACTATATTTCTTATCTCTGCAAAGAAGCTTTCTAAGGACTCCTCATCCCCGCTTTTCAAAAAATCTAGAAAGTTCCAGTAGGTCACATAGTAGCTTATATTGGTGGGTGAATAGGTGGTAAGTATGGAGTAGTTGTAGTCTATGTATAGAATGGAGTAGGGAACTGGAAGCTTGTGGTATAGACCATAGTTGACTATGGCCACCACCTCGTAATCTAGCGCATGAAGCTTAAGCCCGGCGGATTCCAGCATTCTTCTTATGCCTTCCACAGTCTCCCTACGAGAAAAAACCAACACAACACCCACTTGCTTTTCTCCAGCAACGGGTTCCAGTATGAAGTAGTCATAGTATGTTTCCTCCTTCATGGCGGACAGCTCTCTCTTTATGGACCATTCTATAGCACTCTGAAGGTCCTTTTTACTCATGGCTGCGGGGTATTTGTAGAACTTGAGGAGTCCATCGTTGACCGGTATACAAGCCACAACCTTCTTACCAGACAAACCCCTCTTTTGGACAAGGTCCTTTAGCACTGCTGCCCTATCTCCACCCTCAAGGGCCACTTCAATGGGTTCTGAGGCGGGTTTTTTATCTTTGCCTAGTTCCAAAAGTCTTATAACCTTGTCTGTAAATTGCAAGCCCACTATGGTTTTGGTCCCTTTGAGTATGGGTGGAAGGGCAAGGCCTATTTTCATGATACCATCTCCCTCATTTTATTTTCTGCATCGGCAACCACCAGCATGGTTTTAAGCACCGAGTCGGGGTTTAAGGATATGCTGTCTATGCCCTGCTCTACGAGAAAGACCGCAAAGTCTGGAAAGTCTGAAGGTCCCTGACCGCATATGCCTACCTTTTTGCCCTTTTCCTTTGCGGTTTGTATAAGGTGTGCTATGAACCTTTTTACCGCCTCGTTTCTCTCGTCGTAGAGGTGTGCCACAAGGCCAGAATCTCGGTCAAGACCAAGGGTGAGCTGTGTAAGGTCGTTGGACCCTATAGAAAAGCCATCAAATATCTCTGCAAACCTGTCCGCAAGTATAACATTGCTGGGAAGCTCAGCCATCACATAGACTTCAAGTCCATTTTCCCCCTTCCTTAGTCCATATTGATCCATCACCTGTAGCACCCTTTCTCCCTCCTCGGGTGTTCTACAAAATGGTATCATAACTTTTGTGTTGGTGAGGCCCATCTTGTTGCGTACCCTAAGGATTGCCTGACACTCAAGCCCAAAGGCTTCCTTGTAGACCTCTGAGTAATACCTTGATGCACCCCTCCAGCCCAGCATGGGGTTTTCTTCTTCTGGCTCAAAGAGCTCACCGCCTATGAGCCCTCTGTATTCGTTAGATTTGAAGTCAGAAAACCTAACAATAACTGGGTTTGGATAGAAAGCAGAAGAAATCTTGGCAACGCCATAGGAGAGCTTTTTCACAAAATACTGAGCTTTATCCTCGTAGCCAAAGGTGAGGCTCTCTATGTCCTCTATGAGTTTTTGAAGGTTTATCTGTTTTCTGTCCTTGCCCTTTGCCAGCTTGTCTGAGAGGGGTGGCTTTGCATACCGGTATAGGACTGTCATGCTCACATTACCCCTGTCGTCCAGAAGACCCTGGTCCCTTAGATCTTGGTAGAGGTCCTTTATCTCTGTGTAGTGTAGGAGGGCAAGGGGGTGTATCTTTATGTAGTTGGCTATTATGAACTCTTCTCTGGCAAGCCCAACGCCGTCGTTGGGTATGGAGGAATACTTAAAGGCAGATTCAGGATTTCCCACGTTCATCATTATCTTTGTGTTTGTCTTTGGGAGGTTTTCAAGGTTTATCTCCTCCACCTCAAAGGGGACAAAGCCCTCGTAAACATAGCCCACCTCGCCCTCGGCGCAGGAAAGGGTTACTTCCATACCCGTTTTGAGTATCTCTGTGGCTTTGTGGGTGCCTACCACTGCAGGTATTCCCAGTTCTCTTGCCACTATGGCCGCATGGGCGGTTCTGCCTCCCCTGTTGGTTATTATGCCCTTTGCCTTTTTCATCACCGGCTCCCAGTCGGGGTCTGTTATGTCGGTGACCAGTATCTCACCCTCTTGAAACTGTCCTGCATCCTTTAGGTCGTGTATGACCCTTACCTTACCTTGGGCTATTTTGTCTCCCACCGCTATGCCGTAGACTATCCTCTTTTTTATCCTTTCCTCAATTGGCTCTGTAAACTTGTAGACCTTGAGGATGTTCTCCTCTTTTCTTGAATGCACAGTTTCTGGTCTTGCCTGCACCACAAAGAGCTGATTAAGCACTCCATCCTTTGCCCATTCTATGTCCATGGGCATCCACTTGCCATTTTTCCTAGAGTAGTAATCCTCTATAAGTATGCCCCATCGGGCAAGCTGAAGAATCTCATCGTCCGATAAGGCAAAGTGCTTTTGCTCTTGGAGGGATACATTTACCACCTTTACCCTCTCCTGTCCGGTGCCATAGACCATCTTCCGGTCCTTTCTTCCTAGTTTTTTCTCAATAATGGCGGAGTATCCCGCCTGAAGGGTGGGTTTAAAGACCATGTATTCGTCAGGGGTCACCATACCCTGCACCAAGAGCTCACCAAGCCCGTAGGAGGCGTTTATTACTACCACATCCTTAAAGCCCGACTCTGTATCGAGGGTAAACATCACGCCAGAGGCGCCCATGTCAGATCGCACCATCTTTTGGACGCCCATGGCTATGCCTATTTTAAAGTGGTCAAAGCCAAAGGATTCCCGGTAGGATATGGCTCTGTCGGTAAATAGGGAGGCAAAGCCGTTTTTGACCGCAGTTAGCACATTTTCTGCACCTACTACATTCAGATAGGTTTCTTGCTGACCAGCAAAGGAAGCGTTGGGGAGGTCTTCTGCAGTAGATGAGGAACGAACTGCCACATCCACCGCAAAGGATCCATACCTTTCTGAAAGTTTTTGATAGTATTCCTTTATGCCTTCTTCAATCTCCTTCGGGAACTCGCCACCCTTTATGAGTTCTCTAATCTCGTGGCCTCTCTTTGCAAGGTCTATAACATTCTTAGGGTCAAGTCCCTGCAGTATTCGTTTTATGGCTTCCTCAAGCTTGTTATGTCTTATAAAGGCGTAATAAGCTTCAGAGGTCACTACAAAGCCATAGGGCACATTGACACCAAGGGAGGACAAGTTTCTTATCATCTCCCCAAGAGAGGCATTCTTGCCTCCCACCAGGGATATGTCCTCAATACCCACCTCATCAAGCCATACAAGATATCTCATGCCTTACCTCCTTCTGTTGCTATCTTGCTAAAATCCGCAAAGTTGTTAAAAAGTTTTTTTATGCTGTATAGAAGGGCAAGCCTGTTTTTTCTAATTTCCTCCCTGGGGTCCATAACCAATACCTTGTCAAAAAAACTGTCTATGGGTTCCTTGAGAGCAGACAGACTAAGCAAGTTCTGGGTGCTTTCAAGGCTTTTGTAGGCTTGCCAAAGGCTTTTCTCTTCCTCTTCTTGAAGCAGCTTTTCATCCACCGTGCCTTCCCTCCACTCTGAAGGTAGTATCCTTACCACCCTCCTGTAGGCTTCTACTATCTTTTTAAATTCTTCCTCTTCCTCCAAGTTGGCAAGGGTCTTTACCCCTTCTATTACCTCATATGGTCTTAGGGGGTTTTTTACTTCAAGAACCGCCCTCACAAGGTCGTAGCCATAAGGGTCAAGGTATGCCTCCAGCCTTGAGGACAAGAACTTTTCCATTTGTTCATGAGGTCCATCAATAAGCTGTGAAAGGTCCACATTCCAGCCAAAAGCCTCCATTATGGCAAAAAGGCCATGGGCAAGCCTTTTCATGCCATAGGGGTCTGAGCTACCGCTTGGAAGTTCACCCACTGCAATGAGGGTGCTAAGGCTGTCAAGCCTGTCCGCCAAAGAAAGCACTGCAGAAACATCCCCAGAGGGTAGAGGGTCCGAGGGTCGCACCGGAAGGTAATGCTCGTAAAGGGCAAGGGCTACCTCTGGGTCTTCCCCCTGCTTGAGGGCGTATATGTATCCCATATACCCCTGAAGCTCATCAAACTCCCTTACCATCTGAGTAAGAAGGTCTGCCTTACAGAGCTGGCTTGCCCTCTCTATCTTTCTCTTCTTATCTTCAGAAAGACCCAGAAGGTCCGCCAGCTTCATGGCAAGCTCTCTCACCCTACTGACCTTCTTTAACATACTGCCGGCCTTTGGATGGAATAGAACCTCCGACAGCTGGGGAACCAGCTCCTCTAGAGGCTTTTTGAGGTCCTCTCTGTAGAAAAATAGCGCATCCTCCAGCCTTGCCCTTATGACCTTCTCGTAGCCTTTGACGATTAGGCCATCTCTTGGATAGTTGTTGCTTATGGCTATAAAGTAGGGCAGGAGCCGGCCATCTTTTTCTATGCAGAAGAACCTTTGATGATGGGCAAGGACGGTCATTATGACCCTGTCGGGAAGCTCGAGGTATTTCTCCTCAAACCTTCCAACCACCGCAAAGGGAAACTCCACAAGGTTTGCCACCTCCTCTTCCAAACCTTCGGGGCAAAGGGGCTTTCCTCCCAAGGCAAAGGCTTCATCTTGGAGGAAGGCGAGCACCATACCAAGCCTTTCTTTGTAGTCAGCAACAACATAGTTGTCCCTAAGGACTTCAACATAGTCTTCTGCTTTTCTGAGGTCTATCTGACCCGGAGACAATATCCTGTGCCCGTAGGTTATCCTATCGGACTTTAACCTTCCAAAGGAAAGGGGAAGGACTTGGTCGCCATAGAGGGCGCATATCCACCTTATGGGTCTTGAAAACCTAAGGTTTGAAGAGTCCCACCTCATGGTTTTTGGGAAGGGCACAGAGCACAGCAAATCCTCAAAGGCTTCTGAAAGTTTCTCAAGGGGAGTGGCTTCTTTTAGTTTTTTCCTTATGGCCACATACAGACCTTCTCCCCTCTTAAGCTCCACCACCTCCTCAAGGCTGGCACCGTTTCTCTCAAGAAAGGCAAGCAGGGCCCTTGTGGGCTTTCCTTCCTCATAGGCTACCTTAACTGGTGGACCGTAGATGACCTCCTCCCTTTCGGGAGATATGTTCTCAAAGTTTTTGACGAAAAAGGCGAGTCTTCTCGGTGTTGAAAAGCTTTGTATGTCTTTCCTTTGGAGTATTTGAGCCAACCTCTCCTTTATGTGGTCTACCGCACGCAGTATATGGCCTGCGGGCAGCTCTTCCGTTCCTATTTCTATAAGAAGGTCCTTCATACTAATCCCCCATTAAAGAAAGGGCCTGAGCCATATTTGCAAAGTATGTGCCTGGGCTTTTTTCTTCTATTTTTTTAAGGACCGACTTTGACTCCTCCAACTTGCCCTCCCTTTTAAGGATCTGAGCCTTGAGGAGAAGGGCACTTGTATAGTTAAAATCCTCTTCCCTTATACTTTCAAGTTCTCTAAGGGCCTCCTGACTCTTGCCCTCTTTGAAAAGCTCGTATGCATACCTTTCTCTGTAGAGGGCTAAGAGTTCTTTGTCTTTTAGGCTTTTCAATATCTCACGAAGAACCTGTGCGGTGTTTATCTTCTCCCCCTTGCCTTGGTCCGCTATGTAGAGCTCGTAAGAAAGAAAAAGGGGCTTGAGAGGTCCACCCTTTGAAGAAGCTGAGTCTATAAGCTCTTGGGCTTTTTTGTAGTTTCCTGCCTGCAGAAGCTTTCTTACTTCGTATTCCTTGTAGGATATCTCTTGAATCTTGCGGTTTGTGTAGTTTTTCCAAAAGAGAAAGCCCCCCACTAGTAGCAAAACAAGAACTATAGGTATGCCTATTCTTAAAATTATATCCCTCATCAATTAAGATTATACACCGTTCCATTTTTCCTAATCATACTTGTCCAAACCTATCCAACTACTCAAGCTCTGAGCCTTGAGGTAGGAAGTGTGAACTACCTGTAGCCATGCGTAGAGTTTTGTAAGCGTAAGCACAGTAAGCAGAACTTTCCAGCCTGCCATGCCCTGACGGAACGGAACTCTGCCAGGAATAGCCCTTTGCCTATAGCCTCGGGCTTTTGCATAACAGACCATCAAAGCCTTTATGCCTATATTGACACTTGCATTGTAATCTCTGTCATACGCTCCACACTCACACTCCTTATGACAGTATGAGCTTGTATAAGCTGGGTCTACCTTTATAAGCTCTATGCCCTTTAACTGGGCTTTGTATGTGAGCTTTTCTTCTACCTTGAGCTTTTGTCCTTGAAGTAAGGCGTCAAAAAGCCTTTTCCTTTCTATCTGAGACCTTAGGATTTGTCCTGCCATTTCAAGGGCACACCTCCAAAGTCTTGAAGGGATGTTTTGAGGTTTTGGGAAGGACTTTGAAAGCACAGCCCAAGCTTTGCCCTTGCTTTCAAGAAGTGAAAGCCCTCTCTCGTTCCAGAGGGAATTGATGTAGCCATTAACCAAAGACCTGTAGACGGAGAAAAGTCTGTCAAGGGTAGGGTAGATGGCTGTAGCTAAGGATTGGCATTGGGGATAATTATAAGCAGGTTTGATTGAAAGTTAGGTGTTCTGTTCGTGACCTACAGGCTGGGCTTTAAGCCTACTCTTTATGTCAAAGACTAGGGCACTTGCCACGAATATGGAAGATAGAGTGCCAACCACCACACCCACCACGAAAGCAAACATAATGTTGGACAGTGCTGGACCGCCAAAGACAAAAAGGGTAAGAGATACCACAAAGGTGGTAAGAGAGGTCATTAAGGTTCTTGCAAGGGTCTGATTTATGGAAATGTCTATCAAATCTCTAAAGGGTGTTCCCTTCCTTATCCTTAGGTTCTCTCTTATACGGTCAAAGACTACCACCGTATCGGAGACCGAATAGCCTGCCACAATAAGAAGAGATGCCACCACATCAAGGTTTACCTCCCTCTGGGTTATTGAGTATGCGCCCACCACTATAAGCACATCATGAGCCAGTGCAAGGATTGCTCCCAAAGCCCAGAGGGGTTCAAACCTGTAGCCAAGATATACAAGTATGCCCCCCAAAGCCACCAACATAGCCCATATGGCTTTTTGACGCAGTTCAGAGGTTATTATTCCTCCAATGCTCTCCGACCTTATGAGTTCGTAGGGTGAGAGCTTCTTTAGTTCCTCAAGGGCTTTGTCCGTGGATTCTCCAAGCCTTAGCTTTACTATAACCGTGCCCTGGGCTGTGTCTTGAACCTGAAAGTGTAAATAGCCAGCACCTTCAAGGTCCTTTCTCACATCCCCCACGCTTATGGGTTTTTCAAACTTTAGCTCAATAACACTGCCTCCTGTAAAATCAAGCCCAAGGTTTAACCCCCTGTAGAATAGAGAAAGAAGACTAAGCACCAAAAGCAGGATAGAAACCACATAGGCATAGGTTCTTAGGCTCATGAAGGGTATGCTTTTCATGTTTATAATTGTAGCATGACCTTTAGGGAGCTTTCTGAATACTTCTACCGCCTTGAGCAGACCACCAGCCGCCTTGAGATGGCGGATATACTAAGAGAGCTTTTAGAGATGGCGGGGGCGGAGGAGGTGGACAAGGTGGTCTACCTTACCCTTGGTGAGCTTATGCCTGCCTTTAGGGGTGTGGAGTTTGGAGTTTCCGAAAAGCTCATGATGGAAGCCCTCTCCAAAGCCAGCGGTGTTAAGGCAAAGCAGGTGGAAGCCCTCTACAAACAAAAGGGAGACCTTGGCGAGACCGCACAAGAGATTATAGGCTGGCAGGGGAGAGGTCTAAGCCTTGTAAGGGTCTATGAGGAGCTTCTTGATGTTGCACGCACAAGGGGAACCTTAGACAAGGTCATGAAGCTCATAAGCCTTCTGAAGGGTCTTTCGGGCTTTGAAGCCAAATATGCGGTGAGGGTTATCATAGGTAGGCTGAGGCTTGGTGTGGGGGATGCCACCATAATAGATGCACTTTCTCTTACCATGGGAGACAAAGAGCTCAAACCCTACATAGAGAGGGCATACAATCTATGCTCAGACCTTGGGCTTGTGGCTAAAAGGCTAAAGGAGGGCGGGCTTGACGCCATAAGGGAATTCAAGATTCAAGTGGGTTATCCCATAAGGATGGCTCTCGCAGAAAGGGTCTCAAGCGCAGATGAAATAATCCAACGGCTTGGAAGGTGTGCGATAGAGGCAAAATACGACGGCTTTAGACTTCAAGTTCACAAGGACCACCAAAAGGTGGAAATATACTCAAGAAACCTTGAACGCATGACAGAAATGTTTCCAGATGTAGTTAAGGCGGTTATAGGAGACATAAAAGCTCAAAGAGTTATCCTTGAAGGAGAGGCTCTGGCGGTAAACGAGGAAACTGGCGAGTTTTATCCCTTTCAAATCACCATCCAGAGAAAGAGAAAATACAGCGTGGAGGAATACGCCAAGGAATACCCCCTGAAGCTCTTTGTCTTTGACCTGCTATACCTTGAGGGCGAAGACTACACGGTAAAACCCTACATAGAAAGAAGAAGGGCTCTTGAGGAACTTCTTACCCATACAAACACCCTTCGGGCTTCTGAGATGTTCATAACGGATAGTGTGAAGGAGGTGGAAGCCTTCTTTGAGGATGCCATAACGAGGGGGCTTGAGGGCATAATGGCAAAACGCCTTGATGCACCCTACACCGCAGGCTCAAGAAACTTCAACTGGATAAAACTAAAGAGAAGCTACAGAGGAAGCCTTGCAGATACTATAGATGCGGTCATAGTGGGCTATTACTACGGAAAGGGTGCAAGGGCAAAGCTGGGCATAGGAGGCATTCTCGTGGCGGTCTATGAGCCCTCAACGGATACCTTCAAGACCATAAGCAAGGTAGGCTCGGGCTTCACAGAGGAGGAATGGGTAAGGCTCAAAGAAATGCTGGACAAAATAAGGCTCGACCACAGGCATCCAAGGGTGGACAGTCTCATGGATGTGGATGTTTGGGTAGAGCCAAGGTATGTGATAACGGTTAATGCGGATGAGATAACTCGCTCCCCTCTGCACACCGCAGGCAGGACCCTTGAAGAGCCGGGCTACGCTTTGCGTTTTCCAAGAGCGGTTAGCTTTATAAGAGAGGATAAAAATCCAGAGGATGCCAACACTGTGGAAGAGATAATAAGGCTTTATCAGCTCCAGAAGAGGGTGTCGGTAGAATAATGGCGGCGGGAGGACTCGAACCTCCGACCTGAGACTTATGAGATCTCCGCTCTAACCAGCTGAGCTACGCCGCCTTTGGTCTATATATTATAACGCAGGTTGCAAGTTATTATAAAGTTAGATACCTCTTCTACAATGCTTCTCTGTCAAAAAGCTCAAAAACACTCCAAGAGTTTGTTAACTTCTTTACTTCCACACCCTTAGGAACCAATTCAATCTTTTCCCATATAAGGGTCAACACTTTATCCTGCAATGCTTTTAAAAACCCTTCCTCAGGTCTAACCACTATAGGCATGTGCTTGACCTCCTCCGTGAGCCTTGCCACTATGAGTTTTGAATTAGTCTATGAAATTTTCAGTTCAATAGCCAAAACCTGCGTAAAATCCTCAGAAGCAGAGACCAACTTTTTGGCTAAAGACCTCAGAAACTCCACATCTCTTATTTCCCTTATCCTATTTACTATCTCCTCAGGCACATAGCCGAGTTTACCTTCAATTATGGCTATAAGCATCTCTTGTGCGGACTTTATAAGACCTTCCTCCAGTCCAATGTGTTTACCTTTTTCAATACCAATAATCTCACCCTCTTTCCTACCCTTTTCAACACCAATAACTTCGCCTTCTTTTCTACCTTCCTCAAGACCAAGCCTATAAAGAATGTCCTTTTTCAACTTCCTCTTTGGCAATCTTATATCCTCAGGTCTAACCACTATAGGCATGTGCTTGACCTCCTCTGTGAGCCTTATCCTTAAGTTAGGTCTTAGTTCTGTCAGCGTCAAGGCTTTCAGAAGATAGTCTTTTCTCTCTTCCTCGTTCATGCTTTCCATAGTTTTTATGAGTTTTTCTATCAGATATGCCTCATCCTCTACCCTACACAAACATGCCAATAGCCTATCCATAGGGTCTGGACTTTCCAATAGCACTCTGCAGTCTATCTGCCTTATGTCAATCATCTCATAGCTAAAGGTTAGGTTTCTAAGCCTTAGCCTTGACTTCATTCTTAGCTTTCTATTTCCCACATACACAAGGAGCTGTTTTATAGGACTGGTTGGATATCTATCTAATATGGCAAGGTAATAGCGTAGCATTCTGAAGGGCATGTTAGGGTCGTTAAAGGACTGAAATTCTATATGCAGTATGCTTTCGTCCTCAAGTCTTGCTAAGAAGTCCACTCTTAACTCTGTAGAAGGGAAGTTGGTGGGTAGCAGTTCCTTTATGGGTGCTGGTGCAAGTATCTTGCTAAGCCTGTGTGGGATTTCTTCAAAGATGTCTTTGAGGGCTATATCTTTTGAAGGCATGTAGAATAATATATAGCACGCTTTTGGAGGGTTATTATGAGACCTTTTATAACTATAGCTACTCCTCATGAGGACATACTTAAAGGAAGGCTTACTATGGATATTTTTGCTGCGGACTTGTGGCAAGTTCACACTGGCAAAGCACCAGAAGAGTATAAAAATCCACAAGTTTTCTTTAGGAAGACCTACCTAACTGCGGGTTTGAGAAATCTTTTAGAAATTGCCAGAAGGAGGCTAAGAGGAGAGGTTGGAGACCCAATAATTCAACTTCAAACACCTTTTGGAGGAGGAAAGACACACTCCCTCATTGCCCTATATCACAAAGCAAAGGAATGGAATGCAAAGGTAGTAGTATTAGATGGCACGGTATTTGACCCAAGAGATAGAACCCTTTGGGAAGAGATAGAGTTTCAGTTAAGTGGAAGGGTGGAGCTTTTACAAGGAAAGGTCTCTCCAGGGAGGGAAAAGCTATACAAACTCCTTTCGGAAAATCAACCTCTCCTTATACTAATAGATGAACTTTTGGAGTATATTACGAAGGCAAGTGGAGTAAAGGTAGGAGACTCAAACCTTGCAGGTCAAAGTTTAGCCTTTATTCAAGAACTTACTACTACCATAAGAACCCTTGACAAGACCTTGCTTGTTTTTACACTACCCTCAAGCATACTTGAAAGATATGACCAAAACGCAGAGTCCTTTTTGCAACAAATACAGCACATAACAGGAAGGGTGGAAAAGGTGTATACACCAGTGGAAGATGAAGAGGTTGCATCGGTTATAGTAAGGCGTCTTTTTAGCCAAGTGGACAGAGATAAGGCAAGAGAAAACATAGAGGAGTTTATGAGCTATGCAGAGAGGGAAGGGCTATTTCCACCTGACATGGATAAGTCCTATTATCGTGAAAAGTTCATAAATAGCTTTCCCTTTCAACCAGAAGTGATAGATGTCCTATACAAAAGGTGGGGAAGTTTTCCAAATTTCCAACGCACGAGAGGTGTTTTGAGAATACTCGCACTTGTGGTGCACTCTCTTATAGACTCACAAAAACCCTTTATAAGGCTTGGAGATATTGACCTTAAAAACCAAGAAATTAGAAGAGAGTTAATAAGACATATAGGAAACGAATATGACAGCATTCTTGCCTTAGATATAACAGAGCCAGATTCCAGAGCAAAGAAGGTAGATAGGTCTTTTGCAAGTGCATATCAGCCTTTTTCCTTTGGCACAAGGTGTGCAACCGCTATATTTATGTATTCTTTCTCTGCAGGGTCAGAAAGGGGCACAACTCTACAGGAGCTAAAACTCTCTTGTGCAGAAGTTTACCATTCAAGTAGTATAATTGCAGAAGCGGTAGAAAAACTAAAAGAAAGTCTCTTTTACCTTTCCGACTCGGGTCTATTTTTCACTAACCAGCCTAACCTAAACCGTATACTCTTGAGTAAGTTAGACCAAGTGGATGATAGATATGTGGAAGAGGAAGAGAAGGAAATGCTAACTAAATACGTCAAGAAAGACAGCAAGTTTAACGTGATTCTGTGGCCCAAGAAAACCAGAGATGTTCCAGATACAAGGGATTTAAAGCTAATTTTTCTAAGAGAGTTCTCCGAAGATAAGATTAAAGAGTTTTTGCAATACTGCGGAGAGAAACCAAGAGTTTACAGAAACACTCTGATATTCCTCTGTCCCTTTGAAGAGGATAGGGTAAACTTTGATAGGTTTATAAGAGAAAAACTTGCTTGGAGGCTAATAGAAGAAGATAGCGGTCTGAACCTAACAAAGGAGCAAGAGAAGAAGGTAAAGGAAAGTGTAAAGAGGTTTGAGGAGGACTCAGGGGCAAGACTTAGGGACTTTTATAGGCGTGTGGTGATTCCCTTTGGTGAGGGACTAAAGGATATAAACTTGGGAATTGGCACATACGCCAAAGACACAAGCCTTGATGAGGAAGTCTACAACAAATTAAAGGGTGATGGAGAAATAATTGATAGCATAAATCCCTTAGTGATTGATAGTAAATACCTAAAGGATGATTATGTAAGCGTTAGGAACATTTATGAGCTGTTTTATACACGTCCGGGTGAGCCAAGAATTTTGAGCCAAGAGGTCTTAAAAAAGGCTATAAGGGAAGGTGTAAAACAGGGTCTTTTTGGTATAGGAAAGTTAGAGGATGGCAAACCAGTATGTAGATGTTTCAAAGAAGATTGCACTGTAGAGTTGTCAGAAGAGGAGGTCATAATAAAATCCACCTTATGCAATGAAAAAGCACAAGAGGAAAAAAGGGAAGTATTTAAAGAAGAAAAGCCATACTCTGCATCTTCGGAGAGCAAGTCTCAAATAGAGTCCACAGTCCAAAACTATACCACTTCTGCAACTCAAAGAGAAGAATACGCGGGCTTGTTTCTTAAAGTTCCCATTCCTTTTGGCAGATTCTCCGATATGTATAACCTGCTTAGAAATCTTAACTCCGAATTCGCTGACCTGCGTGTGGTAATAGAGGTTCATGCAAAGGGTGGTAAGATGAGTAAAGAAGACTACGAAAATAGGATAGAAGAGACCCTTAAACAGATAGGTATAGACATGAATGAGGTTCAGATAAATCTAATAAAACCTACAGACAATTAACGCCTATCTGCTTAACATTTCCCTTAGTAAGCTGTTTACCATCTGTGGGTTTGCCTTGCCCTTTGCCTTTTTCATAACTTGACCCACAAGAAAGCCAAAGACCTTTTCCTCTCCTGCCTTGAACCTTTCCACTTCCTTTGAATTTTCCTTCAAAACCTCCTCTATCATAGACCTTATCTGTCCTTCGTCGCTTACCTGCTTTAGACCTTTTTCTTCTACTATCTGAGAGGGGCTTTTGCCAGTTGCGGTCATCTCTTTTATAACTTCCTTTGCGAGCTTTGAAGAGAGCACATTTTCCCTTATAAGTTTTACAAGCTCTGCAAGACTTTGAGGGCTAACAGGAGAGCTTTCTATGTCTCTACCAGCCTCTGAAAGGTTTCCAAGAAGGTCATTAAGTAGCCAGTTGGCAGTTAGCTTGGGGTCTTGTCCGTAATACCTAAGGGACTCTTCAAAGAAGTCTCCAAGCTCTTTGTTATCGGTTAGCACCTTTGCGGAGTATTGGTCAAGGGCGTAGTTTTGTATGAACCTTTCGTATCTTTCCTCTGGAAGCTCTGGCATGTGGGCTTTTATCTCTTCCAACCACTGCGGAGGAATAAGGAGGGGTAGTAGGTCTGGCTCTGGGAAGTATCTGTAGTCTTCTGCCTCTTCCTTTGTCCTCATGGGGTATGTTAGACCTGTGGAGGGGTCAAAGGTGCGTGTCTCTTGCACTATTTTCTCTCCAGAAAGGAGGAGTTTTATCTGCCTTTCTATTTCGGACTCTATCGCCTTTTGGACAAAACGAAAGGAATTGACGTTCTTTATCTCCACCCTCGTGCCAAGTTCTTTTGAACCCTTCGGTCTTATGGAGATGTTTATATCACAACGAAGCTGTCCCTTCTCCATGTCCGCACGGGACACGCCAGTGTATCTCATGATGTTTCTTAGCCTTTCCAAAAACTCCCTTGCCATTTGAGGAGAGTCTATGTCTGGCTCGGTTACTATCTCCATAAGGGGCGTGCCTGCCCTGTTGAGGTCCACAAAGGTTTTTGAACCCTCGTGGATGTTTTTACCTGCATCCTCCTCTATGTGTAGTCTTCTTATTCTTACCCTTTTGCCACCTACTTCAAGCCAGCCGTTGACCGCAATAGGCTCTTCATATTGGGATATCTGGTATCCCTTTGGAAGGTCTGGATAAAAGTAGTTTTTCCTTGCAAAGACAGAACGGGTATTTATCCGGCAGTTGAGGGCAAGCCCTGCCCTGATGGCAAACTCTACAGCCCTTTTGTTGATAACTGGCAGGCTTCCCGGCAGTCCAAGACAAACGGGACAAACATTACTATTTGGCTCCGCACCAAACTCCACAGGACAGGAGCAGAAGAGCTTGGTTTTTGTATCCATCTGCACGTGTATTTCAAGTCCTATGACTGGCTCGAACTCCATGTTTATAATTCTAACATGCGGACAAGACTTCTGGTAGCCACCACAAACCTAGGAAAGCGTAGGGAGATAAGCTCCATACTTGCAGATACTGGTATTGAGCTCCTCTTTCCAGAGGAAGACCTAAAGGTGGAAGAGAAGGGCTGTAGCTTCTTGGAGAACGCTTACATAAAAGCCAGAACTTACTACGAGAATTATGGCATACCCACACTTGCGGAGGACTCGGGGCTTGTGGTGCCTGCCCTTGAGGGCTACCCGGGCATATACTCCAGCAGGTTCTACCAGATTGATTGGGGAGGAAGAGAGCCTCCAAAGGAAAGCAAAGACAAAGCCAACATAGAAAAGCTCCTCAGGCTCATGAAAGGTATGGAGGACAGAAGGGCTTACTATGTGGCTTTTGTGGTGGTCTATATGGAGGACGCTGGCTTTTGGGCTGAGGGCAGATGCCATGGGCACATACTCCATGAGCCAAGGGGTAGTGGTGGCTTTGGCTACGACCCTGTTTTCCAGCCAGAGGGTTATCACAAGAGCATGGCGGAGCTGAGCCAAGAGGAGAAAAACCTCATATCCCACAGGGGCAAAGCTCTAAGAAGGCTCATGCAGATGATAAAATAGAAGTCCCATGAAGATAGCCTTCATCTCCACAAAAAATGCAGTCAGGAGCATAATGGCAGAGGCGGTTGCAAGAAAGCTATCAAGGCTCGCCCTTCTCACACCGGAGATATACTCTGCCGGCATAGAACCAGCACAAGAAGTGCCAGAGGAGGTCATAGCCCTTCTCAAAGAAAAGGGTTATCCCACGGAGAACCTCCGCCCAAAGGGTGTGGACAGCATACCCTACGACCAAGTGGATGTGCTTATAACCCTCTCACCAGAGGCAAGAGACGCATGCCCTTACTCCGAAGGTCACATGAGAAGGGAACACTGGGTGCTTGAAGAGCCTTCAAGCATGAGAAGGGAAGAGTTATCAAAGCTCTTAGAACAGTTGGAAAATCTCATAAGGACGCTCTTTAAGATAAGTTAGCCTTATCCTTGCCATAAGAGAGTTTTATATTAAAATTTTAAACTGTAATGATAGACATAAGCAAGCTCAAGACCTTTGTAGCGGTTGCAGACCTTGGGAGCTTTTCAAAGGCTTCCGAGATACTTTATATAACCCAGCCTGCGGTAACCCAGCAGATAAAAGCCCTTGAGAGGATAATAGGTGCCAAGCTCTTCCAAAGGCAGGGCGGTAGGATAATGCTAACAGACGAAGGAAAGAGAATATACCAGATAGCCAAAAGTCTGCTTTCTGACTATGAGAACCTCATGGAAGAGATGGCAAAGATAAAGAAAGATTTCAAAGATACCCTCCTTTTGGGCATAAGCACCACTCTGAGCGAATACAAGGTCCCAGAGCTTCTTGTAGAATTTCACCAACAGCTCCCAAACATCTCTATAAGGGTGCTTGTAGACAATTCCCAGCACATAGAGGAAGCCCTCTCCTCGGGCGTGCTTAACATAGGAGTTATAGAGAGAGAGCCATCAGAAAGGTTTAGCTCCATAAAATGGTTCATGGATGAGGTGGTCTTTTTTACCCATCCCTCCCATCCCTTTGCCAAGAGGGGAGAGATAGAGCCAGAAGAGCTTTACGGTGTAGACCTCATATTTAGAGAGGTGAGCTCTGGCACAAGGAAGGTGGTAAAAGAAGAGCTGGAAAGACTTGGAATAATTTTTGAGAGGCTCAACATAAGGATAGAGATAAACTGCGGAAGGTCAATCCTTAGCATGGTTAAAAAGGGCTATGGCTGTAGCTTTCTCTCAAAGGGTATAGTTGAAAAAGCAATTGAAGAGGGCAGTGTAGTTCCTGTAAGGATAAAGGGCTTTAACGCGGTAAGGTGGTATTACATAATCTATCCAGAACACGAAAAGCTCACCTTTCTGGCAAGTAAGTTTATGAAGTTTCTCCTCTCAAAAGCCAGCTCTGAGCTTGTGGCAGGATGAGAAAGGGCGTTATATTTGATGTGGACGGCGTGATAGTGGATGTGAGCCAGTCTTACCATTACGCCATAAAGCACACTGCGGAGCATTTCCTAAGAAGGGAGGTTTCCATAGAGGAGGTAAGGAGGATAAAGTTTTCAAAGGGCATAAACAACGACTGGCTTGCCACTCTTGAGGTCATAAGGGAATATGGAGGGGATGCCAACTTTGAAGAGCTTGTAAAGGTCTTTAATGAGTTTTATGCAACCCTTAGAGACAAGGAAAGGCTCATGCTGGGTCAGGACTTTTTCACAGAGCTAAGAGCTATGGGATACCCCATTGGCAT
>JAXSPD010000018.1:0-32110 GCA_037926845.1 Candidatus Pampinifervens yunnanense | reverse complement strand
AGGTTTTTTGAGCCTGTTATAAGATCTGGCAATGCAGTTTTCTTCCAGAGCATGTTTGATTATAAGATGTCGGAGAATGCCGGCTATGGCAACCCGCAAAGAATATTCAAAAACTGCCAGTTTTTCAACGCCTATGGCAAGCCTCTCCATCTTGCCCACTACATGCCCAACAACAAGCGTGCGGATGTAATAGCGGATGATATGGCATACATGAAAAACCTAGAATATCTCAAGGAGTTATACAGGCTTGGTCTGAGGAGTTTTTCCTTTATGGACTATGGTGTGGTAAAGGATAATAAATTTAGCAGTCTTGACAGGCTCTACGCCTTCAGGCAAAGTCTAAAGGAGGTGAGGGTATGAAGGTGTTAATACTTGCAGGAGGCAGTGGAACTAGGCTTTGGCCCCTTTCAAGGGAAAAGCATCCAAAGCAGTTTTTAAAGCTTTTGGGCGATCGGTCTTTTCTTAGAATGACCTACGAGAGGGCCCTTAGACTTGTAGACCCAAGAGATATCCTTATCATAACCCACAAGGACTACCAGCACAAGGTAAAGAACGACCTCTATCCTCATGAAGGCTATGGGCTATTGGTGGAGCCTAATAGGAAAAACACAGGACCAGCAATAGCTTACGGACTGCTGTATATCAAGGAGATATTGGATGCCGATGATGAGGAGGTTGTTTTTGTGCTTGCTTCAGACCATCTAATACAGCCAGAAGAGAAGTTTGTGGATTACCTCAAGTTCTCAAGAGGGGTGGCCGAGAAGGGTTATGTGGTTGCCTTTGGCATAAGGCCCACAAGACCAGAACAAAACTTTGGCTACATAAAGGCGGATGGTCCTATAGAAGAACAAGGCGATATGAAGGCGTATCTCATGGAAAGCTTTGTGGAAAAGCCCAGTAGGGCAAGGGCGGAGGAGATGCTCCAAGAAGGTGTTTACTTTTGGAACTCAGGCAACTTTGTGTTTAGGCTGGATACAGCCCTTGAGGAGTATAGGCTTAATGCTCCTGAAGTCTATGAGTTCATGTTTGAAGGATACAAGAGCTTTGTTCAGAACTATCACAAACTGCCGGATATATCCTTTGACTACATAGAAATGGAAAAGACCAAGAGGGGTGCGGTCATACCTATGGACCTTCTGTGGAGCGATGTAGGGTCCTTTGATGGGCTCTACTCCATTCTAGATAAGGACCAAAAGGAAAATGCCTGTGTGGGAAGAGGTTTGTGCATTGACAGCAGGGGCAACCTAGTCTACAGCAATGGAAAGCTTGTGTGTTTGATGGATGTGGAGGACACACTTGTGGTAGAAGACAGGGATGCGGTGCTTGTTATGAAGAGGGGAAGCGCCGCCAAGGTTAGGGAATTGGTCAAGACCTTAAAGGAGAAGAACTACAAGGAGGCCTACTACCCCCTTGAAAACAGCTACGAGTGGGGCACAGAGCTACTATTGGAGTCCGGTGAAGGCTACCGCATATACAAGCTGAGTATACTGCCCGGAAAGGGCTTGGGCCTTCGCATGCACATGCACCAAAACAGGAGCTGGACGGTGCTAAAGGGCACTCTGAGGGTAACTGTTGGCTCTGAAACAAGATACTACACCTCTGGAGACACCGCCTATGCCAATAGAACCACTCCCTATAACGTAGAGAACGCAGGTTTTATAGTGGCAGAGTTGTTGGAGATAAGAATGGGAGAGTATCTTGAGGAGGATGATATAATTTACCCTTAGAAAAGACATGAGGCTCGGTGTAAACATAGACCATGTGGCAACCCTCAGGCAGGCAAGGAGAACCTTTGAGCCCAGCCCACTCTTTGCAGCTTTGATAGCTCAGCAGGCAGGGGCTCACCAGATAACCCTACATCTGAGAGAAGACCGCAGACACATTCAGGAGGAGGACCTAGAGCTTATAAAAAGGGCTGTGCATGTGCCGGTAAACCTTGAAATGTCCGCCACAGAAGAGATGAAGGCTATCGCCCTCAGAGTAAAGCCTAACAGGATTACCTTAGTGCCAGAAAGGAGAGAGGAGATAACCACCGAAGGTGGGCTCAATGTGGTAGCCTTAGAGGAATACCTTAGGGACTACCTCAAGGACTTCAGAGAAGCAGGCATAGAGGTTTCTCTCTTTGTGGAGCCAGAGGGGGAACAAATTCAAGCAAGCAAAAGGGTGGGGGCGGATGCGGTGGAGCTACACACAGGCAAGTATGCAAACCTCTTCAACAGCCATAATATAGAAGGTGCGAAGGAGGAGCTAAAGAAACTAAAACAGGCAGGGCTCATGGCAAGGTCTCTGGGGCTAAGGGTTTACGCAGGGCACGGACTTACTTACAAAAACACCCCCATGCTCCTCAGAGAGCTTGCGGATGTGGTAGAAGAGCTAAATGTGGGGCATTCCATAGTTTCCAATGCTGTCCTATGGGGCATGGAAAGGGCAGTGGAGGAGTTCTTGAAATTGCTAAAGCCTTAGCATATATTAAAGAACATGGCCAAAAAGGAAGAGCTCAAAGAAGAGACTCTTGAGGAGCAGGTGGAAGAGCTAAGAAGAGACATGTTTAAAATGCTTGAGGTTTTTCTACCTCCAAAGGAGGTCAGAAGAGAAGTTATGAAAAACCTCTACATGATGGAGCTGTCCTTTTGGAAGATAATCAAAACTCTTGTAGACTACGAGGTGGGAAGGCTAGAAAGCCGGGTAGAAGGTAGGGAGAAAAAGGAAAAGGTCAAGAGAATAGAGGTAGAGTAAAATATTGTTGTGCTAAGGGATATAGGCCTTGTGCTCCTTGTATTAAGGGCTTTGATCTTTGCCTTCTTCCTTGCCCTGTCTATGGGCAAAACTGCTACTCAACAAGCTCTTATAGTTATACCCTCTGTTCTCTACCTAATACTTGCCATATATGTGTTTTTATACCCTGGCAGGCTGAGGCTCTTTAAAAACTATGGAGACCTTCTTTTCCTCGCTCTGCTTGTCCTACTCTCTGGACAAAAGGAAGCCATACTTGCCCTCTTTGTGCCCATAGCTCTATACACAAGTAGAAGGGTCTTTGAAGGCATGCTTTTCCTCTGGCTTCTTGTGGGCTTTGGATTTTACTACTATGGTGCTTGGGGGCTTGCCCTTCTGCCAGCCTTTCTTGCCCTCTTTATGGCATCCTTGCATCCAGACCTTGTGGATGCTCTGAGGAAGGAAAGGTTCTACATAAGAAACCTCAGGAAATCCTATGCCAAGCTTGCTAGCGAATATGCAAGGCTGGAAAAGTCCCTTCAAATTGGTAAAGAGGGGCTACTTCTTGAAGAGCTTATTCATAGCAATACCCTTGAACAATACCTTAGGAATATAAGGGAAAGGTTTGAGATAAAAAGTATAAGCATAACACCCCTACAAGGCACCCTCCCCAAGGTTCCCATGCTTGACGAAACAAACTGCAGCTTCCATGTGCCAGTAAAATTGGAGAAGGGTGAAGTCAATGTGTCCTTTTATCTGAGCAATCCTATGCAACTCTACGATAAGGAGCTATTGAGCACCCTTGAAAAGGCAGGAAAGCTCATAAATTTATACATTGAGGGCTTTGATGAAAGGCTTCAAACTAAAGCCATTGCCTTGTGAGGTGTGAACATGAAGACGGTGGATGAACTAAAAGAGGAACTTTTGGACCTGACAGGGCTTATGTGTCCCCTACCTGTGGTGATGACCTCGGAGAAGATGAGAAGGCTAAAAGAAGGGCAAACCCTCACGGTCATATCCACAGACCCAGGTTTTGAAAGGGACATTTTAAGCTGGTGTGCCCAGACGGGCAACGAGCTTTTGAGCCTCAAAAAAGAGGATGGCAAGGTGGTGGCGGTTCTAAGGAAGAAGTCCGAAGCAATAGAGCCTTCCCTCTGGTATTGGATAAAGTTTCACTCCCTTGGGGTAAAGCTCCATGTAAGACACATACTCATGAGTCTAAACCCCTTTGTAAAAAAGCCAGACCATTTTATAACCTTTACCGCCATATCCGAGGGCACAAGGGCGGAGAAATTCTTAGGGGGCAGGGCAAAGCTCATACCCATACCAGACGAGATAGACCCAAGATGTGGGGTTGTGCTGGCGGTTCGTGGCTATGACAAAGCAAGGGAGATATACGAGGAACTAAAGAGAGAGGGCTTTGGCGTTGAAGCCATATACAGAAAAGAAGGTAAAGAATACAGGAGGGCATATCCATAGGAGTGCTGGAAGAGATAATCCAGAATAAAAGGAGCGAGATAAGGCGCGACAGGGAATACCTTAAAAGGCTTGAGGAACTGGCAAGTCTAAGAGGTCAGGTGCTATCCTTTGAAAGGACCCTCTCCTCCTGCAGGACAAGGATAATAGCGGAGGTCAAAAGGGCTTCGCCATCGGCGGGTAAGATTAGGGATGTGTCTGCGATGGAACAGGCTAAGCTATACGAAGAGGCTGGTGCGGTAGCCATATCTGTGTTGACAGATAAGAAGTATTTTGGAGGCTCTCTTGAAGACCTCCTCCAAGTCAGGCAGTCTGTGGGGCTTCCCCTTCTTAGAAAAGACTTTATACTAGACCCCGTGCAAGTTCTTGAGGCAAAAGCCTATGGTGGGGATATAGTGCTTCTTATAGTTAGAGTTTTGGAAGATGTGCTACTCAAAGACCTCATTGAATACTCCAAGGAGCTTGGACTTTCCCACCTTGTGGAGGTCTTTAGCCTCCAGGAAGCAGAAAGGGCTCTCAAGGCGGGTGCTTACACAATAGGTATAAACAACAGAGACCTGGACACCCTCAAGGTGGACATAAGCCTCTCAGAAAGGCTTGCGCCAAAGATAAAGGAGATGGGAGCAAGGTTTGTCATAGCGGAGAGCGGGATAGAGAACCGTGAGCAGGTTTTGAGGCTAGAAAACCTTGGCGTGGACGCCTTCCTTGTGGGGACAAGCCTTATGAAAAGTCAAGACCCAGTTAAAAAGCTCAGAGATCTTATGGGTTATAATTTTTAGGAGGAGGTAGACCAGTGAAAAACACCCTTGACCTTAATCTCATTGAGGAGCTGTCAAGTCTTGAGTTTTTCATAGTTAAGGCTCCAGTGAGCAGTCAGGAGTTCTGGAAGGAGTGGCAGGAAAAGTATTCAAGAGCCTTCATATCTAGAATAGCGGTAAAAAAACTTCTCAAGATGAAAAAGCTGGGCTATGAAGAGGTAAAGAAATACAGAGTTATGCTTGAGGTATACGAAGACATAATCTTCTACCTTGAAAACCTTAAAAAGCTAGCTCTAAACCTTAGGGGAGTGCTTGAACTAAATGAGAGCCCCGAGTTTGATGACGAGGACATAGACTTTGATTTTTAGGAGGTAGGGTATGCCTTTCAGGAAAAAGACCCTCAGAGACATAGACCTGAAGGGTAAAAGGGTCCTTGTAAGGGTGGACTTTAATGTTCCCATGGATGAACTTGGGAACATTGAGGAAGATACGAGGATAAGGGCAAGCCTTCCCACGGTGGAGTATCTTCTGGACGCAAAGGCGAAGATAGTGCTAATGTCTCACCTGGGAAGACCCAAGGGAAGGGACGAAAAGCTTAGCCTTGCACCCGTTGCCAAAAGGCTCTCAAGGTATCTTGACCGTGAGGTAAAGATACTCCCAGACTGCGTGGGTGAAGAGGTAGAAAGGGAAGTGATGTCCATGAAAGAGGGAGAAGTGGTCCTGCTGGAGAACCTAAGGTTTCATGAGGGAGAAAGCAAAGGGAGCGAAGACTTTGCCAAAAGCCTTGCAAAGCTGGGGGAGGTCTATGTGAGCGACGCCTTTGGCACATGCCACAGGAAGCACGCCTCCGTATACCTTGTGCCACAGCTCCTAAAGCCTGCGGTTATGGGCTTTCTCCTTGAGAAGGAAATTAGCTACTTTGAAAAGGCAATGGTAAACCCACAAAGACCCGTAGTCGCCATCATAGGCGGTGCCAAGGTCTCCTCTAAGCTGGGCATTATAAAGAACCTTCTCAAGAGAGTAGACAAGCTCTTCATAGGCGGTGCCATGGCTTTTACCTTTATAAGGGCTCTTGGCCACAAGGTGGGTAGCTCCTTGGTAGAAGAAGAGCTTATTCCCACCGCAAGGGATATACTGGAGATAGCCCAAAAATTGGATGTAAGGCTTTATCTTCCTGTGGACTTTGTGATAGGTCGGGAGGTCTCGGACAACACGCCCACCAAGGTTGTTCCATGGCAGGAGATACCAGATGGGTGGATGGGTCTTGATATAGGACCAATCTCTGTGGGGCTTTTGAAAGAGATAGTGGCAGACGCTCAGACCATAGTGTGGAACGGCCCCATGGGTGTGTTTGAACTGGACAGGTTCAAAGATGGCACCTACGAGACCGCAAAACTCCTCGCTCAGTCTCCTGCCCTTACAATAGCCGGCGGTGGAGACACAGACCACGCCATTCACAGGGCGGGCGTATACAACGCCATAGACTTTGTCTCCACAGGCGGTGGTGCCTTTTTGGAGCTTCTTGAGGGCAACAGCTTGCCTTGTATAGAAGTGTTGGACGATGCATGACCTTGAACTTTTCCTGAGGATAGCAAAGGAGGCGAGCCTCCTTGGTGGACAAGTATTAAAGGAGTTTTACAAAAGAGAAGACAACATAGTAATGGAAAAGGGCGAGAAGGACATCTACAGCCTTGCGGACAAACTGTCAGAAGAGCGGATAAGAGAGCATATAAACAAGTATCTCCCAGAACATCTTGTGGTTGGTGAAGAAGACGGAGGCTCGGCGGATGGAGACTATGTGTGGTATATAGACCCCTTAGATGGCACCAAAAACTACATAGCTGGCTTTCCTCTCTTTGGCACCTCCGTTGGTCTCCTATACAGAGGAAAACCCCTTGTGGGGGCTGTATACCTACCCATCTTTGATAGTCTTTATTGGGCTATGGAGGGGTGTGGCGCCTACAAGAATGGAAGACCTCTAAAGATAAGGCACAAAGCCAAACTTAAAGAGTGTTATGTGGCATACGGCTACCCCTCAAGGGCAAAGAGGGACCTTGGACCCTATTGGAGTATATTCAGGGAAGTTTTTGATAAAGTGGGTGCCATGAGAAGACCCGGCGCTGCCGCAGTAGACCTTTGCCTTCTGGCGGAGGGCGTTTTTGACGGGCTTCTAGAGTTTGAGCTAAATCCGTGGGATGTGGTGGCTGGTTCTCTTATTGCAAAGGAAGCGGGTGCAAGGGTTGCCCTCACCAAGGGCTTTTCTATGGGAACCGACATATACGCAGGCAATCATACTTGCTTTCCCTTCATACAAGAAGTAATTAAATTAAACCTTGAGGAGTTTCATGAGGTTTATCTATAGCATTGTTGTTAAGACCCTCCACAGGAGGCTACTATGAGATTTCTTGTGCCCGTTGACTTCACTGAGATAACAAACCCCCTATTAAGGGTTGTAAAGGCTTTTGCTGAAAGACACTCTGCAGAGGTTCATCTTTTACACATAGTCTCTCCAGTGCTCTATTTACCATACCCAGAAAGCTTTGGTATGAGCACCATTGACCTGCAACTGCTATCAGAACTTCAGGATAGGAGAAGAGAAGAAGCAAGAGAAAGGCTCAAGGCTCTCGTGGACTTTTTGAAACCCATAAAGGTGGAGCCTTTTGTAGAAGTAGGTGAGCCTGCAGAAGCAATCCTAGAAAAGGAAGAGGCTTATGACCTAGTCTTCTTGGGAAGCCACAAAAAGGGACTAGTAGAAAGGATAATCGTAGGATCAACCACAGAAAAAATAGTCAAATATTCCAAAAGGCCCCTTTTTGTCCTTAAAGGCAAGGAACCAGAAGGCATGGGTAAGGTTCTCATAGGCTATGACTTTTCAGAGCATGCCAAGAGTGCCCTTGAGTTTGCTGTGAAGCTACTAAGACCCTTCTCTCCCCATATGGTCCTTTTACATGTGGAAGAAACCATAGAACTCCCCGTTGTAGAAGCCATAAAGGATGTATTGAGCGAAAAGTATAGGGAGGAGAAAATAAAGCATATAGAGGAGCTTGAAAGCTGGCTAAGGTCCTTGGGTTTTGAAACATCCTCCTACCTAGTTGAGGACAAGTCGCCTGCAGAAGGCATAAGGAAGTTCTTGAAGGAAAAAGACCAAATTGATATGGTAGTCCTAGGCAGTAGGGGCTTATCGGGTTTGAAGAGGGTGCTTCTTGGAAGCACATCCTCTCAGCTTCTGAGAACCCTAGAAATCCCAATGCTTATACATAGGAGTGTAGAATGAAGACCCTTCTTTCCCTTATGATTGCCAGTATGGCCTTTGCTTACAACCCCTACACCGATTATGTTTTCTGTAGGCTATACCAAGAGAAGGCACCCCTCAAAGCAGAATCTTACTGTTTAAGAGCCCTGGACAGAGCGCCTACACCTTCTTTGTATGTGGATGCAGTAAGGTTAGCCCTTCAACTAAAAAGGACAGAATCGGCTCTAAAGATAGCTCACGAATTTCTTTCCAAATATCCCAACATGCCAGACCCCTATCTGCTACTGCATAGCATATACAGCATAAGAAGGGAGACAGACAAGGCACTAATAATCCTTGAACAAGGCTATGCAAAGAACCCACAATCAAGGGAGATAATGGTCTTTTTGGCAGAAGAATACCTAAGGAGGGGGGACTTGGGCAAAGCCCGCAAGGTGCTTCTAAAACTGGCAGAGGTTAGCCCAGACAATCCCCTACCTTACTT
Source organism: Candidatus Pampinifervens yunnanense (assembly GCA_037926845.1). Lineage (GTDB taxonomy): Bacteria > Aquificota > Aquificia > Aquificales > Aquificaceae > Pampinifervens > Pampinifervens yunnanense. The sequence goes on along the minus strand of JAXSPD010000018.1, from coordinate 23,427 downwards.
TATGCTCGCAAGAATAGCCCTTTCTGAAGGGAAACAGCAAGAGGCCATAGACTATCTAGAAAAATCTCTCAAAGTAAAGGGTAATTTTGAAGCAGGCTTTATAACCTTGGGAAGCATATACGAGGAAAGGGGCGAGTATTCCAGGGCAGAAAACCTATACAAGGACATACTAAAACAAGACCCAAGCAACAGAGTTGCTCTAGAAAGACTTGCCAATGTATATGCCATAACAGGAAGGTATGAGGAGGCTAAAGAAATATATAAAAAACTCTCGGAGATGTATCCAGATAGCAACTACCTTTACCAGTATAGCCTCATTCTCATAAGGTCAGGAGAAACAAATAAGGCAAGGGAACTTCTGGAAAACTTATACAAGGAAAACCCCGATAACCCAGATATAGCTTATACCTATGCACTAATTCTTGAATTTGAAAAGGAGAGAGATAAGGCTCTCCAAATCTACCTTGACCTTCAGAAGAAGTTCGGAAACAACCCTAAAATCATTGAGAGGCTTGCTGGCATATACATAGATAAGAAGGAATACGACAAAGCAGAGAACCTACTCAGGTCAGGTCTTGCGGTGGACCCAAACAGCTACCAGCTAAACCTTCTTATGGGAAGCCTTTACAATGAGAAGGAAGACTTCCAGGAAGCTCTCAAATATATAAACAAGGCCATAAGCATAAACCCCAGGGACTACAGGGGCTATTTTCTAAGGGCCATAGTTAACGACAAAGCTGGTAAAGTTTTATCTGCGGAAGAAGACCTAAAAAAAGCCCTTGAACTAAACCCCGATGACCCAGAGCTCCTTAACCATCTGGGCTATTCCCTTCTTCTTTGGTATGAGGGGGCAAGACTTGACGAGGCTGAAAGGCTCATAAGAAAAGCCCTTGAAAAGGACCCAGACAATCCCGCTTACATAGACAGTATGGCTTGGGTTCTCTACTATCGTGGCAACTATGTGGAGGCAAAAAGGCTTCTGCTCAAAGCTCTTGAAAAGGAAAAGGATGACCCAGTCTTATACGAACATATGGGAGATGTTTTGCAAAAACTAGGAGAGGAAAAGGAAGCCCAGGAATACTACAAAAAAGCTTATGAACTGCTCATGCAAGGTAGAAGAGGAGAACCAAACCAGAAGGAGAGGCTCAAGGATAAAATAAGGACCCAATGATATTTCGCTGGTTTTTCTGGAGGTTCTTAAGACTTGGTATCATAATCAGCTCATTGTTTACCTTTCTCTTTCTCATATTCCAAATAGTTAGACTAGACCAGATAATTTTCCAATTACCAATTAGGGACTCTCTGCCATTTCTTTTGCTTTGGTTTATGTTTTATTTTTCATACATGCTTCCTACAGCTCTCTTTGTATCCTTTTCTCTTCTTCTTTTTGAACTCAAGGAGAGTAAGAAGCTATACATAATACAATCCTTTGGTCTTAAGCCCATAAGCCTATATACAAGAAGCCTGTTTATGCTATTGCCCTTGATGCTAACCCTTTTCTTTGTTTCTCATACACTCCGAGAGGAAGACATAGGCTTTGTAAGAAGGCAACTTCTTCTAAAATACTACACTCTTATAATGACCTCTATACCCCCAAAGAGCTTTCAAAACTTTGGACAGTTCACCCTGTATGTGGAAGGGAGGGATGGAAGTCTCCTTGAGGGCATATTTTTCAAATTCAATGAGGGAGTAGTAATAGCAAAGAGGGCAAAGGTAGAGGATGGAGGAATAACCTTTGAGGAGGGCTCGGTGCTAACCCAAAGGGAAAGTAAAACCTTTGTTACAGATTTCAAGGTTTACAAACTTAACCTAAATACCATAGCTGAAGATACAAGGGAGACACAATCAAGGGAGTATATAGTGGGCATACTTAACGCCCTATCGCCTCTGCTTCTTATGGGTTTAGCCTATAGGTTTGTATTGATACTGGAACATCATCATAGCTTCTATTACCTAATAGGTCTGACTTCTGTCCTTTACCAGATAACCCTTTTGATACTCAAACAGAAATCCTAGAGTTTTCATGCAATTTTCATCTTTTTCTCTGTATGCTTATATCTATCAATAAACCCAAAGGAGGTGCAACCATGAGAAAGGCCCTTTCACTACTACTTGCAGCTGCCTTTGCAGGTGCAGCAATGGCACAGCAGGCACAGCCTGCTAAGCCCGAAGAGCACAAGCAAGAGCAAAAGCAGGAGCACAAGCAAGAGCACAAGAAACAGCACAAACAGCAGCACAAGAAGACCCACAAGAAGGAGCACATGAAGGAAGAGAAGAAGGAAGGCGCAGCTCCTGCAGAACAGAAGAAGTAAGAACACATTCGGGGGCGCCAGCCCCCTATCTTTTTACAGTCAAAAGGTTTCTAAGCAGTGTTTTGTCGCCTTCAATACTTTCAAGCCTTGCAGATGCAGAGCCTATAACAAATTTCAATTCCATTTTAACAGGCACATTTGTTTCTTCGTCTATCCATAGATACCATGTGCCTTTTGGCTTTAGTAATCCTTTTGTCTCTATGTTAGGATAGACTTCCAGCTTTCTCGTAATAAAAGATCCTGCTGGTGTATCTACTCTCTCTCTTCCTATAACGCTATACGGTAGCCAATATTCCTTATCGTCGTAAAACATCTTCACCGTTCCCCTTTCTACTCTTGCGCTGTCTCTGTATAATAGGAGGCTGGCTGTGTATGGGTCTACAAAGCCCTTGTATTCATATTCCTTCTCTTCCTTCTTTTCCACTTGGTCGCTCAGCTTCACATACTTTACTTCAGCAACCCTTATTTTACCCTTGCCAAAAATGTATTCCTGATACCTTTTGAACTCTCCCTCTTCTTGATAGTAGACGAAACGTTTTGGAGAAAGGTTGGGAAGATCTATCTCCGCACCGCCTGTGTTGTAAACCCTTTTAACCAATTTTCCCACATTTATCGTTCTTACATAACTGTTTACCTTGAGAATGCTATTTTCCTGTCTGTATGTTATACAGGTTTCTGCAACGGGAAGAAATAGGAGATAAGCCTTGTAGCAGGCTTTTAGCTCTTGAGCAGAAGAAAAACCAATAAGCCCTAAAAGGACTGTAAAGACCTTAACTGCTCTATCCAAGACCTAAACTCCTCTGCCATGCTTGGATGGTTATGCTTTAAAGCCTTTTCCACGCCTTCCTGTAGGACCTCTATAGCCTTTTCGTATTCGCCGAGCTCCTCGTAGCACTTGGCAAGGATGCGATAGCCTGCCCCTTCGTCCTCCTTTAGGCTCATGTACTTTTCCATATGCCTTATGGTGTTTTGGTAGTCTTTCAGTTTGTAATATTCAAGGGCAAGGGAGTAGTGCACCATGGGATTGCCTGGCGTCTTTTCCAATAGGCTTTTAAAATACTCAAGCCTGTCCATTTTCCCTCCTGAGCTTTTCGTAGGCGGATATCACATAACCAAGGAAGTTGTTCTCTGGCTGCGCTCCCACAAATTCTGCAAGCCCTCTGTTTATAACTATCTTTGGCACGCCCACCACCTGAAACCTTTCTGCTAGGTCCATGTTCTCGCTGGCATCCACTATAAGGGCTTTTATGTTCTCGCTTGCCATGGCAAAGTTCATAGCGGTTATGGCAGCAGAGGGACAATAGCCACAGGAGGTGGTGACAAAGACCATAATTTCCATGGGCAGGTCTATGCTCTTTAACATCTCTATGGTTCTTTCTGAAAGCTTTGGTTCTCTTTTGGAGACCTGGACTATACCCTGCACCAAGGTGGTAAACTCAAGCCCTGCAGGAAGCCCTATGTAACGTATGCCGTAGTCTATGTCGCCTTCTATCACTATGGTTGGCACCCTATCAACACTATACTGTTGGCTAATCTCCTTGTCTACAAGTGGTGAGTAAACATTTAGCTTTATCTTATCTGGCTCTACATCCGCAAGCTCCTTAAGAAGCTCTTCTGCGATTTGACAGGTTTCACAGCCTATTGCCTGAGAGAAGAGCTTGAGGTTGACTGGCTCTCTAAGCTCCTTTGAGAATATGTCTTTGAGCTGGGTTCTCACTTCAAGGTTAAGAAGCATGCCTTACCTCCTTAAGGTTTTTATTATATCCTTAAAATATAAGCATGGAAGGGAAAAGAGCTATCATAACCGGTGGAAGCAAAGGCATAGGAAGGGCAATAGTGGAAAGGCTCTTAGAGGAGGGCTGGCAAGTATGCACCTGCTCAAGGAAAGAGGAGGAGCTCCAAAGGCTCAGAGAGGAGCTTGGGAAACCTCAAGCCCTACACATAAAAGCCTGTGATGTGGGGAATAGGGCTTCCGCAAGGGAGTTTGTAGCCTTCTGCGTGGAGAGGCTGGGTGGTGTGGACCTGCTTGTGAACAACGCAAGCGTGCTGGGAGAGAGGGTCTCCCTTATGGAATACCCTGAGGATGTATGGGAGGAAGTCATAAGGATAAACATAAATGGGGTCTTCTACATAAGCAAATACGCCCTGCCCTACATGAAGGAAGGCTCTGTTGTCGTCAACATGTCATCGGGTGCGGGGAAGAGACCTGCACCTTATTGGGGTGCCTATGCGGTCTCCAAGTTTGGAGTGGAGGGACTTAGTTTGCTCTTGGCTGAGGAGCTAAAAGATAAGGGCATAAGGGTTTACGCCCTTAACCCCGGCGCCACAAGGACCCAGATGAGGGCAAAGGCATACCCTCAAGAAGACCCAAGCCTATTAAAGCCTCCAGAAGAGGTTGCAAAGTTTCTGATAAAGCTTATAAGTTCTAAATATCCCAGTGGTTCTTACGATTATAATCATTAGGTTATGACGGGATTCTGGGTGCTTCTCTTGCTCGGCTTGGGGGTTGTTATTACCCTTTTGGCATACAGCTTTCAAGATTACCTAGTGCTTAGTAAGCAGGCTTTTGCTATAAGCATATCTATTCTTCGGATAAGCACCTTCTTTCTAGTGCTCTTTATGAGCCTTACACTTATATCTCTTGGGCAGAAAGTGGTAAGCAGAAGGCTTTATCTACTGGGCCTTTTTCTCATACCTGCCCTAATTCCAGACCTCTTTCATATACTATCTTTTTCTTTTTTTCCTGACTTCATAACAGAAAACAAAAGACACAAAACAGCCTACTTATACCTGTTCTCAAGAGCTATGGTTATATTGGCCCTCTACCTTAGCATCTTTAGCGAGAGATTTTTCCAAAAGGAGAGAGACTACAAAAGCCTTCTGATAATTCTCACTGCCATATCGCTACTGCTTTCCTTCGGTATTGTCCTTTATTATCAAAACTTACCTCCCATATTCTTGGAAATGGACAGCATAAAGCCTGCATGGTATAAGATTGCTTATGATGTGCTAAGTATAGTTCTTCTTGTTTTTATCGCAGTTTACACACATAGGAAAGGGTTGTTTGGCGAGAGGGTATCGCCCTATATTAGTCTTTCTGTTGGCTTTATAGCTCTTTCTGTATTCGCCTTTAGCCTTGCTTTGCATAAATATGTCTTTGATTTTATGGTTTCTTTGGCTTCCTTTTTCAGGTCGGTAGGTTATGGTCTTTTCACTTTCAGTGTGTTATATCTAAGCGTAAGAAAAGAATCAAAGGCCATAATGGAGTCCACAAGAAAACTGTTGACCCTTTTGATGAAAGAGAAACCAGTTAAAGAGGGAGAAGTTCTATATCTAAGGTTGGGCAAGGGATTGACCTATGGCATTTCTAACCTCTTTTTATACGACTTTAGAAAGGAAAAATGGGTGGCTCAGGTCTATGAGGAAGAAAAGAAGGCAATGCCTAATGTAAACCTTACAGATATGAAAAAATTCTTGCAAGGCATCGGTGGCACCTATCTTGGGCGGGATTACCACTACAGTATGTATGAAGACTATCTGGTTGTAACGGAGGTTACTTCGGAGTATAACAAGGATGCGGAGAGCCCCCTTAAGCATTTACATATCCTCAATACAGAAAGACTGTTGCTTGGATACCTCCTCAACTGGCTCAACTTTGACAGAATAATGGAAGAAAAGACAAAGGAGCTTCAAAGGCTTTACCTTCTTCTGGAGACTTCTGAATATGCTACACAAGCTTACAACAACATAGATACCTTTTCAAGGCAGGTGCTTGAAAGATTAGATTATGTGCTCAAGATGGATGGGAGTCTTTTCTACATGTGGAACAAGAATGCAGAGCTTCCAGAAAGGGTAGTTTTTTCCAGCGGTTTTCTCCAGAATTTCCCCGATTTTAAGCTTCATCAACTGCTAGAAAGGTTAATGGAGAGCCCAGAAATGCAGGGTGCTGGGGATAATTACATATACTGCAAGTTTGAAAGCAATTCCTACCAATCTGGATTGGTGGGTCTCAGAAGGGAAAAGCAGTTTAACAAAGAGGAGTTGCTCTTTTTGAAAACGGTAGGCAACCAGCTCTTTCATGTGGTAAAGCTTATGAAGGTAATAGAAGACTTAGAAAAGGCTCAAGCAAGTATAAGGTTTTTGTCTGAATATGACCCCCTTACAATGCTATACAATAGAAAAAGCTTTGAAAAAATCCTTGAAGAAGAAATAGAAAGGTCTGATAGGTCTGGAGAGCCCCTTTGCCTGCTCTTTGTGGATGTGGACAACTTTAAAGTGATAAACGATACCTATGGATATCATGTGGGTGATATGGTTCTAAGGCATGTGGCGGAGGTTCTGAAAAGAAGGATAAGAAAACTTGATACTGCCGGAAGGCTTGGTGGGGATGAGTTTGGAATTATACTTCCAAAGGCAAATAAAACTGTGGTGGAATATATAGCGGATAGAATTAGACAGCAGGTTGCAAACACGCCCCTTATAATAGGGGATACGGAAATTCGTGTAAGCCTTAGTGTGGGTATAGTGTGCTACCCCATAGATGTTAAAACCAAAGAAGAGATGCTTTCCTTAGGAGAAGCCCTTATGCATGCCATAAAAAGGGAAGGTAAGGGGAGGATTAGGATGGTAGAGGAATCCGTAAGAGAGCTCTATACTGCCTTTAGGAGGGTGGAGAGGGAAATACTGGAGAGCTTTGAAAAGGGCTCAATAGAGGTATTTATGCAGGACATTGTAAACCTTAACACTGAAAGGGTGGAGGGTTTTGAAGCTCTAATGAGGTTGAGAATAAAGGATGATATACTACCTGCGGGTAGGTTCATACATATAGCAGAGCACATGGGCATTGTTCAGAAGCTTGACCTTCTTATGGTGGAAGAGGTTTTCAAAAAACTCTCTTCTATAAACAGCCATGGGAGTATACTCATTTTTTTAAATCTGTCCCCACAAGACTTGAGAGAAGAGTTTATAGAGGATGTTATAGGACGAGCTAAGACCCACGGTGTTAATGCTCAGCATATTGTGTTTGAAATAACAGAAAGGGAAGCAATACAAGACATAGGCAGGATGAACACCTTTATAAAAAGGCTAAAAGAAGTGGGTTTTAAGTTTGCCATAGATGATTTTGGTTCTGGTTATGCTTCCTTTCTTTACCTTAAGTATCTTCCTGTGGACTTTCTCAAGATAGAGGGTGAGTTTATAAAAAGCATGAGGAAATCTCATATAGACAGGATATTTGTAAAAAGCATGGTAGAGGTGGCAAAGGGTCTTGGCATAAAAACCATAGCGGAGTATGTGGAAGATGCGCAGACCCTTGAAATACTTCTTGACCTTGGCGTGGACTACGCACAGGGCTACTACATAGGAAAGCCAGGACCTGCGGAGGAAAAGCTCAGGAGCCTTTTCTCCAGAGAATAAAACCAAGAACCTGAAGCACAAGGTTTAAAGAAAAAACGCCAAAGGCAGTATAGAGCGTTGCCTTGAACCAAAAGTCCATGGGATAGACCCTAAGTAGCATGTCTTCATCCCTAAACCTCCAAGAGTAGGGGTCAAAAAAGAGGTCGTGGAAGGCGGTAAAGAGCCAATCGTAGTTTATTATGGATAATACAAGAACGAAAAGCACAAAGGCTTCAAGCAAAAGCCCTCCAAAGAAGATCACCTTTCCCATTTCCCTTTTCTGCCTTAGGCTGAAAAATCCCAAGAGCCAAAGGGGCAAACCCACATAGAGAAGGCTAAAGAAAGCCTTCAAAAGCCTTTTGACATCCTCCATATGTCTTATCTCCCTATGGTTGAAAAGCCCAGAGTTTTTAAACTCCTCCATGCCTTCCTCTGAAAGCACAGACCTCAGACCCATTTTGGCTATGCTCAACCTTAGTTCATAGGGCATGGGGTCTGGTGGAAGCTGAGCCCTTTTGTATAAAAATTCCACGAAGGGTTCTGTAAAGGCAAGGCGCACCACAAGAAGGGTAAGTAAAAGGGGGAAAAGGACCATGAGCCAAAGGCTCACAGCCCACCTTATACCTGCCATAGGTTAAGTATAAACTACTTGTAGCCCCTTATGGTGGTAGGTCCTGCATGACAGGCTATACAGGACTTTTCAGTGCCTATAACCTTCACAAGCCCAAAGCTCTCTGCTATCTGTTGATGCTTTGCGTGTATGCTCTCCAAGGGTTTGAACTTCCTCACCTGCGGCACACCTATACCCTGGTGGCACTGATAGCAGGTGAGCATGGCTTCTTTCCAAAGGCTTACAGCCTTTTCCTTGTCCTTTTCTTCCAAAGCTTTGGGAAGTTCCTTGTAGAGTATGTTGTTTCTGTGTCTTACCACAGCCTTTAGGTCGTCGCTCCATTGGGCTACCATTGGACCTGCCAGAGCCATGTTTTTACCGCAGGCGGATATGCCCATGGGACTTCTGATAAGCCTTATTCCCGCATCAAACTCGCCCCTTTCTATGTATCCTCTAAGGGCAACGAAGGAAAAGAAGGTCCTGTATGCTCCTGCCTTGAAGTTTAGTCGCACATCTGCAAGGTATCTTCCTGCCTGAAGAACCTGCTCCTTGTTGGCACCTCCTACTACCAGTATGTTTTTGCCATCCCTTTGCACCAGCCTTACAGTGGGCTTTTCAAAGCTCAGTCCAAGCTCTCTCACTATGTGGTTGTTTGTGCCTACCACGATGATGTTTTGGTAGTTTAGGTCTTTGAGCCTTTGGTCGCTCACAAGAAGCTCTGGCATTTTAGATTGACGAACATCTTCTGCGGTAAAGCCTATGTCCTCTGTCCATTGTCCGAGGTAGTAGGCTATCCTGCCCGCAAGGGCAACAATGTCTGGGTCTTCCTTTGAGCCGTAAACCACAAGGGTGTTGGGAACTGTGGCGTCCTTGACCGCTGCGGGCGTGCCAGTCCAAACCTCTCCGTAAGCCACATAGGGGAAGAGCCTGTCCGCAAAGGGTGGCTCAATCACCGGCTGTGCGTAGGCTATACCTATCAGACCAAGCGTTAGAAGTTTTCTCATGCTTGCCCTCCTGTGCTTTTGGAAAATTTTATCTGCTGGTGCTTTTGAAGTGCATAAAAGTTGCTTATCCTTTGAGCTAGGACCTTTTATTTAAGCATATTAGCATGTTTTTAAATCGGGGTGAGGGGACTTGAACCCCTGACCTCCTGCTCCCGAAGCAGGCGCTCTGCCACCTGAGCCACACCCCGTTAAGAGAGTATTTTATGCCTTAGAAAGCCCTCTATCCTCTCTTTCCACTTATTGGCTACGAACTTTACTTCTTGTGGGTCTATGGTTTTTAGCTCCCGTTTTTCCATAAGCACCTTGCCTTTGCATATGACTGTATCTATATCCGAAGATTTGGCACTGTAGACAAGCTGTGCAATGGGGTCGTAAAGGGGTTGCAGGTGCGGTTTGTCCATATCCAAAAGTATAAGGTCCGCCTCGTAGCCCACTTCAACCCTGCCAGCTTTTATACCCACTGCTCTAAAGCCCTCCTCTGTAGCTATCCTGAGTGCGGTTCTGGCGTCCATGGCTCTTGCATCAAGGTTTGAACCTTTTTGTAGCTTTGCCATAAGGCTCATTTCTTCCAGCATATCAAGGTTGTCATTGGAAGCAGGTCCGTCGGTGCCAAGGCACACATGAATGCCCCTTCTTACATAATCGCTTATAGGTGCTATGCCGGAGGCAAGCTTTAGGTTGCTCTCGGGGCAGTGTAGAACCTTTGCACCGCTCTCTTTTATAAGTTCTCTCTCCTCCTCTGTGGTCCAGACCACGTGTGCCATGAGGGTTTTTTCTGTGAGCAGTCCAAGGCTGTGCAGGTGCTCTACGGGACGCTTGCCAAACTGCTGGAGGGATGCCTCCACCTCCTGCTGGGTCTCTGCGGTGTGGGTATGCACATACACATCCTCTTGGAGGGCAAGCTCAAGGGACTTCCTCAGAGTTTGAGGGGAACATGTGTATACTGCATGGGGGCATAGCACGGGGAATATAAGGTCTCTGCCCTTGAATTCCCTTATGAACTCCCTTGCCCTTTTGAGGTATTCCTCTGGGCTTTTTGCCACCTTTGTGGGAAAGTCAAGGACGCCAAAGCCAAGCCCTGCCCTTATACCAGCCCTTTGGGCAACCTCCGCCACGCTCTCTTCAAAGAAATACATGTCCATAAAGAGGGTTGTGCCAGAGCTTATGGCTTCTGCAATACCAAGAAGTGCCCCATCCCTGACAAACTCCGGAGATACAAACTCCCCTTCTAACACCCATATGACCTTCTGAAGCCAGTCCATCAGGGGCAGGTCCGCACCCAAGCCTCTCAGGAGGCTCATGGATATATGTGTATGCATGTTGGCAAAGGACGGAAAAAGCACCTTACCCTTGGCTTCTATGGTATACCTTGCCTCTTCCTCCAAGCTCTCAGCCAGCTCCACTATAACCCCGTCCTTTATGCCTACATCCATAGGTTTGCCCTTATCTGGTATGAGGACGGACTTAATCAGAAGGTCAAACATGGCTTATATTATATTCCCTGTGAAAAAGGAAAAACTTCAAAAGATGCTCCAGCTTCAAAGGCTGGAGCTGGAAATAGCAAGAACGCAGAACGCCCTTGGAAGGCTTGCATCTCAGGCGGAGCATGTGGTCAATAGGATAGAAGAGCTAAGAAAAAGGAGGGATTATACCCTCAAAAGCATAGAGGATTTGAAAAGGGAGCTAAAAAAACACAGGGAGATGATTGAAGAGTGCAAGGCTGGTGCAAAAAGGGCGGAAGAGAGGCTACAACTTGTGAAAAAGGCCGAAGAGTATAAGGCACTTCTTAGAGAGAAGGCAAGGCATGAAGATTGTGTTATAAAGCTCACCAATAGCCTCAGGGAGCTTGAGGAAAAGCTCAAGAACCTTGAGGAGGATAAAGAAGACAAGAAGCTACTGAGGGAGATACAGGAGCTGGAGGAGGATCTTGAGGACCTAAGATACTCCCAGTCTAAACTCCTTGGCAAGGTTAATGAACTTACAGAGGAACTTCTCAGGCTAAGGGAAGGCACGGAGAAAGAGGTGCTTGATGAATACGAAGCTTTGAAAAGAAGGCACGGCCTGCCTGTTATACTCCCTGCGGACTCCTCTGGCTCTTGCACCAACTGCGGAACAAAACTGCCCTCCGCCCTCTATTCAAGGCTGATAAAGGGGGAGGTGGTGGTATGCCCGAGCTGTGGAAGACTTGCCTATTATGAAGGAGAAACTTAGGGCACTCATAAGAGATTATGACCCATATATGCTATTAGCACTATTGTTCATATGCCTTTTGGGACTTGTGGGTGTATATAGCGCCACCTACAAAGGAAGCCCATCCCCGCTATTTATAAAACAGTCCCTATACATCCTGGTGGGCTTAATAATAATCTTTATCCTCTCTAGAGTCAACTTTAGGGTCATCTATGATATGGCGCCCGCCATATATTTTCTTAACCTTTTTCTTCTTGTGCTTGTGCCACTTATGGGCAAGACCGTCTACGGAGCAAAGAGATGGATTGACCTGGGTCCAGTAAGTATACAACCCTCGGAGTTTATGAAATTTTCCCTTTTGCTCTTTACCCTCTACACTCTTGAACACACCAATAAACTCCTCAGCAGGGAAACCCTAATCCTGCTTACTGCCTTTGCCATGCCGGCGGTCCTAACCCTTAAACAGCCAGACCTAGGCACTGCCATAACCTACTGGGTTATACTAGTGCTCCTTCTTTTCCTAAAGGGCATAAAGCTTAGGTATTTTGTGCTTGCTGGATTTGTCCTACTCCTGTTTACTCCTCTGCTTTGGCACCTTCTAAAGGACTATCAAAGAGCACGCATACTGGCAGTCCTTGACCCCTACGAGGATTATCACGGTAGCGGTTATCAACTTATTCAGTCTGTTATAGCGGTAGGCTCGGGTGGCTTTTGGGGAAAGGGCTTTCTACAGGGCACCCAGTCCCACCTGCTGTTCCTCCCAGAAAAGCACACGGACTTTATATTCTCTGTAATTGCCGAGGAATGGGGTATTGTGGCTGGTCTTCTCCTTTTGGCTTCTTTGTCCACCTTTCTGTATAGGGCGATACAATATGCAATGGAAATTCCCCACAGTGCGGAAAGGCTGTATCTTGGGGCTTTCTCCGGGCTGTGGCTTTTTCAGACCGGTGTGAACCTTCTTATGACCATGGGCTGGGCGCCCGTGGTGGGCATACCCTTGCCCCTTGTTAGCTACGGCGGTAGCAGTATACTCACTTTTTCCTTGCTTATAGGTATTGCCTTTTCTGTAATAAGGGAACACAGAACTAGACCCATAAGGTTTGAGCATGGTTAAGGGTATATACTTTCATATTCCCTTCTGCTCCTACAAGTGTCCCTACTGCGACTTTGTGTCGGTTGTGGAGCCAGTGGTAGAAGCCTCGGAGTATATGAACCTACTTTTAAAAGAGCTTGATCTATACAAAGACCTCCCTATAAAGCCGCAAACCCTCTACTTTGGCGGTGGAACACCTTCTTTAATAAGACCCAGTAAATACGCCATATTCCTTGATAGGCTCGGTGGTATGTTGGATACATCCCAGATAGAGGAAATAACCCTTGAGTGCAACCCAGAGGACTACCGCCTTGAAGACTTCAAGAGCCTTAGGGACTTGGGCTTTGACCGGATAAGTATGGGTGTGCAAAGCCTGAGGGATGAGGGGCTGAAGGCTCTTGGCAGAAGGCATTCCCTTTACGATGCCCTCAAAGCCATTGACCATGCCCAAAGGGCAGGCTTTGAAAACATAAATATAGACCTAATATACGGCTATCATGGGCAGAGACTTGGAGACCTTCGGAGGGAGCTGGAGCTTCTCAAAAGCCTGCCCGTGAGCCATGTTTCCTTCTATCTTCTTACGCCTTACGAGGATACACCCTTTGGCCTACTACACCAAAAGGGGCTCCTTGAGCTCCCAGACCAGGACACCCTTGCGGACATGTATTATCTTGTATGCGAAAGCCTCGAGGCTATGGGCTTTGTGCAATATGAAATATCCAACTTTTCCCGAGAGGGCTTTCAATGCAAACACAATATGCTCTACTGGACTCATGAGGAGTTTCTTGGGCTCGGTGTGTCCGCATGGAGCTTTGTGGACAAGGTCCGCTTCGGCAACACCAAAAACCTCAGACACTATGCAAAAAGGGTGGGCGAGGGCAAAAGCCCCGTGGATTACGAGGAAAGGCTCAGCGGTTATGAACTTCTCTATGACTATCTATTTGTGGCACTAAGAACCACTAGGGGTGTAGAAAGGGGCCTTCTACCATCTTTGCCAGAGGAACTCCAGGAGTATTTTCAGCCCGAGGGCGAGAGGCTTAGGCTAAACAGAAAGGGGATGATCCTCATAAACGAGCTTTTGTGGAAACTAAGGGAGGCTATATTATTAAAAACATGAGGCTTCTTCTTTTCCTGTTTCTTTCAATGCTTTTCAGTTGTGCGGAGGTGAATGCAAGGAGACCTCTTTTAAACCTTCTTCCCGAGAGTAGGGAGATAGAAATCGGCAGGGCCTATGTGCCCTATGCCATAGAGGAGTTTGATGGCCTTTATCCAGACAGGCAAGTGCAGGACTATGTTAGGTATGTGGGGCTCAGTCTTGCAAAGCACACGGAAAGAAAGCTCCCCTACAGTTTTTATGTGGTGAACTCTTCGCAGGTAAACGCCTTTGCTCTTCCAGGAGGTCCCGTTGTGATAACCAGAGGACTATTGCTCAGGCTAAACTCTGAGGCAGAGCTTGCAAGCGTCTTGGGGCACGAACTAGGACATATAAACGCAAGGCATCATGCAAGGTTTCTTGAAAAGCAGTTTGGTCTTAGCTTACTTCTCAACATTGGAGCCCTTCTTGTGGGCGACAAGCCATACGGGCAAGCATTGCTTCAGTTTGGTCAGGTGGGGGCTGGGCTTTTGAGCCTTAAGTTCAGCAGAGACCAAGAAAGGGAAGCGGACCAGCTGGGTATACTCTACGCCTATAGGACCGGCTATGACCCCATGGCTATAATCAATGTCTTTGAAATATTCAAATCTATGGAAAGAGGAGGCAGACCGCCAGAGTGGCTCTCCACACACCCACTACCCGAAACTAGAATTGCAGAAGCTCAAAGGGAGATACAAAAGCTAAAGCCTCAAGGTGCCTTTATAACAGACACGCAAGACTTTCAACGCATAAAGGCTAAACTTTTGAAGACTCAACCCTCTTTTGAGGAGTTTGAAAAGGGAAAGAAAGCCTTCTCTAACAGGGACTATAAGCTCGCCCTCACACACTTTCAGAAAGCAGTGGAAATATATCCAGAGAACTATGTGGCAAGGGCTTATATGGCATATCTTCTTGCGGAGGAAAGAAGCCTTGAGGAAGCCGAAGGGCAGTCAAGGCGAGCTTTGGAGACCATGCCAGAGGTCTTTCTTACAAACTATGTTTACGGCTATGTTAAGTTTCTGCGTAAGGAACACGAAGAATCCCTAAGATACTTGCAAAAGGCTACACAACTTATTCCGGACCACGCAAGTGCCCATTATTACCTTGGAAGAAACTACGAGGCCCTGGGAAACAGAAGCAAGGCCATAGAACACTATAAGGCAGCTCTTGAGCTTTCTCAAGGCAGGGCACCCTGGGCAGGGGATGCCAAGGAAAGGCTTAGAAGACTTGGAGGCATATGATAGAATTTTCCTATGGATATTCTGATGGGCGTAGGGAAGGCAGGTTTGAAATCTGGGGGAAAGCCGGACATACTTGTGGTTCTTCTTCCTCAGACCTGTAGGGCATCTTTTCTCTTCACAAAAAACCACTTCAAGTCCGCAAGCGTGCTATATTCTCAGAAGGTCTTCAAGGGACAGGTGCGAGCCATAGTGATAAATAGCGGAAATGCCAACTGCGGTGTGGGGAGAGATGGACTAACCCATGCGGAGCTAATGGCAAAGAGGGTAGCCGAAAGGCTTGAAATTGAGGAGGATGAAGTGCTTGTTTTCTCCACAGGGGTTATTGGCAAGCCAATGCCCATAGGGGATGTTCTAAATGCAATAGATTCAGCCTGCGAACTTCTTGAACCCCTTGACCTAAAAAGGGCAAGTGAGGTCATATCCACCACCGACAGCTTTCCCAAGTATGGCTTTGTAAAGAAAGGAAGACTTGAAGCCTTTGGTTTTGCAAAGGGTGCGGGCATGATACATCCAAACATGGGCACCATGCTTGCCTTTGTGTTTACCAACGCAGACCTGAGCGAGGAGGTCATTGAAAGGCTTCACAGAGATATAAATGAGAGAACCTTTAACTCCATAAGCGTGGACGGATGCATGAGCACCAACGACAGCTTTGGACTCATAAGCCTTGGACTTTTAAAGGAAGACCTACAGATGGTGAGCGAAGCTGTAGAGGAGGTTTCTTTAAGCCTCGCAAAAAAAATAGTTCAAGATGGGGAGGGTGCCACAAGAGTTATAAAAGTTCATGTGAAAAACGCCTCCATACAGCTCAAGGCAAAGCTTATAGCTCAGGCTATTGCCACCTCAAACCTTGTAAAGACCGCAGTCTTCGGCAGAGACCCAAACTGGGGAAGAATAGTGGCTGCTGCGGGATCAACCGCCTTTCCCATAGACCAGTTTAGGCTAAGGGTTTACATGGGCAACCACATGCTCTACGACGGAAAGGTCCACCCAAGAGCTGTAGAGAGTGCAAAAAAATATCTTGAGGAATCTCAAGAGGTGGAGATAACCCTTGACCTTATGGAAGGCAAGGAGAGCTGGACCTACTACAGCTCAGACCTTACCTACGATTACATAAGGATAAACGCAGAATACACCACTTGAAAGGAAAGAAGGTTATAGTAAATTAATTAACATGAAGTATATTCCCTACATCCTTGCGGGCATATTGTTGTTTATGGTGCTATTCTTTGGGCTAAGACATAGGCAAGAAGATGAACTGCAAAGTTCTTACAAGCCTCCGGTGGAGCAAACTCTTCCAGACTTTACCTTTAAAACCCTTGATGGTAAGGAACTGAGGCTCTCCGAGCTAAGGGGCAAGGCAGTGCTTGTGAACTTTTGGGCAACCTGGTGTCCACCCTGCAAAGAGGAGATGCCTATTTTTGAGAGGGAATACAAAAGATGCAAGAACAAAGGCTTTGAGGTGCTTGCGGTCAACATGGACAGCTCAGAAGGAGCTCTGGAAAGGTTTTTAAAGGACAATAAATACTCCTTTACCATTGTCCGCCCTTCAGAAGACCTCCAGAAGGAGCTAAAACTCATGGGCTTTCCCACCTCATACCTTCTTGACAAGAAGGGCAAAATATACCGCATAAGGCTTGGTGTATACAGGGAGCTGGATAAGGACCTTAAGGACCTCCTTGGTTGTTGAGTGTGATATAATGCTTTGTCTGGAGGTATGGATATGGCAAAGGTAAAGATGAAAACAAACAGGTCCGCAAAGAAAAGGTTTAAGGTTACCGCAACGGGGAAGATAAAAAGACAGAAGGCTGGCGGTTCACACTACAACACCCACAAGGCAAAAGACAGAAAAAGAAGACTAAGAAAGGCAACCCTTGTCCACCCAAGCTGGGAAGACAAGGTAAAGGGCATGCTAAAGGAGTTTTAAAAAGGGCGTCCAGCGACGCCCCATTTTATCAACATTTTACTACTGCTTGAACATACTTGCTTATCTCGATAACAGGGCACTTTTCCACAAGTTCCTTGGCTTTTGCCGTAGTTCCATACTGCTGTCTTAGCTCTGTCTTGTAGTTATCAAAGAACTGCTCAAACTGGTCTTTACCAAGCACGCCCACCGCATAAAACATCCCCCCTTCCTCCTCAAGCACTATAGAAGCAAGAGGAAAGTCCGCAGGACCATCTATTACATTACCCCCCATCTTTGGGTCATACAGGGCAAGGTGGGCACAGCATTGAATTATGCCAGCCTTTTTTGTGGTATCTGAGGGACTATCCGGTGGATAGTAGTTTATAAAAGAATACTGTGGAGTGGGGTAGCTCCACTGGTGGGCACATATGGCCGAGTAGGCCACTATGCTCTTTTTTGAACCAACGCCGCCTTTCCATCTGTAGCTTTTGCCATCCTTTAGTTTTATTTCTGTCGGCGGTATGGTTTCACCTAGATTGAGTAGGTAGCAGGGTGTTGCAACATGAGGATAGAAGAAGATATAGTTCACATGAAGCTTTATATCTTCCTCCCTTAAAGGTGTGCCATCTTGCTTTACAAGCAAAGCTTTTTTGTAAGCCTTGAACATGCCATCCGTTTGCTGCGCCAATGCCTGGGAGAAAAAGTCTGCATTCAGCATAGAGGCTACAGCCACTGTGCCGCAGGTTTTTATAAAATCTCTTCTATCCATCTTTTATACCTCCTTATTCTGTGTTAACACATATGCAAGCTTAATGCCACATAAAAAATGCTGAGACATACAAGTTTTATGAGAATTGAACCGTCTTCTGGTGCAACATGTGTTGCAACGGGGCGGGAGCCCCGCCCTATTCATGCGAACATGTCCCTGTATATGGCTCTTGCCCATTCGTATGTTGCCTTTGCGAGAGCTTCCGACCTTTCGTTTATAACCTTGGGCTTAGGTGTTATCTTCTTTTCCTTTTCGTTGTATTCATAGTTAACGTTTATCACTATAGCCTCCTGAGGTGAGCCGTTGACCATGGAATAGCAGGTATTGTCGGGAAGTGTTGGTTTGTATTCCTTGCCGGCTATTCTGGAAGCTATGACCTTTGCCACTATCTTACCTTGGGAGTTACCCATATGCCCGCTCTTTGGATAAGGAACTCCTCCTATAACGTCACCTACCAAGAACACATGAGGGTCTGCCTTTGCTTGGAAAGTAAGCGGGTCTTGGTCTGCCCAGCCGGTGGGTTTTCCTTCCTTATCCTTTGCTATAAGGTCTGCCATCCAGACGAGCTCACCTGCCTGATGAGGTGGTGAAAGGTTGGCATCGGTAAATTTAAAGTCTCCTGCTGTTGTCTTTATAACCTTCTTTATGGGGTCAATCTCCTTTATGGAAGCCTTCGGCACATACTCAATTATTCCTAGGTAGACCTGCTCAAAGGCTGCCCTAAAGCCTGGACCCTTGGGAGCTATATCGTCCTTTGGGTCCAATACCAAAACTCTGCCCTTAACCTTGTTTCTCTTGAAAACCTCAGCCACCATGCAAGCCCTCTCGTAGGGAGCGGGTGGACACCTGTATGCACCTGGTGGGACCACTATAACAAAGTCGCCCTCTTCAAACTCATGCACTTTCCTTTTCAAAGCCAAATGCTCGGAACCGGGTATATAGGCAGGTGGGAAGTTAACCTTGGTAAGCCTTGCTAAGTCTGTGTTATCTCCGAACCAAGCTGCATAGTTATAACGTATACCGGGGGCAAGCACAAGGTAGTCATACTGTATAAAACCCCTGGTGGTATATACTCTTTTTTTGTCCCTCTCTATTGCTATTACCCGGTCATTTATAAACCTGTAGCCATACTTTGACGCTGGCTGAAAATAGTCATGTTGGAGAAACTCAAGGCCTACAAGGTCAGCAAGCCATGGATTGGATATGGGACAGGAGAAGAAGTTAGGTCTCTGTTCTATTAGTATAACCTCGGAGTTGGGAGCTTCCCTCCTAACATACTTTGCCACAGTAAGACCTGCCCATCCACCGCCACATATAACTACCCTGTTGCCTTTTGGTGGTGGCATTAGAGCTTCCATTTTTGCCACCCTTTCTGCTGCTGCAAAGACGGGCTGGGATGAAAGTCCAAGGGCTATTGCCCCTACTCCCGCAGACTTTAAAAGGTCGCGTCTTGTAAACATGCTTTACCTCCCTTGAAAGGTTTGACTAAATCATAATGCTCTAAAAGCTGGTATGTCAATAAGAAAATGTTTGACCTTCTATTAACTCCGCTTATTTAAGTTAATTCCTATGTGCTTAATACCTTGGAATAAAGACTTAACAAAATCTAAACACTTGCGTATATTTTATAACTTTACATATCTTGAAAACGGAGGTAGAAGATGCCGAGAAAGGGCGCAGATATTGTAATAGAGGCTCTGAAGGAAGAGGGTGTGGAAATAATTTTTGGTCATCCGGGCGGTGCCATAATGGAGGTCTACGATGCCCTCTACAGAGATGGAGGCATAAGGCACATCCTTGCAAGGCACGAGCAGGGTGCAGGGCATATGGCGGAAGGCTATGCCAAAGCAACGGGCAAGGTGGGTGTTGCCATGTCCACCTCTGGACCTGGAGCTACAAACCTGGTAACCGCCATAGCGGATGCCTATATGGACTCTGTGCCTGTGGTATTTATAACGGGACAAGTGCCCACCCACCTTATAGGCAACGACGCCTTTCAGGAAGTGGACATAGTGGGCATAACAAGACCCATAACCAAGCACAACTTCCTTGTTAAAAGCATAGAGGAGCTTCCCCTTGTAATTCGTCAGGCATTTTATATTGCACGGACTGGAAGACCAGGTCCAGTTCTTGTGGATATTCCAAAGGATATCACTCAAAAGCTCAGCGATGTTTCAATTCCTTCCCTTGAGGAAGTAAAGGAATCACTTCCCGGCTACAGACCTCACCTTGATGGCAACCTTCAGCAGATAAGAAGGGCGGTAAGGCTCATAATGGAAGCTAAAAGACCAGTCCTCTATGTGGGTGGTGGAGCAGTTCAGGCAGAGGCACAAAAGGAGCTTGTGGAACTTGCGGAGCTTATGAAGATACCAGTCACCACCACCAACATGGGCAAGGGTGCTTTTCCAGAGCTTCATCCCTTGTCTTTGCACATGCTAGGTATGCACGGCACATACTATGCCAACATGGCGGTCTACAACTGCGACCTGCTTATAGCGGTGGGTGCGCGCTTTGACGACAGGGTGACCGGAAAGATAGAAGAGTTTGCCCCTCGGGCGAAGATAATCCACATAGACATAGACCCCGCCTCCATATCCAAGAACATAGTGGTGGATGTGCCTATTGTGGGCGATGTGAAGATGGTGCTAAGAAAGCTCCTTGAGGAGCTAAGGAGAGAGGGAGGAAAGCTATTTTTCCCAGAGGACAGACAAAAGTGGCTTGAGCAGATTGAGGCGTGGAAAAGAAAGCACCCCCTCACCTACAGAAGGTCTGACATCGTTATAAAGCCTCAGTATGTGATAGAGCAGATATACGAAGCCACTAAGGGTGAGGCGATAATTGCCACCGGCGTGGGTCAGCATCAGATGTGGTCCGCCATGTTCTATAAATATTCTTTCCCAAGACAGTTTATAAACTCTGGGGGGCTTGGCACCATGGGTTTTGGCTTTCCTGCAGGCATTGGGGCAAAACTGGGTAGACCAGACAAGGAGGTGTTTGTAATAGATGGAGATGGCTCTTTTATGATGACCATGCAGGAGCTTATTACTGCGGTGCAATACAAAGTTCCAGTGAAGGTTGCCATAATAAACAATGGATATCTTGGTATGGTAAGGCAGTGGCAAGAGCTATTCTATGAGAGAAGATACTCAGAAGTAGACCTTTCCGTTCAACCTGATTTTGTAAAACTGGCGGAAGCCTGTGGTGCGGTAGGCTTTAGGGCGGAAAAGCCCTCAGAGGTGAGGGAGATAATAGAGGAAGCTCTAAAAATTCAGGACAAGCCAGTAATAATGGACTTCCATGTGGACAGGGAGGAGAATGTGCTACCTATGGTGCCTGCAGGCAAGTCCTACAGGGAGATGATATTGGAAGACGGAAGGAAGGGCGTAGAGGCAGAGACCATGTATCTGGTGGGATGAGATGCTTGGGCTTTTGGCTTTGGTGTCTTTTGTCTTCAGTCAAGAGGAGAGGCAGATGCTCGGTGAGCTTTCGGACCTAAGGGTGCAAGTGGCTGAAATAAAGGCAACCCTTAGGAGCTTAGAGGTGTCAGAAACTATAAGCTAAGGAGGTTTTGGTATGTCAGACACCATTGGAGGCTCTCAGCTTGATGCGGTAAAGGCTCCCCTTTTCAGAGATGTAAAAAAGGGAGAGGTGCGCAAGCACATAATAAGCCTCACCGTCCGGAACGAACTTGGCGTTCTTGCGCGCATTGCAACCCTTATAGCCGGCAAGGGCTACAACATAGAAGACCTCTCTGTGGGAGAGACCCACGAGAAGGGCATTTCTCGGATGACACTTGAGGTGATAGGCGATGATGTGGTCATAGACCAGGTGGTAAAACAGCTTAGGAAGCTCATAGATACCATAAAGGTCAAAGACCTCACCGATATACCCCATGTGGAAAGAGAGCTTGCCCTTATAAAGGT
Organism: Candidatus Pampinifervens yunnanense; assembly: GCA_037926845.1. GTDB lineage: Bacteria > Aquificota > Aquificia > Aquificales > Aquificaceae > Pampinifervens > Pampinifervens yunnanense. The sequence continues at coordinate 1,853 of JAXSPD010000018.1, read as the reverse complement.
GCAGACTGCCACGCCAAGGGCAAGGGACGAGGTGCTTAGGCTTGTGGAGATATTCAGGGCAAGGGTGGTGGATGTCTCGCCCGAGACATACACGGTGGAGATAACGGGCACAGAGGACAAGGTAAACGCCTTTATAGAGCTTGTGAAGCCTTTTGGCATAAAGGAAATGGCAAGGACGGGTAAAGTAGCCATGAAGAGGGAAAGCATACCTCAAGAGGAGGAATGAAGGTAAGGCTATCAGAGGAAGAGATAAGAGCCATAAAGGAAACCGCATCTGAAGTCTTTGACAAGGATGTGGAGATAATTCTCTTTGGCTCAAGGCTTGACCCAAACAGACGGGGTGGAGATATAGACCTTTTGGTTAAAACCTCTATGACGCCTAAGGAGTTTGTTGATAAAAAGTTTGAGTTTATATACAAACTTTGGCAGAGGATAGGACAGCAGAAGATTGACGTGGTTTACTATAACCCAGAAAAGGGAGAGCTACCAATTCATAAAAGAGCCCTTTCGGAGGGTATAAAGCTATGAAGGAAGAACTTCTATACTATCTTGAAGCCTGTAGAAGGAATGTGGAGTTTTTGGGGAAACTTGAAGGGAAAATTTCTCACTTGTTTCCTTTGAAAAGCTACTACAATACGGAAGTTGAGGACAAGGTTCTCATAGATGCCTTTATATACAGGATGGCAAAGCTCCAAGAACTCCTCGGGAAACTGCTTAGAATTTTTCTGAGAAAAGTAGGCTACAATGTGGATGTTATGTATCCTATAGATATAATAAACCTTGCAGAGAAATTAGGCATCGTTGACTCCTCAAAGGAGTGGTTTGAGTTAAGGGAGCTTAGAAATGCGGTCAATCATGATTATAGTCTACTTGAAGAGGAACTGGTAGATACTATAAATAGAATATACAGCAAAAGGCAGTCCTTAATCAAAATCTACGAAAGGCTCAAAGCCAAGATTGAATTAGAATAGTTATATCTCTGGAGGTGAAAGATGAGAGTATACGCAAAGGATTTTAAGGCAGAGGAAGTAAAAGAACCTATCGCTATCTTTCTCTTTGAAGATGACAGAGAGAACCTTGATTTTCTTGGGTCTCTTAAGGGGCAGGTGGAGAAATTGATTCTCGCAGAGAACTTCAAGGGCAAAGAAGAAACTCTGGCAAAGGTTAGTCTGCTTGTGGGTGATGATGTAAGGGTCTTTTATGTGGTAGGGCTTGGAAAGAAGGAGAAGGCGGGTGAGGATAGCTACAGGATTGCTTCTGCCTTAGCCTCTAAGAGGGCAAACAAGGACAAGGTCAAAACCCTGTATATATACGCTGGAAGCCTTGACTACAGGCTAAGTAAGGCGATTACTGAGGGTGCAATTCTTGGAAGTTATCGCTTTGACAAGTATAAGACAAAGAAGGAAGAGGAAAAGGAGCAAAGGCTTGAGGAAGTTTATATATGCGGTGCAGACCCAAAGGGGGTGGAAGTTGGTAGGGTCTTTGCTCAAGCACAGAACTTTACAAGAGACCTTGTAAATGAACCCGGGAACGTTATAAACCCTATAACCCTTGCGGAGGTTGCACAGAAGGTCGCACAAGAGCACGGACTTGAGTGTAAGGTATACGACGAGAAGGAAATTCAGGAAATGGGTATGCAAGCTCTGTGGAGTGTGGGAAAGGGCTCTGCAACTCCACCAAGGTTTGTCCATATGGTATACAGACCTCAGGGTGAGCCAAAGGAGAAAATTGCCATAGTGGGTAAGGGGCTTACCTTTGACAGTGGAGGTCTTAACATAAAGACTGGAGACTATATGAGAACCATGAAGATGGACAAGTCTGGTGCCTGTGCGGTTATAGGAATAATGAAAGCC
>JAXSPD010000017.1:0-32210 GCA_037926845.1 Candidatus Pampinifervens yunnanense | reverse complement strand
CTTCCTGTTAACAATAAAATGCTTGAAAATCAAGCACTTCAGAATCGGGGGGGGGTGAACGCTTTTTCACTTTTCCCAGTCTCTCCCTTCATGGAAACAAAATTTAACACTTTTTAACATGGTGGCAAGATTATTGTAATTTTGAAAAAATTCTGTCAATAAAAAAATTATACTGAAACTTTCGGGGACATATAGGGACATTTCGGGAAAGTCTTGTCTTTCAAGCACTTCAGAATACCATCTATTTATTACCAGCAGGTAAATTTTTAACAGAATTTTTTGAAAACTTTTTTAACACAGCATATTTTTAATCATTGTCTTTCAAGTACTTTCAGACATGCCAGTTTCAAAAAAATCTGTCAATTTCCAACTTTCTTGTCATAAATATGATATAAATCATAATAAAGTCAGAAAGTTTAGAAATTCCAATGTTGGAAAAATTAAACTTGTTGGGAGAGTATCAGTAATCGTCAAAAGTTATATTGTAATAACGATAATAGAGATTATCGGACATCTCCCGGTTATAACCATAATACCAAGCCCTCACTGCTATATCTTTTTTGATGCGTCCTTGTATGCGTTCTCTTATCTCTCTCTGCAGTGGGATTTTCGCAGCAATAGTAGCTTGTATAGGTTTGTATGTGGTTTCATGTATATAAGTTCGGATGTTTACAATGAACGGGATATACAGATGCAAATAAGGAAGGATATGTAAGGTTTCGCTATGTATTGGAGCTTCAAAATTACGTTTGATGGTTATTGTCAGCGTGGTATCTATTGTATTTAAACGATTGATCGTCTCTTCTATCGGAGCAACAACCGGGTAGAAGAATTCTCCGCATATTATTAGTATTCCTGTTTTGAATTGCCCCTTTACAGCAATGGTCTGTGAGATCTGAGCTTGTATCATGATACATTCACCACCAGACGAACGTGTATACTTTTTGGCACAACTACAACAATGTCAGTTGAGTATGTTGTTTGTTTTGTCTTTTTGGCATATACAGCTGTTTCCGCTATTGAACCTTTTACATCTCTGTTCTGGATAGCGCATACTCTATAAGGTGTTACTTTTTGTGTAAATAGTATGCTGTAGATGTTAGATGGGCTGTTGCTGGGATAGAAGGATCTGTAAAAATAGTTGTAACTAATATAATTTTTATACGTATTATAAGACAGCTCGTCATAAAATTTTGACGGCAGGTAGTAGTAAACATACACGCTTGTGATATAACCCCATGACACAGCATCTGTTGCGAAGTCAACTTTGACTATCTCACATGTGAACGGGAAGTTCATTATTTTAATGTTAGCGTACGGAGCTATAGTGCTGGTAATAGTAGCGGACAGCTCGCTTTTCACAGTTATATCAGTAGTGGCATATATACTATGTTGTAGCACGTCTACGTTTTCGTGAATTAGTGTGTATATTGATGAACGTATGCTACTGACAATTGGGACACTAAAGAGAGTTCGTTCTCTTAAGTTTGCAGATACTTTATTTAAAATAACTTCTTTCACCGCTATCAGCGGTTTAATTTTTACTTTAAGCTTGTGCGTTACTTTAGAATATATTCTGCTCTTGCTTGCAGTTTGTGTAAGTTGTTGCTTATATGCTACCACATCTGCTGTATTGCCTTTTTGCAGTTCTATAACGAAAGCGGATTTTCCATAATAGTCTATATCTGCAATTGCCCCTGCGGGTTTTATTCTGTGTGGTACAAAGTATATCGCCGGATTGGGTTTATTTTCCTGGAAGTATGATGTTGGTATGACGGGTACTTGTAACTGCGGTGTTGTATACAAAAGCGTATATGCATTGTATAACGCATTAAAGTCATCTTCTATTTTATAGTCCGCTACGCAAGGGACAGCTATGTAGTATCTCGGAGTGAACTCAGAAAAAGTCATATCGTAAATTCCGGCGTATTCTCCCGGCACGGCTGATTGTGTGTTTGTATAGCAGATTATAATATCATCATCTTCAAGCTCTACTCCATCCACAACAGGCTTTTCATTTACGGATGCCGGGAACGGTCCTATCCAGTTTGTAAACTTCATTCTAAACTGGTCTCTGTGTTTTATCACATAGTAGTATCTTCCTGCATAGCTTGTATCAAACATTGCACGTTCTGTCAACAGAGCTTTTTTGAATTCGTAAATATACCCACTTTTGAAAAATTCTGGTGGCTTCATCGGATAGTATTTACGTACCTCGCCACTTGCTTTTTTCTGAATTATCACGGGGACTGGAATTAGTAAGAACCACGCCTGCCATATCTGTCGCAGATTTAATATCTGATTTTTGAGGGAGCCTGGAAGGTAAGATAAGTCAAATATATTTTCAAAGGCTATTTCATGTGTGAAGCGAGGGTCAAGTATTATCATATCGCACCCCCAAGGCTAATTGTAGTATAGGCGTCGTCATGCGAAAAATGATGACTGACTGAGTTACACACGAATACGTCTCCGCCTACCTGCACTTTTGTATACGGCTTTACAGCCGGCAACGGAGCGATAGTTGTTATACTTCCGCTCTGATAGTATCTGTACCATTTGGCTCTCCTCGTTGCTATCTGTATCAGCTCTTCTTTCGTTATACAGAAGTTGACATGTACTTCATCAACAACAGCGCTATTTATACCTGTTTCAAGGACAACAGATGGTGGGATGACTATGCCTCTTCCCTCGAGAAACTCTATGTATTGGTCCCTCCCCCGTACGACTTTTACCTTGCCGGGTATGTTTTCTGTTGATGTGTTTATTGTTTTATTTCTTATGAAACTCTCTGGTATTATAATCTTGCCTCTGATTTTGTCAATATCATCAACTACGAATCTTTCATTTGTAACTTCGTCAATGTAGTAGACAGGCTTTAAAACTGAAAGCATGTTAAGTATGTATCTTTCTATATCGTTTGTGTCAATAGTTAAAAGCTCTGTTATTGAGTATGGTAATGAATTTATATTGATGCGTAGATTATTTATCCCTGCGGTTAGCATTAATTTTGACAATAGATCGTCAACTGTATCAACATCCGTAAAAAAGTATGCATTGTCTCTGTTATATCCGGTGAATATGACGTGCGGTTTTGCAGAGTTGAGATTTGTCAGTACAGTACCGGCGGAGGTTTTCCAGTAGAGCGGAAAACGAACATCTCTTACTACTATCCACAGCCCCAGACCAACGTAATTTTGTCCCTGAAAAAATTGATCAGCAAAAGGGTTTGTAAGTCTAACATCTAACATATCAGCCCACGTTGTTCCTCTGTATGAATACGTGTCAAGTAGTTCAACAGAAAAAGAATAATTCTCAACCTGCACCCCGTTCAGTGCCGCAGACATGCGCTCTTGATCTGCGATCATATTTGCGTAGCTTTTCGGTATTATGAATATTTTTTCTTTATTCTGCTGATTGCTGTCTATTTTTCTCTGTGACATGTAAAAAGCTGTTGTTGTTTCGCATTCGTAAGATACCCCAGCAAGCTCGCCATTTATCAACAGCTCTCCAGCATAGCTTATTCCGAGTTGCTGTGGTGGGTTTTTTGTAGTTGTTATTACGGTTGCTCTTTTTATATAGTTACCGGGCGGGATGCTTACATCTATGCTAACTACTTCTGATTTTGATAATCCAGTCACGGTGAGCTGTCCGCACGGGTCAATATATCTCATGTTAATGTTACCTCTACCGTCCCAGCGTAAATATCAACGCCTTGCCGTTGCTTTGTTTCCACATCAGACATATCATCCGCAATATACCTGAGGTCTATCCTTGAAAGTATTCCGCTAAAGCTTACTTCTGTATCTGAAACGCTTACAGACTGCCCTAAAAGTGCCTGTAGCATCATAGCCTGTGCAGATGAGCAGGTATTAATACGTATTCTTTTTGTGTTTGTATTTGTCTTCTGAGACAAGAAAGGATTACTGCTTACGGGAATTGTAATAATATTTACTGCCCCTGCGCTATCACCATAACAAACCCGCCACTTGAAAATATATTTATCCCATTCATCAGTGATTTTTACGTCTATTACTTGCGATTTTGTTATTGTGTAGAACTTCCCGTAATTGTCTATTGCTACAATTATGCAATTCCCAACTACATTGGCTTCAAGCAAGATTATGTCTCCTGCTTTCGCAGATGTAATTGTTGTCGTAACGTTGCCTGATGGTAATTGAGGAGAGCTGATATCTGATAGCGCCCCGCATCTTACTATGTATTTACTGCCGTCTATCGCATAGACTACTTTCCCCTCGTCTGCTGATTTTTGTATTTTTGCCTGCTCTTCACCTTTTGAGCATAGAGGATCAGGTAATAAAACATTTGCCATATCCCACGATTTTAGCCCACCACTACCTATATTTATCTCGCCTCCCCATTTATTTTCAATCCAGCCATCTAAGGTGATGCCGTTAATTATTATCATCTATATACCCCCTCATTTACGATTTGAAGCCTCGCAGGAATTACAAGCTCTCTTTTCTGTATTTCTGCAAGCTGTTGCTCTATTGCTGTTATGTTTAGCTTTGTCGGAATTTCTACACCCTTTGAGAGCATTGTGAGCAGGTTTGTATATGTCTGTTGCACTTGTGAAATTTGTTGTTGTATGCTTTGAGATATAGCATTAAAGACATCTTGTGTCTTCTTGCTTAAATCTTGTATGAAGAAGTCCGACAAGCCTTTTTGTAACTGCGCTCCAAGCAAGTCTTCAGGTTTCATATATTGAGAAAGTTCTGGAAGTTCTCTGAAGGCTCTTGAAACATTTGACATAGCATTAGTCCATATCTGAGTAAATCTTTGCGCTCCCTCCTCCGCCTCTGTTTCATTAAAGCCGAAAATTACACCAAGTTTGTCTTTGAGCTGTTGCAGGGATGGGAGAAAGCTTTGCGAAAAACCGAGCAGTTTAAATATGTCAATAGACTGTTGCGGTGTGAGGGATTTTACAAAATCAATGATTGTATTTCTCGCGTCAAGGAATTGTCTTTTCATATCATCTAATATTTTCAAATCGCTCGTGTTTCTAATTGCAGAAAAGAACGCTTCATAATTGTTTTTTACATTCATAAAAGCCTGCGATAGCTGAGATATTCCCGTCAGGTCTAAATTTAAATTGAGCAATTTCATAAGGTTGTCTCTAAGCGTAGAAGGTAAATTTTTCACAGGCTCATAAATCTTTTGTGTGATCTCGTACTGGGTTTTAGAAAGATTGAGGAGATCTTTTCGCGCTTCTTCTATATGCTTTCTGTACGCTTCGGTCAGTTCTTGCAGTTTCCTGATCGCTTGCTGGACATACGAAGACATAAGCTGAAGTCTTTTAGTATAGTGCTGTTCTTCTAACAAAGTCATTTCATCATTGACTTTTTGTAGCTCATCTATAATCTGTTGATTGTCAGGTCGGAGCTTTAATATTCCTTCAAGCTCTTGCTTCCTTTTCAGCAAGTTATTTTTAGCTTCGTCAAATTTTGCATCTTCTAACTGCATATCAAGCTTAAAGAGAATTGCTATGTTTTCCTTTAATTCAAAGCTCTTAAGCATGTTATAAAAAGCCTGCAATCTTGCCTGTCTCTCTTGCACAAGCTTTGTCTCGATCTTTGTGAGTCTGTCGTACTCTTCAAGCTTTTGTCTTACAAGTGCAAAATTCTTTGCCTGCAGGCTTGCCTGCTCTTCATATGTCTTTTTCTCTTCTTCAACTTGTTTTTGCTGTTGCTGTCTTCTTTCCTGCATGACTTTTTGTCCCTGATTGGCAAGGCTGGTTATTGTTTGTGCCACTCTCCCGCTCTCTTCGTGTGCATTCTGCCATGCGCTTTTTATCATTCTCAGCGAACCTTTTGCGTCTTCATAAAGTCTCTTTGCCTCTTCTGTATTGCCTGTTATGAATGCAAAGGCAGACCGCACCATATTGAATAACGCACTCAGTCCCTCCACCGCAGTTGTAAATAACGCATGAAGATTAGCAACCACACCGTCTATAATCGCAAGCACAACCTTTAAAATGTCTGCTATCCCTGCGAATATACGAATTGCAACCGGCGCAAACTCCGCTAATCCTTGTATAAGTCTTATTATCGTATCCGCAAATTTTTGAAAGTCCCCCCTGTTTTCTTTCATTACACTGGCAACTTTCTTTATACCATCTACCATCGCATCCCATACACCAGCTTTACCGAGGTCTATAAAAATCTGCATGAGTTCTGTCTTAAGTATGTTTATAGCTCCCTCAAAAGTGTTTTGCCATTCTTCAACTCCGCTTGTATTTAGTGAAGCAAAAAAGGCATCAATCGCTGTTTTGCCGTCTATTATTCCCTTTTCTACATCTTTAAAGAATTTCCCTAAATTCGTGTATCCTAATGCACCTGCCATTTTTTGTATGGCATCTGGGATTCTCTCGCCTAACTGTTGTCTTAACTCTTCCATAGAGAGCGTTCCCTTGCCTGCTATCTGCTGTATTGCAACAGCCGCAAGTTCTAAGTCTTTCCCTGAACCGCCAAACCTCATTATAGAAACTGCCAGCTTTTCAAGACTTTCATCAAGAGGTTCTAACCCTGCGCTTTTCAGCTTTGCTGCGGAGCTTAAAAGTGCATCAAGACCGATTGGCACTCTTTGTGCTATTTCTACTATTTTATTAAAAGCTTTTTCTCCTTCCTCTGCAGAGCCGTAAAGCTGTCTCAGTTGAAATTCCGCACTCTGCACCGTGCGTGTTGTATCTACAAAAGAAGATACCGCTCTTCTGACTGTTTCTATACTCCCCACAAGTGCGATAAATTCAAGTGCTATATCCGCTACGGCATTCTTAAACGCTGTTTTGAGTTCCTGAGCAGTGCTTGCAAGAGATGAGACCTCTCTTTTCGCTTCTTCTGTGTTTGTCTTTATGTTTATCTCTCCGCCTGCTTTCGTTATTGTTTCTTTTAGTTTTTCAAGCTCAGCTTTTAGCCCTTCTACATCAGCGATTATCTCAAGTATAAGCTTTTCGTTCATGCCCCCTCCTCCAGCAATTTTTTGAGCCTATCTATATCGCTTTGTGGATTAAAAAGCTTTTTAACTTCTTCAGAGCCAAAAGCTAAGGCTATACCATATGCAACTCTAAGCACCCCCTCTTTGAATTCTCTATTTTTCCTTTTGTACATCCTTTTTGCATACTCAAAAAACTCACGCATGCTATACTCATCTACGTTGTGTCCTTCTGCGATAAGCTCTTCTGCGATGTCAAAGATGTCAGGCTGTTCCGTACTGTCTGAATTGTGTTTTTCAGCTCTTGCAAAAAAGCTGTGTCCTGCACTATTACCTCAATGCATGCATTAAGCAACTTAAGAGCATCGCCTGCAGATAGCTCATCAATCTCTTCTTGTGCCAGCCCTGTAAGCTGACTTATTATATCAGAGCCTTTATCCAAGTATTTTTCCACTCTTATCTCTCCTTTTGCAACATCTTGCACTATGTCGCTTATTACGCTGAAGAGCTTTTTGAAGTGTTTAAACTTAAGCTCTTGTATATAAACCGTTCTGTTTGATAGCTCTATATTCATAGTAAAACCTCCGCGCTCGTCAAATATGGCGTCGGGTCTTCTTGCATTTTGCGTATTGCAACTGGGGAAAGGATTTTGCAGGTAATATAGTAAAGCCCTGCGGTACTACTCTTTACTATCACATCTAATCTGATTCTTTTTATACGTAAGTACGTTTCTGGGTTATATAGCTTTATTTTTAATTTGCGCCCTTGCGCTGCTGTCTGGTCATCACGAATAAATTTCACATAGTCCGTATTAATACCCTCTACTATTAGATCAATAGACTTTGTGAGTATTGTATAAGGATCTACGCTATAGATCAAGCTTACAGTGTGTTCTTTGTTGTTGTGAAAGCGATAAGTTTCGTATATCACGTTTCCGTAGCGGTCATAACTCTGAAGCTTTAAACCTTCGTGTGTATACGCAACTCTTTTACCTGTAAAATCGTAAGGTGTGTCAAGGGCGTGTCTTATTCTGTAGATAGGTACTTGTGGTATATCTTCTCTAACACTCAGCACATTATTTATGACACAACTACGGTTTTTAGCGTTAATCTGACTATTTAAAGTTGCTGTCAGCATCATATTGGCACTACCTGTACGTCATTCGTCGTCAATACCCAGTCGGTATAATATCCTGGATTTTGTTGGGGTTCATACAGTATCAGGTAGAAGTGAAAAGCATTGTTTACTCCACCAAGCACCTGAGAGCCTACTGTGAGGGGGGTCAGCGGGTTGGTCGTGCTTTCTTGTGATAGATCCTGAACAATCTTCCACCACGGTCCGTTCTGAGCATTCCAGTTATGCTGTGCAGGGTCAAGATCTACAACAGATAGCTGTATTGTTGTTGCTGGAGGGAGAGGTACAAGCTTGTATTGTGTGTCCGTACTACCAAGCCATATCTCCACAGTCTTTTTGTCCCCCGCACTTGCAACATTAAAAGTCAAAGAAATTGGATTATAAGCATCGTAAGCATTTGTTAAATTTGCATCCGCATAAAATCCAAAAGTAGCCATGTTTTACCTCCTTTATCTGTTGCCTCTATCAACGAGCCTTACGTTTGTAGCTGTTCCTTCAAAGCTCACCTTTAGCCAGTCGTCACCGATGAGCTTGAGGTCTCCGGACGGTACGAGAGATACATCAGCATAAAGGTCTACAGCCTTACCGACAGGCGGATCTCCTTTGAACCACAGCTCACCCTGTATTGAGTATCTTGTCCCGCCCTGCAATACATATTTTGTCCATGCATCATAGCTGTAGTCAATTTTTAGATTCGTTCCATCTGTTATATTGCCACCTTCTTTTATATAGATTGCCCCGGCGTCATAGTCTATTTCGTAGTCCGTGCCTTCCGTGAAAGTGGTGGGCGTTGCCGCATCGTTCGTTACCACAGGTGCAGGTGTCTTTTTTATCTTCTCATGAGCGAGCTTATACCAAAAACCTTGTTTTATATTACTCACAGGCTCATCTACAACAGAGCCTGCTGTGATGTTTTGAGATGTGCCTGTTGCAAGCAGGAACTTTTCAAGCGTGCTTCTTCTTAGCTCATCAACTTCAATTTTGACATTGTAGTCCATACTCTTGACTATTTCCGCATCTTTCATCCTAATGCCTGAGCCTGTGTAGTAGTGTTCAAGCTTTTCAATCTTCACCGACAGCGTAAAGTCCGTGATGTTGCCAAAGTCTTCATAATAAGCCTGACCCGCTGGTTTTAAAAAGGCTTTACCTCTTCCAAGCGTATAAATCTGTACTTCTGCCATTTTTTACCTCCTGAGGTTTGAAAAACAAAGTAGAGCATTCTTTATTTCTCTTGTGTTTTAGTCCTGCATGCAAGATTTAAACAAGTCAAAAACTCGCAGACATTAAACTAAGAGCATGCCAAGGTATGCACAGCTCACTGACATAAAAGAGAGAATTGCTGTCATAGAAGAAGACCTTTTATATGCAGACAGCTTTATTGATAACCTTTTGAAAGCTAAAAACCTGCCAGTTCCTGCTGACCCGCCTTTTCCTGATATTCTCAAACAGCTTGCTATATTTACTGCTTTATACAGAGCTTGCATTAGACTTGCACAGGCGGAAGACACTACTCTTATTGAAAAGGCAAAGTTTTATAAGCAAGAGATTGACAACCTGTCTGAAATGCTAAGTCCTTCTACGCTTGGCATTCAGCTTAGCACAAGTATAACATCTGCAAGGATGGAAAGGTCATGATAGGCAGGCTTAAAAACATAATACTGAGCAAGTATCCAGACATGGATATCCTCGTAGGCTATCGCACGCCCTCTGAAATTCCTGCCAGAAGCCAGTCTGGGTGCGTAATCGCTTTGATAAAAAGCGATTTCAAGATTGCTAACACAAGCATAAACGAAGAGGCTCAGGTGCAGGTGGCTTATTATGAGGCTACAACATATGACAGCATTGATGAGTTCAAGCAAAGAGCAGAAGAGCTGTTTTTCTATATCACGCTCAGCTCTGAGTATGTTCTAAAAAGCATTGAGTATGCTTATAACGATATGTTTCTTTTTGCACTGGCGACCTTCTCAGTCTTCAGAAAGGTTTAACTCAAAATTTTCAATCATGAACTTTTTGACGCTCAAAACAGGTATGCGGTATTCTGCGGTTGTGCCTTTTGCCGGCAGTTTATAGCCCTCAAGCTTTCCTTCTTTTATCCACCTTCTGACTGTCATTGTAGAGACGCCAAACAGAAGAGCTATATCGCTGACTTTTATAAAGCCTCTTCCTTTAGCTCTTTCTTCAAGCGTCTTTATTCCATCCTCAGGCGTTATAAACCTGCTTCTTATATCTATGCCTCTCATGACAATAAACCCTCCATAAAAGCTTTTGCCACCTCCCTTTTTCTGTTTTCAAAGTCAGCAAAAAAGTAAGGATAAGGCTTAGAACCCGGATGTCGCACTTTCTTAATAAATATAAACCCGTCTCTTGTGGGAATTTTTAGGGCTTGCCTGTTTTTAGGTAGTATCAGGTGCGGTTTAGTGCCAAATTCAACATAGCTTGCATAACTTGCGTTTGCTGATATTACAGCTTTATTGCTGTCAAATCTTATCTGTATGCTCTGCTGTAGATTGCCCGTGCGTGGAGTGAATGCTTTTTTGCTATCTATCCAGTCATGTATCATCTCAAAGTATCTAAGTCCCGCGTTTTTTATTGCTTTTTGGGTTCTCTGTGGTAGACTCAATAACTTCTTCGGCTGTTCCTTTATCCGTATCTCCACTTTCATCAATCACCTCCACCTTATCACCGTATATGGCTTTGAGCCTTCTGATAACCCTCTCGTCTACATCTGAAACGCTCACACCATCTTTGAATTCATAAACGCCATAGGGAGTTAGCAGGGGGCTATCCCCCTGCCATGGGATTCTTATCTTAGCCATCGCTTACCCCTCAGTTAGTTATTCCGGATATCCTTGCCACGTCCCACTTATTTTGAACCTTTATAGACACAGCCCAGGAGAGCCTAAACCTCGTGGCAGCCACATCAGGAAGCTTGCCTATGTTTTCTATAGCCACACCGCCAGCTCTACCCATACCTTCTAAATACACACCGCAGACATTGTTTATGCCAAGCCTTACTGCGTATATTTCCGTACAGTTGTTAGATGTGCCTTTCGTGATGTTCGTTGGGATGTATTCGTTTCTTAGAACGGGTATGCCGTTGTAAGTCAGCACTGGTCTATTAAAGTTTGCAAGCTGTATTTCGGTGGGTGTGACGTATGTGGTTCTAAGCAAATTTTTAAAAGACAGGTAAGTGCGTGAGTGCATGATTATAGCATCGGGCGGAGCTGTTGCCGGGAATTTTTCAAGAAGCTGGTCTAAAAGGTCAAAGGAAATTGGGGAGCCGTTTGGTCCAGTGCTAACCTCCATGCTTGGGTCTACCCATTTTCTAAGACCATCAAACTCAAGGGCATTAGCCGTGCTGTCTCCGTTTATAAAGAGCCTCTTGAAAGCTCTCACTATAGCTTCTGAGCCAGCCAAAGATTTTTCCGCCGCTCTGTCAATGAGCGTCTTTGTAGCTGATACTTCAAAGTCATAAACATCAACATTCATTGCTATCATGCTGACCTTGTTTCTGACAAGCTGTCCCGTTGTAGTTCCGAGCGGGATTTGACCATAGGGGTCTACCACCTGTGCAATTGGCAGGTCTCCGGTTCTATACCACGAGACCTCGTTTGTCTGCCACGCTTCCCAGGGTAGCAGACTAAAAAGCTCGTCTTTGTCAGCCATATACTCAAGCACAGCTCTTTCTGTGCTTTCTGCTGAGTATTTGCCTGCGATAACTTTAAGTATTGCCATGTCTATCTACCTCCTAAAAGTTTTTTGAATGCTTGTTTGATGCGTTCTTCAGGCGGTAGTTCCGCCTGCTCGGTTTTATGAGAAGTCCCCGCTCCTTGAGCCTCAGATGGCTTTAAAAGGAACGGGTTTTCGTTTAAAAACTTCTCTATCGCTTTTTCTATCTCTTCTCCGTTTGCGTAGACTTTACCGTCTTTTACATAAACCTTATGCTCAGCCCTAAACAGCTTGTAAGCTTTCTCTGCGTCTATTGCCTTACCTGATAGTCTGCTTTTAACCTCATAGCTAAGAAGCGTCTCTTCATGCTGTTTTCTAAGCTTTTCTATCTCTTGCTTGTAGCTTTGTTCTTTTTCATTCAGCTCTTTCTTTGTCTTCTCAAGCAGTTCATAAAGCCTGCCCTTCTCTTCTAAGAGCTTGCTTTGCATATCGTCCCAGCTATCAAAGCCGAGAGCTTTAGCTTCTTCGTCAAGTTTTTGTCTTATAAGCTCTTCTACATTCACTTCTTGCTTCTTCTCTTGCCTTACTTCTTGTTTTTGTTCTTGTTGCTCTTGCAGTTGCTCGTCCATTATTTACCTCCGCAGTGTTTTTGATAGAGCTCTTGAGCTTTCTTCTGTATTTCCTCGTCTTTATGCATGCCAGCCAGCTTTATGGCTGATTTGAGCATGTAGCAGTTGATTGAGCCATCTTTGTTTTTAAAGGGGTATCTGCGATTTTTTGGGTCTAAAAAGTAGTCTTCCGGTAGTTTTTCTCTCTCTGTCTTTCTATCAAGCCACTTTAGCTTGTCAGTTGGAATATTCCTTACTTCTGCCATGCTAAGTGAAGTTAAAAGAATTGATGATGAGAAAGTGTTGAAATTTTGCGTGCTAAATTTCAACAGAAAAATCAAGGAATTAAAAGGATTAGAAAGGGGATTTAAAAAGCCCCAGGGCGGGGCAGTGAGCTTATCTTCTTGACAGTCTTAAATCTTTACCCTCTATCCTCTTATAAACACACATCTCCGACAGCCTTGACACAATGGGTTGTTCCTGCAACACATTTATAAGATCTTTCCACGACAGGTTTGTTGCTATATATAAGAGTTTTTCATGGTTATAGCAGTGGTAGATAACAGTATGCACAAAGTCAAGCAGACTCTCTCTAAGAGAGCCTTTTACATCATCAAGAAAAACAACATCGCTCTCTGCTACAAGCTCTTTTGTACTTTTAAAGTCTTGCAGGTCTGGCAGGCTTATATAAACTGGGTTCTTTACTCTGTAGTTTCTTAGCTTATTAGCTATTTTTAAGCTAAGAGCAAAGGTCTTGCCTACGCCCGCTGGTCCGCTAAGGATTATGCCTTTATGCCCGTTTATGCTTTTGACCGTTTGAATTATCTCAGTTTCTCTCAAGTGTTTGAGATCTTTCAGAATTCTCGGCGGAAACCCCCTTTCTGCCATAAACATAGCTACATAGTTCCATGGTATAGGCTTATAGACTTTATCCATATATACAACGCCGTTTTTCAGTATCTCTACCCACCAGAAACACTCTTCTTCTTTAACATTTAGCACAGCAACATCTTTATAAAGAGCAGACAACTCTTCTTTGTTTCTTGCTATTTTCATTTCTCTTCCTCCCAGCCTGTATATTCCCTCACCAAGTCAATGAGCTTCATATCCTGCTTATCTACCCTCTGCTTTTCTTTTATCCTCTGCAGTCTGATGACAACTTGCTTGATAAACTCATAGTCCGTCTCGCCGTAGTAGTCAATTAACATCTCTTCAACAAAGCGTATAAACTCGCTTACTCTCATGTTTTACCTCCTTTTTAGTGCTAATGTTTTTTCAAATCTTTCCGTTAGCTTCTTTATAGTCTGCATGCCTGTATCCGGGTAGTAGTCCCAGCTTAAAGATGTTTGCCCAGCCTGAATGTTAAGGTGGTAATAGCCTTCCTCTACAGAGATAGTTGTGCGGTATTTGACAGCAAGAGCCAAAAGCAGTCCAACCGCATACATCCTTGCCCTTTTATCCAGCTTTGAGCTATTTACTGACCAGAAAATCCCCTCTCCGTCTACCACTATCCATATCAGCTCATCTTTTGCCATCACTTTATACATCTCACTACCTCCTCAAAAAGGCATTTCATCATCTTCGTCCCACAAGCTTTCATACTCTGACATACTTCTCATGTTTTCTTCACTTACCCATTTACTTTGCTGTTTTATCTGTGATAGCACTGACCTAAAGCGTGTGATTGAGCCATCACCTCTAAGCCAGCCCTTGCTGTTTTTGAAGCTCTCATAGTCTTTCTTTATCTCATCTATATCCGCATTGTTCCGCTCGTAGATAATCACAAGTTCTCTTAAGACTTTGCCAACTGTATCCTGCCATTTTGTTCTACTCAAAGCTTCAGGTGGCTTATTATTCCATAGTGATAGATACCAGCCTATTAGATGCTGCACTGCCCGCCCGTATTTTTCTTTCAGTTCCTCTTTTCTCTGTATGTATGAGGCGAGACTTTCTCTCAGGCTCAAAAACAGCTCTTTCTTTTTTGCCGGGTTTGGCTCTCTTAGTATTTTGTCAAGCTCTTTCAGTATAGTCTCATGTCTCATGCTTTCCTCCTTTGCAAGATTTTCAAAAGCTTTCTGCCTGCTTCTTCAACTGTTCTGCTGTCAAGAAAACATTCAAGGGCAATTGTCTCAAGTGCGGACAGCTTTTCATCGTTAAAACTTTTATCTCTCGCTATCCGCACAAGAGAGATTGCCTGCTCTAAAGTTTGAACGCTACGAGTTAGTTGGTTCTGCCTTGTATGAGGCTCGCTGTCAGGAAGGTGGCTCTCACTGTCATTTGGCTCGCTACGTAATCCACGTAACTGCACAGCTCTTGGCTCGCTTGGATTTATGAGGTTCTCTATGGGTAGTGGCTCGCTCAATATCACTTCATAAAAGGCTCTGTCCCAGACGCTAAACTGTTTCTCTGCTTTTATAAGATAACTCAAGATTTACAACCTCCTTCCAGCTTATATAATCCACATGCTTTAAAAACTCAAAGGCATAAGGCTTTATAGGCTCTAAACCTGATAACTCCCGCATGCATTCATGCAAATGACTTAAAAAGAGTTTTACCGCAAGCCTTCTTGCCCGTGCATCCCTTTGAATGGCTGGCAGGTCAAGTGGCTGACGGGATTTAAACCTTCTGTAAGCTCTTCCATAGTAGCCACGCTCCGATATCTTTACAAACTGCTCTCCTAAGAGATATGCTATCTTCCGTGCCTGCGTATTCCAGAAGCTTTTGTGTCCCTTCTTCCTGCGTGGAGCACCATTGACTTTTTCAATGCTTGCAATCGGAGCCTGACACACAGGACATGTGCCTTTCTCTTTAGGAAAGACAAGATTATGCCCGTTTTCACACTTTGCCACATAGTGAAAAGGCGCTAATCCGAAATAAGCCCACCACGATGATATGTTTCTCTGCGGGTCTAAAGGCAGAGCAAGTAGCCTGATTGACAGAAGAGGTCCAACTCCTTTTACATGTCTCAAAAAGCTCATATACACAGGATGCTCTTTTAGGATTTGCTTTAGGTCTTTTTCTAAGCCCTCTTCCACTTTTTCCAGCTCTTCCAGCCTGCTTAATACTCTTATCCTGAGTTCCTCCCGCTCATCAACACCACGAAAAACAGCTTGCAAACGATTTGAGGCTCTTATTCTTTCTTTTTGGATTGCCTCAAAGGTATCACATAAAGCCCTCCATAAGTTATTGTTCTGCATATCTGTACCTCCTTCTGAGTTTTTTTACTTTGAACCTCACCGCCTCCACTCCTCTCCCCAAACGCTTTGCTATCTTTTCATATTCTCCTTTTTCTGCTTGTCTTGTTAGAAGAGGCTCAAGAAGTTTTAGCTCTTCTTTAGTCCATCTCCTCCTTGTATCTACCGCCATACCAAGCTCTTTTCTGTGTTCCTTGTGCCAGCCTCTGTAATAGAGTTGTTTGCACTCTCTACTACAAACCACCTGCTTGTCCTGTTTCGGAATAAACTCTTTACTGCATACGCAACACTGCTTATAGAACTTCTTTATGTCCTCTTCTGTTGCATGTATGGTAGAATAAACGGGCGGGTCTTCTACAACTACACGAAGTAAATTAAATTTTAGTTGTTGTGCTATTGCTGACCTGACCCGCTCTTTTACCCAGCTCCTTAGGTGAGAGGGCGGGTTCAGGGCTTTTACTACATCTTCAAGTCTAAAGACTTTTAACTCAAGCATAGTAGCCCATATCCTGCCGTCAGTGAACATGCTCACCTCCCTAAGCTGACCGCAACTTTCTTTATGTCCTCTGCCGTGATTTCGTCTTTTGACAGCTTTGAAACTACTCTTGCCACTACAGCCACGTCCAATGTTGTCCAACCCCGCTCCTTAGCCACAGCATAGAAAACTTGTCCGTCTTTTAAGCCTGAGCTCCGGACAACCTCTTCAACCGTCTTCTCCGTAAGGGGCTGGAGCTCTTTTTTGATGATGACTCTTTTGTAAATAGAGTGTGGGGTTTGAGCAACGATTTTAGGCACGTTCATGTCTCCGAGGAAGACGAAACAGAACTGCATATCCTCGTCTTCGGATAAATCTTTTAGTTCATCGACAAGCACAGGTCTTTTGAGAACTCTCTGTGCCTCATCAAGCAGTAAAACAGGCTTTATTTTGAGCGTCTTTAGATGATACTTCAGAAGGTCTCTTGTGGCTTCTAAAGATTGTCTGTAGCCGGGACCTACTGCAAGCCCTATGGTCTTAACAAGCTTAGACCTTGTGAGGTCGTCAGCGGGCACTTTCATATAAAACACATCTCTGAACTGCTTTGCTACCCTCTGAGCAGAAAAGGTTTTCCCTACACCCCACGCACCCCAGATTAGAGCATGCACCGGGGCTTGGAGTTCTTCTCTCTGCTGTCTTATTGCTTTGACAGCTTGTAAAACGATTTCTTCCGTGTGTATCATGTTAGTCCTCCTGTGAAAGTAGTTTTAGAATGTCAATCTCCTCTTCCCCGGCTCCCTCTTTTACTTCTTGTGTTTGTGTGTCATTAGCCAGTAGCTGTAATATGTCCTCCTCTTCCTTAGAAACAGAGGCTTCCTCATACTTTCTCACCTCTTCTTTAAGTTTTTTGACCCTCTCCTTTCTACGTTTCTCTTCTTGTTTGGCTCTCCTATGTTCCGTAGGCTCAAGGTGTTCTGTCTGACTAAGCAGCGGAGCTACGCCTAAATACTCGCCTGTCTCGTTGTCATAGACATACAGCTTTGTTAAATCCTGTATATCTCTATAACACAGGACTTTGGCGGATTTTTTGCTTCTACCAAGCTCTTTTTCTTCCTGCGTCAAAACAAACTCATAAACGAGGTTATCAATCCGTATGGTGTTATTATGAACGCTCCTGACAAACCTCTCCCTGAAGGCACTCCTTAGCTCATCTTCCGAAGCCTCTCTGAAAGCCTCGTGTGGGAATACGTCATCAGGGCTTACGGGCTGGGCAAAATGTTCAAACTTATGAAGAGTAGAGTTGTATGTTCTTATGGCGGACGTAATAAGCTCATCTATGCTTTCCGCTTTTATCCATCTCATAGTGTCCTTTAGCTCTCTTATTACCCGCTCTATGAGCTTCTGATTAGGCTTGTATGGTTTAGCCCTCTTTATCTCTACTCTGAGAGTTTTAAGTCCTTCTTTGATAAGCTCTGCTGTTAAGATTTTTTCGTTGTCAGTCTTCACGGCAACCGGCAGTCCGTAGTGGCTGAAGGTGTCTATAAGAAGCCTTGCAACGTCAAGAGAAGTAAAGGCTTTATTGTAATGCGTAGCCCCCGCCTCTTTGTTCTCTATGACGGCATACCCAAGAATGCGTGAAGAGAACTGCTCCATAACAAGAAGAATTGAGTAATTCTTACCCTTAAAGCTATAGCCAGTAGCGTCTATTTCTACAACACCCTTCTCTCTAACAAGTTTACCCTTTGGAGTTGTGAATTGTGAAATTTCCTTGCGAGGTCTTCTTTTCTGTTCAAGTGCTTCCCACGAGCCAAACTCTTCTTTGACAAGCTTCTCAACTCTGTAGTAGAAAGCGTGTAGCGTTTTGACACCAGCAAGCTTCAGGTCTATTTCCAGAAGGCTGTATATACGCCGTAGAGATAGAACCCTGCTTTTGCCTTTTTCCTCTTTAACAGATAGTAGTAGGGGTAGGAGCTTCTTCTTCAGCTCTTCAGGGAAAGGCTCTGTCTTAGGTCTTCCTCTTTTGCCAGCTGTGCCCTGTTCTACCCACCGTTTCACGGTTTGATAGGGCTTCCCAAGAACCTTGCTTATCTTAGAAATACTAAAACCGTGCATAAAAAGCTCTTTAGCTCGTTTTCTCATAGCCTTGTCTCTTTCCATCTTCCTTCCCTCGCTATTTTCTTTATCCTCTCCGCATAAGCGTTAAGCCTCTTCATAACATCGTCAAAGGTCTCCACCCCCCACCTGTTGATAATGTCCAGCATCAGCTCTTCAATGAGACTGACCTTATCCTCTAATTGCTTTTGAGCGTCAAAAGCATTAGGCTTTAACTTTTTCTCTTCTTTTTTGACAGGCTTTAGCTCAGACTCATCTACATGGAAGTTCCAGCTTTCCAAATCATCATCATCAGAAAGGGCGGGCTGGGAACCCGCCAGTTGAGAAGAGAGGGAGGGGGAGATGAGAGTTAAATAGTACTCATAAGCACTCATCGTTGGTCTGTAGCCTCTCTTTATCACATCTTCCTGAAATTCCTCCCACGACAGCTTTCTGTCTCTTCCCCAGATGTCTATAAGACCCTCAAGAATGATGTCTTCTGGTAGTTCAGGAATAGTCTGATATATGCTATAAAGCTCGTCCCAGTGTTTTCTGAGAATTTCCTCTATTTTTTCCCTTGGCACATTTTGTAAAACCAGCGTGGTATCTATGTTATAGATGACTTTCCATGTAGGAAATTCAGACCTTAAGCCATCCGCAAAATTGCGAATGCTACTAAAGATGAATTTAGGATTAGCGAAGATAAGCTTTGTTGTGTTGAGTATTTTCTCTTCAAGTTCTCTTTCCTTTTTCACTTCTTCTTTAACCTCTTCCCACTTTTTCTTAGCCCTTTCAAGCCAATTTCTTTTTGCCAGTGTGGTAAGGTCTTTCACGAAAGTCTGTGACATGAGCCATGCTTCCGCAACTTTCCAGTCCTCTACACCGTCAAGAGCAAGCTTTTTTAAGGCTTTTACCGTTTCCTGCACCATCCACATGACTACCTCACCACACTTGCCCTCCACTTCTATGTTGTTTTTGCTAACATACGCACAAAAGCTGTTTATCAAGTCTCTTTGATGTGGGTCGTTCCAGCCTTCTATCCAGGGGGATATGATGGCGTTGACCTGTTCGGGGGTGGGGGGGAATGTTAGTTTTTCCAATTTTGGATTTTCTAACATTTCAGACTTTTCGGTCAGGATTTGAGCAACCCTTGACCGGGAAAGCCCCACCTCTCTTGCTATCTGCTCCTGCGTATATCCCTGTTTTCTTAGTTCTAATACTTTTCTGACAACTTCCGCCTGCTCTTCTTTTGTTAGGTCTTCCAGCCAGTAATAAGCAGTGCTACGTGGCACACTAAACAACTTTGCCAGCTCTTCTATGTCTTTTTTACCGAGCTTATAAAGTAGCCTCATGTTTTCCCTTTTTTCTTCGTTTGTAAGTGGCAAGCCGTGTTTGAGGTTTTCTCTTATAGCCTTTATCCGATAGTCGAGTTCATCCTCACACTCTATAAGCTCTGCTTCTATGGTTTGTCTTCCGAGCTGTTTGTATGCTTCTATTCTGTGAATGCCGTCAATGACCCAATAGACACCTTCTCTTTTCCACACCTTGATAGGCGGTAATTCTTCGCCCGCCTCAAGGGCTTGTGCGTATCTTTCCACTGTGGCTGGGTCTGTGCCTGTCAAAATTCTTGGCAACAGACCCTGTGGGATATAAAGGTCTGCGATTTTCACTTTGACTATCATGATTTCACCTCCTTTATGGCGATTTGTAAAAAGCTTGCAAAGGCTGTTTTGATAGCAAAAACGGAGCCTTCCTTAAGGGCGTGCTTTATCTTTTCCCACAGCCTGCTTTCTTCCAGCAGTGCCAAGCCTTTCGTGGTTAAAACAGCTTCTTTGACAATTCTGTATGTGCTGTGTGGCAGTCCTCTTATGTAGCCTTCTTCTAAGAGCCACCTTATGCAGTTTGCGTATAACTCTTTCTCTTCCTCTGTAGCTGTCTCATCTACAAAAGCATCTACTGAGAGTAAGATGCGCTTTGGGAAGTTATCGTATAAAAAGCTAAGCACCTGAAGTATTGCCTTTTCTTTCATTGCTTAGCCTCCTTTTGCAAAAAGCCCGCCCGAAGGCGGGAAGCCTTGGCAACTGTGGAGGAAGCTCATTCTCTCTCCTCTTGCCTGACTTTTATCTCTTCTTCCAGAGCAGAAATGACCTGAGAAGCCTCTTCTATTGTTAAGTCCTTTGAGCTTTCAACCTCACGTCCGATAATACTCACAATAAGCTCTCTTGCCTCTTCTCTATCCGTTATACCAAGCTCCTTCAATTGAGCTTTCAACTTTCTCAGCTGGGCGTCTGTTATCATGCGGACAGGCTTAGCTTGCTCTTGTGGTTCTTGCTCTTCTGAGGTTTCTTGAGCTTGGATAGGAATTTCTTGAGGGGAAATTTCTTCTTCTGTATAAGGCATATGAGAAAGCTCCTCAGGAAAAGCTAAACGGAAGCCCTGAGCAATAGCGACCTTTCTCAACATAAATAAGGGTTGCTGTTGCCACGATGGAGTATTTTTCTGTGCTTCCTGAAGATAGACACGCCACCTGAAGGGGTATGTCCAGTCTTTTCTGTGAATTACTACCTCTGCGAACTCTCCAAGCCCGTCTTTGCCTACCTGAACTTCCCAGCCTGCCAGCCTACCTGAACGCTCGGCTCTTTTGATGTATTCCAGATACGAGATTACTATCTGCACGGAGTTTTTGAATGGCACAAGATGGCATTCACGCCTGATGGGGTCAAGTCCCAAATGTCTTGCGGTAGCTATGCCTTTAGCCACCTCCACATCTGGCACATCTTTGAGATGAGGGAATAAAACCCTCACCATTTCAACCGCTTGTTTTTGGTCTTGGCTTAGTACTATGTTGCTCATGGTTTACCCTCCTTTTGGTTTTGGCATGCTTCAAATACTGCACGGTGTTTTTTAGGCAAGCTGTCTATGTAGTCGCAAACCTGCCTGAGCTGATGGCGGAGGGCTATATTTTCTGTGACTCTCTCGTCAGATATCCACAAAGCATATAGCCCTCCAGCACACAAAACAGTTCCAATTATGAGATAGAAAATCTCCTCTTTCATGCCTGCACCTCCTCCACTGGCAACCTTGACAGTGTTTTGATATGTCTGACAAGCAATGTTGGAGTATCCGTTAGTGTCTCCCATTTAACAACCCTGTAGACACTCCAGCCGACTGCTGTGTAAATGGCAACCTCTTCAGCATTTAGCCATACGTGCTTATACCTGAAGAGGTCAAACACTTGCACCTGCTCTCTGTTTAACCTAACTTCTTTTAATAACAGCTGATCCATAGCTATTCACCTCCTTTAACGTTTTTGGGGGTGGGTAGCCCTTTTATCACCCTGAAGCCCTCCTTACTTTGATTGGTTTTAGTTGCTCTAATTTCCATTCAAGCCATGCTTTCTTTTTGCTTAGAATTTCTTGAGCCTCAGTAATTTCCTGTAAAAGTTTTTTTGCTTCTTCTTCTGTAAGTTGCCCATCTTCATAGGCTTTCGCTATTTCCAATGGCACATCGTTAAGCTCCTTGAGAAGCTTTGATAATGAGCAGTCCTCCTCCGCAGGGAGCTTTTCAATTCTGTAGCCGTATCTTTCTGCAATTGATGAGAGGACTTCATATAACAGCTCAGGCGTATGCCGTTTAAACACATCCAGCACATCGCAGGCTTTGTCCAAAGGCGTCCGACGGTGAAATGGGCTATCCTCTTCGGTAGCCCATGAATACACCGCCTTTTCAGAGATATTGAGAGCATTTGACAGAGCATAGGGGCTTTTTAGTTTTAAAAACTTTTTAAAAGCCCAGACAAAGTTTGTCATGGTTCTACCTCCTTTATCTTTGGTGGATTTTTGGCTTTGTTTTCTACGCTTTTTGACCTCAAGATTTTTTCGTATTCAAATAGGAGGTCAGGAGCATGAAAGTATTCTGCGAGCTTGAAGATTACAGGGCGAGATACCTTGAGCAAGCTGACTACTGCGAAAAGGTAAGAGTAGTCAATCCCAAGCTCTTTAGCAAGCCTGTAAAGGGTTATCCCCCTTTTCTTACATTCCTGCCTTATAATTTCCTTAAGGGTGCTATGCATGGTAGGGATAATTATATGCCAAAATGTCAGCCGTGTCAAGAGGTAAATATGACATTAGGGCAGGAGATGGGAAGAAGTATAGGAGAAAGAATTAGGCGAGTGCGAGAAGAAAAGGGGCTATCTCAAAAAGAATTTGGCGAAGCGATTGGTAAATCATGGCGGACTATTCTCAGGTATGAAAGCGGGCAATCCGTTCCAGATGAAGCTACCCTCATCGCCATCTCCCGCACCTTTGGTGTCTCTCTTGAATGGCTAAAATACGGCACGGGCGACATGTGGCTAAAATCAGAAGAGGTTATACAAGCAGAGCTTATAGCAGTTCCTGTTATCACTTCAGTTGGCGCTGGCGGTTTTGTATATACACCCGACCATGTGCTTGTGGAAAGGTCAAAGATAAAAGCCAAAAGCCTTGTAGCTTTCAAGGTAGAAGGCGACAGCATGGAGCCGACGATAATGCGTGGTGAATTTGTGTTTATAGAAGAGGCTACAGAGGCGGAAGACAATAAAGTGTATCTAATTGCATGCGAAGAAGACAACGGCTTGAAAGTCAGAAGATTAAGAAAAATAGAAGGCAAGTGGTGGCTGTTCTGTGATAATCCTGCTTATCCGCCTGAGGCTTTAAAAGAAGAGTGTAAAATAGTAGGTAGGGTGGTAGGCATATATAAGCCTGCGGAGGTAAAATATCTGTAGGAGGGTGGAAGATGAGAAAGCTGGTTATATTGGGGCAGGGGCTTTTTATCCTTGGGCTTTTCTTGCCATTGTTTACAATGGTAGGGATTATTAGCATTTCAGCCATTGACTTATTACAAATTGCTCGCATCTCCATTAAACTATTAATCATTCTTCTCATCATTATTTCAATAGCCATAAGCTATCTGGTTTATTCTGGGCAAATAAAACTACACACAGCAATTTTAGCGGGTGTGCAGGAGCTAATAGTGCTGTCCGCTTTTATTGCGGTTTATTTATATTTCGGAGAACTTGAACGGAGTATCCTACAGTTCGGGAAAGATAACCCCTTAGCAGGGCTAATCGCCAGTGCCATGGCTTCCCTTGTTAAGCCGAGTCTTGGAATAGGCTGGTTGTTTCTGCTTGCAGGTAGTGGTCTATCTTTTGGGGCATCTCTTTATGCGGTGAAAACCCAGCAGGCACAAGAAGAAGATTTAAGACAAAGCCTGAAATATATTGCGAACAAGCTCGGATTTAACAGTCTTGCATCTGTTGTTGCCACTATCGTGATAATAGGCGTATTTTCTCTTATGGGCTTTAGCGTTTACAAGGAAATTACAAAAAGAACCGCCATAAAAGAGGTAGAACAGCTTTTGCTGATACAGGAGACACGCCTAAATAAAATACTTGCGGATAGTCCAGATGCTTTTGTAGATATAGAAAAAGACACAAAAGGGGAAATAAAACATGCGGAGCTGGAGCCATATGTGTCTAAGCTAAACGAGAGCTATCAAAGAGCAATAGAAAACTTAAAGCAAGCTGTGGAACACAAAAAAGAAGCACAAACGGAAACGACCTTTTATGGCTTTAACTATGAGGTCAGGCTGATGAAAGGATATTTAGAGAAGGCGGTTGGCTATACAAAAGAATATGTGAAGCTCCGAAATCTAATGATAGACAAGTTTCATCTAAGAGCTAACAAGCTACCAGAAGATTTACCAGAAAGCATGGCACAAAATTTTGTAATACAGCCAGCTTCACAGCCCTGAAGCCTCGTCCATTGTCAAAAACCTGCCTCTTTCCATATCCCAGAACTCAAGTATATCTCTGCCTTCCTCTTCAACAAGCCTTTTAATCCATTTGGGGGCAAACTTCATAAGCACAGCTCTGTCAATTTCTGCTTCTTCTCTTGCCCTGCTATGCTTTTTTCTCATTTTAGGCACTAAATAGCACATGCAGTGCGGATGCGGTTTCCTGCGAGGTACCTTATCCTTTGGAAATACACCTTTACCAAGTCCATAATCAATGCTGGCATAAACATCGCATATATCATGTCGTGGGTGGCTTGCTGACAGCCTCCATTGATAACCGATAATTTCCTCGTCTTCTTCTGTGGCAGTTATCTGCGACATGTGGAAGGCATTTGCAAGCTCTGTTCTTGATATTGTGTTTAGTCTGTAGAGCTGTCTGTTGTATAGCCATAACTTGACAGCCTTTTCTATGAGTTCTTCGTTTCCCTTTTCTACAGCTTTTATCAGCTCTTTCAGAAACTGCTTTGCATTTGCTATATTCTGAGTTATCTTTAGCTTATCTATCTGCTTCAAAGCTCTTTTTATAGATTTCTCAAGTGCGGGGGCTTGAAAGGTTTTTGCTGATTGCCTTACACTCTCAAGATACTGCGGTAGCCTGTCAAGGGTTGTCAAGACAAACTCTCTATCGTGCAACCTCTCAAGTGCATATTGTAGCTCGTATGTTATCTGCTGTGCGGAAGTGTGGCTTTTAATAAGCTCTCTCAAGACGTTTCTCAGTTCAAGCTTTATCTGTGAAGACCAGTGCCATAGCCTCTGCGAAAGATTTAAGCCGTCCGGATATCTGTAGTCAATAACCTCCTGAGCTATAGACATAATCACATCATCACGGACAAGCGAGCCAGTGCCTTTCATCATTGCAATTTCTACAATGTCCTGAATTGCTTTATAGAGTTTAATTGTCTCCTCGTTTGCCCACTCCCTTATTTTTTGTTCTATTTCGGGCGTAATTATCAGCTCTTCTTTGAGTTTGTCTACTACAAAGCTGTAAAGCTCCTGAGCTGAGCCTTCCTGCTCTTTTAAAAACTCATCAAGCCATCTGATAAACAGCTCTCTTATCTTTTCCCAGTCCATGTCAGAAACTTAGAAAGGGGTAAAACTATCAAAGGCTCTTCTCTGTCCGCTTTAACCACAAGAGCGTCCGCATTGCCAAGCCAACTATAGACTTGTAAGGTTTTCCGTGCCTTTACCTGAATGCTGAGTGCTATTTCCTTATTATATATATATAAGTCCGACTCACCCAGGGAGCCTGCAGACCTAACTACGTTAAAGCCCGCCTGCTCAAAAATCTTCCTTATCTGCCTTTCAACCCTTGAGCCTTTTGCCTTTGCCTTCAAGGAACTTCACCTCGTTTTTTAGTTGATTGTCAAGACCTTCTAAGCCGTCTATCTCATTGTCTATTCTTTTTAGCGTGCTTTCGTCCGCCTCGCTTAGGACAAGCCTTGCAATCATCTTATAGACTTCATTATTGAACGTGGGGCTTATGTTCAGTGCAAGCGTATCGTATGCAAGCTTTAGCACACGTTCAACATCTCTAAAGCTAAAGTCTTTCTTGTATGTGATAGAACCCGTGAAGTCAGAATTGTAATAAGCCATAAAGGTTTTTGCTATCTTGTATTCAGCCTGCTCCATTTGATTGGCGAGTGAGCTGAGCATTTTATTAAGTTCCTGAAATTCAAACTCTAAGGCTATACCGCTTTTTTCTTGCTTGACGCCTAAAACAAACTCAAGGTTTGCACTTTTATAGATAAGTTCAATGAGCATGTTTATGTATTCCAGATAGACCTTCGCAGGCTCAGGCGGTGGGGCAATAAATTCGGGTCTTCCTCCTGCCTCTGGATTGTAGAGTATCACATTCTCAGTGCCTATCGTAAGCCCTTGCCTCTGAAGTTCTTCAATTGCTGTCATATCCTTGACGGGCAAAGTAAATACAGGAAATGTTATCGTTCTTATTATCTCTCTTAGCTCAGAGATGGCATTGTATAGGTCTCTATTCAAATATGCTATCTCATGAATGAAAGGCTGTATAGGTATCTCCGTAGGCAAGAGACTTTCTCTCCAGCTCACCGCTACAACGGGCATAAAGCCTAATTCTCCTGCTTCAATAACATTATTGCCTTCTCTGTCCTTGCTTCTTACCCAGCCAGCCGTGTTAAAGGTCAGATAGTTCTGATATTCTCTAAAGACTATCCTCGTAATCCTTCCGTACTCATCTAATTCAAGCAGTTCAACCATATCAGGCGTTCTAATTGTCAAGTATGGATAAAGCCTTTTTTCTCTCTCTTCAAGCCTTGTGAGAGCCTGACCTTTAGGCTTGTCAACTATTACAAAAACTGTGCCAAACACAAGAGAAAGTCTTAGCAGGTTTTTCATAAACTCGTCAATGTGTGTTTTGTTTAAGTCCGTGTCCTGTATGAATAGCTCATACTCGGGGGGCAAATCCTGCCTCTGTGGTGATGTGGAAAAGACAGTGCTTACATAGGTCTCTACTATCTTTCTTGTAAGGTTCGGATAAAAGACAAGCTCCTGCCTTCTTTTGTATTTTTCGTCCGTCTCTCTTGGATATCTGACTAAATAACTGCCATCCGAAAAACCGCCCTGTCCTGTGTATGCGTCCCAGTAAAACCTGTAGTTCATCATAGCCACCTCACTCTTAAAAATCTATGCGTCTCTTTTACTTCTAATGCCTGCACAGCATAAACAAGAGCATCTACGAGGTCATCATGAGCTGACATGGGAAACTCTCTTAGCTCTTTAAGAAGCTCTTTCTGCTCTTTCTTAAAAAGTAATAAGCCGTTCTCAACAAGTGGTGCAAGCTTTGAAGCTCTAAGCTCTTTTGAGCTGGCAGGTTTTATACCTTTGACTGGTAGATGCACGCCTTCCTGGGAGGCTCTCTCAAGAATAAACTTTCTATAAACTTCTTGAAAAGCTACATTTTCAAAGGCTATCACACGAGGTCTGAAAAGCTTGTTTATTCTGATAAGCTCGTCAATAAGCTCAGAAGGACTTGCATGTTTGTTGTATGTGTAAAGAACATAAATTGTGCCTTTCTTATCTTTGCCTGCAACAACAATAGCGGTGTAGTCAGCGTTTCTACCCGTGGCAGGGTCTACGCCTGCGGTAATATCTACAAGCTCTTCATGCGTATCGTAGAACTTAAACCAGCTTTCTTTAAACAGAGCATCTTCTTCTGTGATTGGCTCGTTCATATACTCAGAAGCAAAAGCATAAGTGCCTATCTCTTGTTTTTTCTTCTCAAGGTCTTCAATTGTCCAGAGGTGTGGGTGCAGTGGTGTGCCATCTTCTTTGATAGCCTTGTATTTTTTTGCAAACCAGCCAAGCTCCTGACCTCTTTCTATTAGTTCATTTAGTAAGCTATCGTAGTGCAGTATAGTGCCTATTACAAAGACCTTTGCATCTTTAGACAAGCCCATGACGACCCTATAAAACCACCTTTTTAACTTTCTTCTTAAAGCCTCTGAGTGTGCGTGTTCCTCGCTCTCAATATCGTCAAGAATAATCAAATCAGGTCTTTCACCTCGTCTGACTAAACCCCTTAGCTTTTGACCCGCACCCCTTGATACTACCACAATACCGTTCTTAAGTAAAATCCTCTGCGTGGTTGCTTTTTCTACAATATCATCAAAATCAGCAAGTATAAGCTCATTGTTTATAAGCTCTGTTTTGATATCTTCTAACTGCTCTTCAGCTCTTGTTTCTGATGCGGCTATGCAGACTATGTATCTGTGTTTTTTAAAAAGAATGCTCCAGAGTATATAGCCAAGGTAGATAAGAGAAGTCTTGCCATGCTGACGTGGAGCGGCAACCACAACCCTTTTCATATGTTCATCCTGCAGGTAGCTTACAATCTCAAGCTGAAATTCAGCAAAGGGCTTTTTAAAAATATGCGGTAAATAGGTCTTGCAAAAATAGACAAAGTCTTTGCTTGCTCTCTCTTTTCTCTCTGAAGTGCTTTCTTCTGTATCTACATCTCTTACATACTTAAGCTTGTAGCTCATGCTCAAGTTCCTTTGTTATCTGTTTAATTAGCTCAGGCTTGTCCGCAAGATGCTTGTAGAGAATAGTTATTAGCTTGTTTATTATCTTGCCAGTCCTGACGGCGATATCTTCTTTTGTCTTCTGCACATAAGCACTTGTCCTTGATATCCTTTCCAGACCCATCGTAAAATCCAGCATGGCATTTACTTTGTTTATGTCTATCTCTCCTTTTTCATGCCATTCTGCAAGCACCTGCATAAGCAGAGCCTTGGCAACTACCATCAGGTCTTGAGAGTTAGTAATCAGGTCAATGTCCTCGCTTGTTAATAAGCCTGCGTCTCTTAGCTGTAAAAAGGGTTTTATTGTCTGTATGTATCTATGAAGAGAAGACTTGCTGACCTGCAGGTCTGGAAACTTTACATTAATCTCCTGCTCAAGCTCTCTGAGAGTTTTACCTCTTGAGTATTCTCTGACAACCTCTCTTTTTGCTTCTGGGTAGCGGTCAAGCTTGTGTCTTCTCATACTTTCTCTACCTCCGTATCAATGACCTTCCCTTCCAGAAGCTGTAAGCCTTTTGGAGTTATTCTGAGCTGTTTTACGTTTTCCTCAAAAGCTGGCAGTTCAACATCTATAAGCTCAATGTATTCCTTCTCAAGTAGATACTTGATTACTTTTCTTCTCAAATCCCTTTGGGTTGTAAAAACCCGGTAGTAGTTCAGAATAGTTTCAAGCCATGTCAAAGTGAGTCCATCAGGGTAGGCTTTCCTTAAAGCCTCAAGCACAAGATATCTAACCTGCTTCTCTATCATTCTTAACCTCCTTGATAAGAGCTTTTAATTCTTTTACTGCTTCGCTTAGCTTTGCCTCAAGTCTACTAAGTTCATATGCAAAAACATCTCTCTGCACATACTTTTCCGCTGTTCTCTTCTCAAGCTCATGCCTTTTCTCTCTTTCCTCGTTCACCATGTCCGCTATGCGAGAGACCTCTTTCTTTAGCTCAGACACAGCGTACTTAACCATCGCAAACTGCATTGCCACAACCGCTACAAAAGAAAGCAAGTAAGCCAATGCCTGTATATCTTTTAGCTCCATGAGAAAAATCTTGTAGTAGCTTGCTTTCGTGAATGTGTGAGTTATGCATGCAAAACTAAAACAGCATAGCCTGTTAGAGGAGACAAAATAAGTAGCATGTTGCAGGTAAGGACTGATGCTTTAAGAAGAATAATAACTCAGTATTCAATGACGGTAGGGCAGAGCGCTACAAAAATAAACTTTTCTCAGAATGCAAGAATAGTGCTTGTGCAGAATGTATCGCAGAATGATGTTTATTTTGGCAATGCGGATGTATCTACTGCAAACGGCATAAAGATATCGGCGGGGGAAACGGTGCCTTTCAATATTTTAGAAGACTTTAAGCTTTATCTGGTAGCAAACACCACGTCTGAAGTAAGGATTATGGAGGTAGAGTGATGGCAAAGGTTGTAGAAGTTTTATCAAACGCGCAGATGGCAAGTTGTAAAAACATAGTTGAGTGGATTGAAAGCAAGCTTGCAGGCTCTCCGTGGTCGGTTGTCTATTCAGTGAATACAGCAAACGGCAAGGCAAGATACTTTACAAATGGAATATACACAATTGCTATCGGTGGCACGGCAGAAAATGAAACGGTGGATGGTATAAGCATGCTTACAAATTATTTATACATAAAGCTGATACAGACAAAAAACGCAAACGAAACAGAAGTGCCAACTGGACAGAACTATACAGGAATATTTAATGACAGCGGTAGTAGCATTACTTTCCCAACATCACAAACGTGGCTTCTTGTATATACGAACAACTATTTCTTTGTGAGATGTCCAGAAATTTCTCTTTCATTTGGTATTTTTACAATAACAGCGGAGACATTAAAAGCGGGGCTTGTTGTACGAACATCAGGCCTCTCGAGAATTTCTTCAATGAAAAATACGAGCGTGACAACGGACGGAAGTTTAATAACACTCAGCGATGTGGGGACAGGGGCATATACAGGCGGTGCAACAGATATTGCTTTAATTCCGTATTTCCAGAAGCAGGCAAATATGATTTTTCCACAGCAGGCTGGCGTTTATAGACCAACTGGACAATCTCAGGCTTTCTTAGATGAGGTGACAGATGGCGTAAATAATCATGTGATAGTCATACCTAACTCTCTTGCCTTGAGGTATTAAAGATGGCTACATACACGGCTGTATATCTTGACGCTCAGGTAATAGCAAAGCGGAAAAGCATAATTACGAAAAACTCTGTATATCTTGACGCTCAGGTAATAGCAAAGCGGAAAAGCATAATTACGAAAAACTCTGTATATCTTGACGCTCAGGTAATAGCAAAACCTAAGAGTGTGCCAGCTCAACAACAGCAAGGCGGGGGCAGGGCATATACAACACAAAGAAGATTGAGGTGGAGACTATGGTGATAAATTTGATAACACCGATTATAGCTTTTGCTATTGGCGTATTTTTGTCTTTTACCGCAACAAACAGCATACGAATGAAAGAGATAAACATGCTACGTCAACAACTCTCACAGTGCAGGCAACAACATACGGAGTGCAGATTAGAACTGACTAAAACATCTTCAGCGTATGAGCAGTGTATTTACAGCATAAAGAAGTTAGAGATAGACTACAGCAGGAAACTAAAGCAGTTTGTAGAAAGAACTCAGAAAACTGAAATTGCACGCAGGTATGAAGAAATAAAACCAGACAGGAACAAAGAGACCTGTGAGAACTTAAAAGCAATGCTGGATAAACTCGTGGAGGTAGAAAGCAGATGAGAAAGCCTTTCATGGTTACCCTCCTCCCCCTTTTCTTCCTTTTTTCATGTGCTAAGCATGTTGAAGCTGTAAAGACAATAGAAGTGCCTGTTATTACAAAGTGCGAAGTTCCAGAAGTGCCACAGGCTGAGCTTGAAAAGATAACAAAGGGAGACAGCTACGAAGAGAGGCTTAGAAAGCTTATAAGCAATTACGGAAAGCTTAAAGAAGAGAACTTTCTACTAAGACAGGCAATTGAGGTATGCAGATGAAACGAATAGCTTTAGACCTGCTAATAGCACTATCAATAATGCTTATATACTTAAGCAGGTTTTATGAGGCTTTGCCTCCGCCCGTGCAACTGGCTACTATAAAGGCTTTGTTAGTCAGCATGGGCTTTATGCACGCCCACATCACAAGAAAGCTTGCGTTCCCAGCTGTAGCCTGGCAAACGGAGGGCATAAATGCGAAAACTCTACTGGTTATTACTCTTTATGTTGCTTTTATCTATGCATACGCAACTGGAGGCTAAGACATTAGAAAGGTGTAAAAGTCTTATACAGCCTATTAGAAAAGCTCACTACTGGGCTTTCGGGCTTGACTTCCCTTACTGGTTTTCTGTGGGTCAGGCACAGGTAGAAAGTCAGTGCAGGCATAATGTTATGAGTACTGATGGGATAGGTTCAGAAGGCTTCGCACAGATAACTTATAAGCTGTGGAAGGACAAATTAAGGCAGGCAGGAATTATAGAGATAAAAAGCATAGAAGGTCATGCAAAGGCTCAGGCTTTTATACTGAAATACGAATTTGACAGGACGGTGTGTAAAAAGCTTTTTGAGATGTATCAGCGGTATAACGGTGGTGAGCTGGTCAGTAAGGAACTAATGAGGGCAAGGTCTTGCAGGTGGGAAGATGGATATAAAGCGTGCAGGCGTGGGAATGTATGCGTGTTAAGGACAGGCAAGGAATGCAGGCAATACAGAAATGCGTGCGAGATTAATTACGAATATGCAGTTAAGGTGCATGGAGCTGGCTTGAACTACTGGAAAGGTGAGGCAGTGGAGAGGTTTGAGTATTTTTAAGGAGGCGGCAAAGCAAAATTGGCTGAGGGACAATGTTTAATTTTTCCAATTTTGGATTTCCCGATATTTATGATTTATATCATATCAGGTTTTAACAGAATTTTTTCAAAACAGACAATATAAGAAACTTCTTATGTTGAAAAAATTCGTGCAGTGCTTGAAAGACAATGGCTTGAGAAAGGGGAGTATTGACAGATTTTTTTCAAAATTACTTTATCGGAGGGGGAGGGATTCGAACCCCCGGTGGGCTGTAAACCCACTGGTGATTTCAAATCACCCGCCTTCGTCCACTCGGCCACCCCTCCTGGACACTTGACAAGCGTTTCCTAAATATTATAATATAAGCACATGAGAAAGATCTCCTATCTCTTAGCTTTTTTGCTTTTAG
>JAXSPD010000016.1:0-32946 GCA_037926845.1 Candidatus Pampinifervens yunnanense | reverse complement strand
CCGTATTCTGCACATTCCCCCTGCCTTTTCCTGCCATTAGAGAAATATGTATGCCCTGTTTCTTAATTTGTCAAGTTTTTATTCCACCTTATGGAAGATGGAGTTTTCTGGCTTGGTTTTTGATAAATATGGTTAGGAAAAATGGAACGGAAGAAATCCCTCACCTGACTGCCTTCATCAAGCCTATTTTGTAATAACCCCTTGCGTTGGAAAAGTCGGGTTCAAAAGGAACATACACATCTCTCTCAAAAACATCTCTATCCAGAAAATAAGCTCCTCCTCCGCCCACTACGAACAGAAACTTGCTTTTTATAAGCTCCCCTATCTCCTCTGTGAGCCTGAGATTTATCTGCTCGCTCCACGCTCTGAGAGCTTTCTGCTTTATGCTTTCCAGATTTATCTCTTTGCCCCCTATGTGAACGCTGCCTTTGATAAGAATGGGGACAAGAAAAACATAAGGCTCATTCCTGTAGTAGCCCACTTCAGGAGGTAGCAAAGTTCTGAATATCTCCGCTGCGCTTTTCACACCCAGACCTTCTATGGTTCCGCTTCTCTCTTTTATAAGCTTATCCCCGCTTACGCTTAAAGATATGTAGTCCACCGTGTTGAAACCTATGTCAAGAACCAGAGCGTTGGGGTATTGAAAGATGCGTGTTTTAGTGTCCTCCACTATGCCCACACCCTGCGGAACTATCATCACACTCTCCACTCCTTCCACCTGTCTCAAAGCTCCCTCAAATTCCTCCGCAAGGTTTTTAAATCTGGGAGGGAGGCCAGAAACGATCAAAGTCTTCTCCTTCTCCAGCCCAGCCTTTTTCAGAGCGTGCTTGAGAAGAACGGGAGCATATTTTATAAGCTGCTGAGCGGTAGAGAGAGAAAACTTCTGCCTGAAGGCGCTGGCAGAATCGCCCACCACATACAGCATGGAGTTGTGCTCCACATACTCCACATCGGAAATGCCGTCAGGAATAAACTGGGCTATCTGCGAAGGAAACTTCAGCTTACCTTCCCCAGTTATCACCTTCACCTGTCCGAAACCTATGTCAAGCCCTATTACTCTCATGCTTAATATTATAGTTCACTCTATTGAACATTTTAGGTAAAATTAAAGTATGGAGAATAAGGAATTTGAAAGGGAAGTAAAAAAAATGTTAAAGAAGATCCCAGCAAGCGTAGTGATAAAATACATCAACTGCGGGAAACCCACCTGCAAGAGCTGTCCTCACGGGCCTTACATGTATCTGGTAAAAAGGGAAAAAGGGGTGGTCAAAACCGTATATCTGGGGAAGGCAGACGAAAACTTTCTTCTCAGGAAAAAGCAGGTTTTTAATAAAATAAACTCCCTTCTTCTTGAGTATGAAAAGGAGGTAAAAGCCTTGCAGGACAAATATCTGGAACTCATAGCACAGGCAGTTAGTCAGGAGGAAGAGGGAGAAAGTCTTTGTCAACCTGGTCAACTGCAAACAAAGTAGTAAGGTCTGTAAATTCGTCTTTGCTGTCTACAAAAGCGGGTTTGTCTTCCGGTAGGTCTAAGACCTCCTTTATCTGCTTCCTTACGCCGGCTATCTTCCGCGCAATTTCATCCGCATACTCTTCCTGACCGAAAAGGGAACGAAACTTTTTAAGCAGAACCAGCCCCTTCTCTTCGTCCAGATAGTCCGAGTAGTTTCTTTTGGGCAGCAGATGCTCCACGCTCACAGGACTGTCATCCGCAAAGTAGTAAAGCTTGCCTTTTAGCCCAAAGTGCTTTTTGGTAATAAGATAGGCGCTTCCGGGAGGAAGTGTTTTTAACTCTTCCGGGCGCACCCTGTAGTCGTACTTCTCCTGCACCACCTCTCCCCAGTGGGGCAAGATAGCGTCGCTGAAAGATTTGAGAGGGTTCTGCCCTCCCACAGACCTGCTTCTTAGATATTTTATCTCCTCTCCCAAATAACCAGCGTAAAACTTTGCGGTTTCATCGTCGCCCGCCCCCAACAGGATTTTAACCGCACAGTTGGAAAATATGTTCTGAAAGAGACCCCTCTGTATCTTCTCAAACTGAAATATACTCTGATGTATAAGCACCACACCTATGCCCGCACCCCTTGCCATGTCAAAAAGTTTCTCCGCCTCGGGAACAAAAACTTGAGGCGCCTCGTCCACAAAAACCATATCGGGCACATTGAACTTTATCCCGCTGTTGTACTTCCACGCCGCATGCCCCATAAGGTCTAAAAACACCATCTTCCCTATGTCAAGACTCTCTCCCGAAGGAAAATCCAAAGCCCTGAGGGCAAAGTACATTAACTTCCCTTTTCTGAAACCTTCACTTATCTTAATCTCAGGCTCATAGGCATTTAGAAGTTTGGGATGAAAAGTAAAAGCGTAAAGGGCAAGATGCTGCTGAAGGTTTCTGAGGTAGTTTTTGTAATCCTTGTTGCTTTTTGCTTCCTGCGCTACCGTTTTTATCCAGAGCTCCGCAAGCTCATCCTTCTTCTTCCCCTTTATGTTGTACTCCTCTATGAGGTATTCTATGGACCTGGGCAGGTAGGCTATTATGGCATACAGGTCAATAAAGTTTACCATTTTCTCCGTGTAGGGTATGATGGAAAGTAGCGAAGCAAGCAGTCTTGAAAATTCTTCCTGGAGCTTCTCATAAAATGTTGCGGCGCCACCGCCTTTTGGAAGGGTAGCTATGATTTTCACCGCCACATCCTGATACTTGCCCTGCTTCATGGCATAGTAAAAGGGGTTGTAGCTGGAAGAAATATTCGGCTTTATAGGGTCAAAATACTGAAAGTCCGAAAGCCTCTCCTCCTCCTTCATGATCTTCATGAAGGCAGATATCACCTCATTGTCCCCCTTGGGGTCTATGCACAAAACACCTATGCCCTTTTCTAAGAGCTGAACCACCAAAGGAGCAAGAACAGACTTGGTCTTTCCTGCGCCAGAGGGAGCAAGAACATGCACATGCTTATTAAGCTCATCAAAGCTTATCTCCACAGGAGGGTCATAAAAGAGCTTTACCGAAGGCTTTAAAGGCTCCACCCTGTAGGGGGACCTGTACTCTGGTATTTTCCTGTAAATCAGCAGAGCGGTTTTGAAAAGAAAGTAAAAAACCGATACCATGATGAGAAGGATGCTCAGAGCCAGACTCAGAAAGAAACTTATGAAAAAGCTGAGAAGGTAAAGAATAAAGCCTGCAAAGAGACTTCCAAAGTAAACAAAGTAGAAAAGCCTGACGCCGTATTTGGGATGGGGGTCTTCCTTTGCCTTTTGTAAGTTTTTCCTAAAACTGTCCCTGAGTAGGAGAAAAAAACCTACAGAAAAGACAGAAAAGCCCAACAGAAAATCAATCACGAGCATAGAACCACCTCTGCAGTAATAAAGCTAATCCCTTTGCAAAGTGCATAGGGAGTCTCACCTGAACCCTTTTATCCTTACCGCTCTTCACGCTTATTAGAAACTTCCTGCTATAATCTATCCCGTGCTTTTTCAGGAAAGCCCTGAGAACTCCCGACGGGCTTTTGGAGAGGTCTCTTGCCAAGTCTCTGAGGTGAACTACCCACGCATGCAGAGGTTTGGAAACTTCCTGCCTGCCATCCTTTGTTGTAAGATAGTCCACCACCACCGTGTTGGGGTCTTCTTTGGGCTCTATAAACTCATCCACATAAAGCGACTTATTCTCCCCTTCCAGCTGCACTTTTGCACTTCCCGTAAGTTTGCCTATAAAGCTTACCTCTATGGCTCCCAGAAGAAGAGCCACCACAGACTTGTTTACGAACACGCTCTCCTGATTGCCCTCCTCTTTCAAAAGGAGATGCACACCTTCCGGAGAAAGCCTGTATTCAAGAGAATGGTTTGCAACGGAGAGCACGCCTTCCTTCGGGTAGAACCGCCCAAAAGACACATAGGCAATCTCAAGAAGATGCTCAGGCTTTATTTTCACAAACACCCTGTCGTTTAAAGAACCGCTTACCAGAACCCTTACTCTGTCAGGCTCTATGTAAAGCCCCCCTATGACTTCCTTCTGAAAGCCGTCTATGCCGTATCCAGCCGCAAAACACGCCCCCGCAAAACGAACAAGGTCTCCCCCCTTTATCACCTCCTTCCCGGCTCTTCCACCCCCGCTTATAGCAAACTCAATCCCGTCCTGCAGATACTCAATCACAAGCCCGTAGTCAGCGCTCGCAACATAAAAGCGGTTGCCAAGAAGAACTATACCCATAGTGGTTATTTTAAGTGTAAAACTACCACATCAGCTTTTTCTTTTACCTTTGAAATCTCCTCTTCTCTTTCCACCAAAGCCACCACCTTCCCCTTTCTTATGAGCCTTTTGGTAAGCCTTTGTGCGGTTTTTTCGTCTCTGACTTTCAGCACCTGCATGGAAATCCTCCTTTATTAGCTTTTTTATCTCCTCCTCTACGAAAAACTTTATGCCTGAAAGAAACTCTTGATAACCCCTATACCCTAACCCTTTCTTGTAAATGCTCTCTAACTTCCTCTCCCACTCACCTGTTAGCTCCGCACTTGTTAGAGAACTCTCCAGCTTTTTCAGCTTCTCCACCAGCTCCCTGCCCTTTGCTGTAGAAAGAATATGCTTTCTGTTTAGGGATATGTAGCCCCTTCGCTTCAGGGTTTCTATAATGCCCGCCCTTGTGGCAGGTGTCCCAAGCCCCAACCTCT
This sequence comes from Candidatus Pampinifervens yunnanense, assembly GCA_037926845.1. GTDB lineage: Bacteria > Aquificota > Aquificia > Aquificales > Aquificaceae > Pampinifervens > Pampinifervens yunnanense. The sequence goes on along the minus strand of JAXSPD010000016.1, from coordinate 28,281 downwards.
CCATCTTCTTTATGAGGCTCCCCTCTGTGTATCTGGGAGGAGGCTTTGTCCACCTTTGCTCATCCCACACTCTTATGACCCCCACCCTGTCCTTTTCTTTCAGCTCAGGCAGTTCTTTGTCCTGTGGAGCGGAATAAAGCTCTCTCCAGCCAAGAGAAAGCACCTTCCTCCCCTGCGTGTAGAAGCTCCACCTTCCCACCTGCGTCAAAACCTGCGTTTTCTCTTCCTCATAAGGCGGATAAAAAACCGCAAGAAAGCGCTTGAGAATTAGCTCATAAAGCAGTTTCTCATCAAGGCTGGCACCTTCAGGAAGAACTCCAAGGGGTATAATAGCATGGTGGTCTGTGAGCTTGGCGTTGTTAAAAACCCTCTTTCCTACTTTCTCCACCTGCGGAAGGAGGTCTTCCCTCCCTAAAACTCTTAAAACCTCCCTTACAAGAGGCTTGTTTTCCTCCGCAAGATACTCCGCATCGCTCCTCGGATAAGAAATGCACTTGTAGGTTTCGTATAGCTTTTGTGCAGTGTCCAGCGTCTTCTGTGCAGAAAAGCCATATATTTTATTTGCATCCCTCTGGAGCGCTGTAAGAGAGTAAAGGGCTGGCGCATGCTTGCTTTCCCTCTTTTTTATCACCTTACTCACAAGTCCTTCTCTTATAGAAGAAAGCTCCTCAACAATCTTTTTAGCCTGCTCAGGACTAAGACCCTGCTCCTCCTCTCCCTCCTCTTTTTCATCATCATCCTCATCAGGTCTATCTCCCTGTGGTTCCTGCGCAAGTAGTAAAACTCCTTCATACTTCTGCCCTCCTTTCTCAAAAAGCGCTTTGACTACCCTGTAAGGCTTGGGCTGGAAGTTCTCCACCTCCTTGTCCCTCTCCACCACCAGCGTAAGAGTGGGTGTCTGCACCCTTCCTGCGGACCAAACTCCCCCAGAAGACTTTAGAGACACAACCCTTGTAAGGTTAATACCCACAAGCCAGTCCGCATGCTGGCGTGCCAGAGCGCACCAGTAGAGGCTGTCAAACTCCTTAGCAGGCCTTACCCTCTTTATCTCCCTTAGTATCACATCCCCCGTCAGGGCGCTGCTTGTCCAAAACCTGTAAGTCCTCTCCCAGTTTTTCCACCCCGCATGAACAAGAATAAGCCTTGCAATCAGTTCTCCTTCTTTTCCAGCGTCTGTTGCGATAAGAACCCTGTCAGCCTTTAGGAGAAGCTCCTTTATGACCTTATACTGTCCACCCGCAGACTTTTTTAGCCTGTATTGGAACCTCTCGGGGAAAATGGGCAGGCTCTCTAAAGTCCACTTCTCAGGCGCTATACTGTCATCTATCTCAAAAAAATGTCCAAAGGCGTAGGTAATCACATACTCAGAGTTTTCAAAGTAGCCTGCCTTTTTTTCTGCCCTCAGCGCCTTTGCAAAGTCCTGAGCGACAGAGGGTTTCTCACAGAGGATCAGCGTTGCCATTCATACCGCCCTGTTCCCTTTTCGTATGTAAAGACCAGGCTTTCTGAAGAAAGATACAGGTTTACAAGCCCGTTTTTGCAGGTGTAATGCCCCCACAGATAGGCACTGTCCCGCAGGATCGGGCAGACATCTCCCTTTATCTGCCCCTCTTCCTTCCTACCCTTACAGTACTCGGTTAATCTGTGAAGACACTCCTGCACAAGTTCCTTCTCCTTCTCTACCTGCCGGTTTTCCTTCATCTGCTCTGCGTTGACCATAAAGAGAGTTATTATCACCGTCAGGGTGAGCATAAGGGAGATGCTTGCGGGGAAAAAGAATTCATCTACACGCTTTTTCTCCTCCTTCATGAACTTTATTATACAATACACAGCCCTATATTGCATTTTTTTTGCCTGAGAATTACAATTAAAGTAAAATCGTGGGGCTGGGGAAATAGCGCCTGCCGGGTTTATCCCCAGCCTGAAGTGGCGCGATACAAATAGCCCGGTACCAGTTTAGGTAAAGAGGGGAAAGCATGGACAGAGATGTACAGGCAACGCAGAAAGGTTTTACACTAATTGAACTTGCTGTTGCCATAGTCATCATAGCCATCCTCATCATCGCAGTCCTCTACTTCACGGGAGGTCTGGGGAAAGATGCAAAGGTGTCTAAGGTGACCGAAGCCTTTAACTCCTACCTGCAGGCATATCAAACCTGCAAACTCAAAAATGCCACCATAAACATAACTGACTGGACATCTTTTTCCAACGCTCTGAGAGACTCCCAGTGTAGGACTTCGGGTTCGGGCGTTCCCGACGGAAACGGTCTTGCGTCTAATGTGGCGCAGACGGTAGCGGGTGTGACCTTTAACATTCAGAGCGGAACTCCTCCTCTTTTAACTGCGGACACGGGCGATCCCAACATAGCGGCGAAGGTAGTAAACAATCTACAGGGGCAGGGTTGCACATGCAACGGCTGGAACGGCAGCAGCTGTTCGGACGGAGTAGTCAAATGTCAACTTCTTTAAAAAGTCTTTAGGGGGTATAAACATGAAGAGGAAAATCTTAGCCTTTCTGGCAGGAGTTTTAGGTTTCACCGGCGCCAGCTTTGCGGTGCCTTTTCTGGTGAAGTACCAGCAGTCGGGCAATTCCTACAGTTATACCGCTTATTCCCAGTACTGTCCCTACGGATGCAGCGGTTCCACCACACTTTCCCCCTCCTCCTATCCTAAAGTTTACACAGCTCCGGAGGGCACTTTCTTTCTCTCCAACGGTTTTCTGGTAGGTTTCGGAAACAACAATGTGTATCTGGGCAAACCCTCTAACTCTCCCAACTCTTCTCTTTCGGGGACCTACTACGGGATGGTGGTGGTGAACGGTCAGGCAAGTCCAGCGCAGATGACAGTCAATTCGGGGAGCATGCAGATAAACAGTTATCAGGGAAGCTATACGGGCATGAGCGACGGGGACTTTCTGTATAACTTCTCCGGATGTCAGATGAGATTTTCTCAAGCGGCAAACGGCATATGGGAAGGCGTGTCCACTACTCAAGGTTGCGACGCTTTCGGTGTTTTCCTGTCTCCCTCTCAGGCGGGGACAAATTACGACGGTGAGTATCTTGTTTACGCATGGACGAACAACTTTGCCTACGGTCCCTATCCCTACAAGGCGGTGTTGCAGAACGGACAGGCGCAGATATTCTCCTGTCAGGGAACTCAGTGCACACAGCTTGTCGCTCAGGGGACTTATCAGGCTTGCTCCGGTGTTCCCTCTTGCGTTCAGATTCAGGCGGGCAACATAAATGTGCAGTTGATGATGTCTCAGACGGGTGAAGTTCTGGGCATAGGTTCTCATGTGGTGATAGGAAGCCAAACTTTTCAGTACTCACCGCCTAACAGTGGCAGTGGGTCTGGTAGTGTAGGTTCTGGGTCTGGTGGTAGCTCTGGCGGCAGCCCAAGCGGTGGCTCAAGCGGTAGCTCTGGCGGTAGCCCAAGCGGTGGCTCAAGCGGTAGCTCTGGCGGTAGCGGTTCAGGAAGCTCCCCCACAGACCCTTATCAGCAGATACTCTCCACTCTCAACACTGTAGTGAACACCCTGCAGAGCATAGTCAGCAACCTGATACAGCTGCTTTCCAACCTCATAACCGCCATGCTTTCCAACTTCAACTTCCCGCCTCAGATACAGTCTTTCAGCGCCAGTCCCACAACTGGGAGCGCTCCTCTGAGTGTAAACTTCGCATGGCAGATATCCGACCCTAACTCTGGAGATACCCTCACCTGCACGGTGGACTTTGGCGATGGGAACACCCAGACTATAAACAACTGCACCTCTTCTTCCACCGCAAGCCATCAGTATGCCAACTCAGGAACATACAACGCCAAGCTGACGGTGATAGATTCTCATGGAGCAAGCACGCAGTCCAACACGGTTCAAATACAGGTGCAGTGATGAAACGGGAAAAGGGCTTTTCCTTGATAGAGCTTGCTTTAGCGATACTCATAACAGGGCTTCTTGCCCTGGCGGTTTTTTACTTCTCAGGAGGCTACTGGAGGTCGGGGAAGACAGAGCAGATAGTCAGGTGGTTCAGCGACCTTAAAAGCGCGGTGAACAAATACAGCACGGATGCACAGAGCACCGTAAGCTCCCTGTCTTCCCTGTCTCCGTATTTAGTTATTCCCAATGAGGTGCAGGTTATGAACCCGCAATGGCAGAGCAGCGCAACCGTCAACTGCGATGGGGGAGTGCCTGTAAACACCTTTACGGGCTATGCGGTATCTCTTTCCTGCGGCGATATGTGTCAGGCACTGAGGGACAGGCTTAAGAGCTTGGGCTGGTGTGTGTCTCTTTCGGGACAGACACTTACTGTAGCGGTGAGGTAGGTAAGATGAAGAGGGGATTTGCACTTGTAGAGCTGGCACTTGCTCTTGCGGTCTTTGCGATTATCACCGCCCTTTTGGTGGGTTATCAGGTGGAGGACTACAAGAGGGAGCTTGCAAGAAAGTATGCGGGCGGATTTGTGGCCATAGATCAGGCTCTCTTCACCATGTACATGCAGGTGATAAGCTACAACAACAGTCTCAGCGTGCCCGTGTGTCAGAACGGCTCTCTCGGGACGCTGGTAAACGCCAAAAACGGTTGGGCGGGTCAGTCTCCTTACAGCGGCGTGGTTGCTCAAAGTGCAATACCGCTCTCTTATCTGGACCCGAGAGTGGACCCTTCCAAATACAGGCTTGTGGTTAATGGAGGAAGGGTGGTAGGCATTCAGCTAAGCGATGTCCAGACTGCCAGCATGCTAAGCGACTGGCTTACCCGTCTTCTCCCCCTCACTCCCGTCGCAGGAGGACAGAAGGGCTGGGACCCGCAGAGCAAAACCTTTTTGGGACTTAACAACGGTCAGGGATATCCGGCCAACATAGGAGGCTGGCCGGGGTGTCAGTAGGAGGTGTGGCATCATGTTTGCTTTGCTTGCTCTTTTCCTGACAAGTCTTTTAGCTGGCTACTTTGTGTATCAGAACACCGACCAGATAAACACGAAGGCCTACACCAATTATCAGCTGAAAATGGACACGGTTTCTCAGCCATCTCAGTGGACGCCCGGCACTCTGCCCATCGCAAACACCGAAGGGGGAACCATACCCTCCCTTGCGTGGGCAAAGTGTCCTCAGGGACAGGTCCTTGTCATAGATCAGGCGGGAAATATAAAGTGTGAAAGCGATGCGGTTCTGGTTCCGGGCGGAGAGTATTTTCCTTACCAGTGTGATGGTTATAAGTTTTCAGATATCGGTATCGGAGTACCGACTGATGTTAGCTACTGGTTTCAAGTTGTTAATATGGCCGCTGCCCTTGGAGGTGGATGGGCAAGTTGGAACAACAACATTACCTGTCCTTATACACAGCCCAACACCCTTACCGGCAAAGGATATACTACCGGTTTTACTGTTGATGAACAAAAACTGCACGAATCTATCCAGCTTACTGAGTTAGCAGCTTTCAAACAGGCGGGGTGGGCATGGACGAATGTGTGGTATCCTGGTTTCTATGGAAATGCATTACCATCGTCTCTTTTACAGTATCTGTACTCTTCTTCTGCTTATACCAGCGCCTACCCTACATATATACCGTGCGGCGGTAAGCCTTTTGATCAGGGAACCATAAATCGGTGGGCAAATACGCTCAATACGGCGTACAGCAAAGTCGTGGAAATAATCAACAGGGCAAGAAGCGGGCAGAACCCCCCGAAAGCGGAGCTGTATGTTTACTCTGTTGACCTTCCTTTATCTCTGTATCAACTAAGCCTTCTGGGAATATCCTCATCGCAGAGTAAGTTTTCTTATGGTGTAGTGTATTTCCCTTCCGGTGGGACTTACCTTTACACAAGAGTTTTATTATGTCTCGGAAATATTTACATGGGAAACTGCAATCCGGGAGACCAGTACGACCCCAACACCAACATGTGTACTCAGATGATAAAGAGCTGTTCTTCCGGGACTTACGACCCTCTTTCGGGTAAATGCACCTCGCAAGCTCAGAAAGCGCAGGTGAAGATGCAGGTGAACTGAGATGGAGCTGAGTTTAGAGATACCGGGAATAAGCGGGAAGAGGTATTACGACGAACAGGTGATGGATGTGCTTTCAAGGCTTTACGGGAGGGAGAAGTCTCCAGAGACGATACTGGACATAATAGGAAAACTGACCCGTCAGGAGGAGAAAGCGAGACTCGCTCTGTCTTTTGTTTACGAAGGGTTGGGTTTTGCTGAGAGCCTTAGAAGGGCGGAGTTTATCTCCGAAGACACTTACTTTTTCCTTCTTTCCGCAGAGAAGTCCAAGACACTGAAGGAATTTACTCAGGAGTACAGGAACATAAAGAAGAGGATGAAAGAGGTGAGGAGAAAGTTTTTGAGCGCCATGTATTCTCCTGTTATGGCTTTTGCGGTATCTTTGGTGGTTCTGTACATTTTCATTTACAGGGTCATACCGCAGATGAACTTGCCAGAGGAAAAAGCTCTGAAGCTTCTCCCCTTTTACTTTCATCTCATATTCTTCATGAGCCACAACCCCTTGCTTTATTTCTTTTTGATAGCGGGCATACTCTTTGCCTTTCTTGCTTTATACATCGCAAGAAGAAAAATAGGTTTTGTGGAAAAGCTCTACGGTCTTTACGAGAGGTTAAAACTTTACTCTTACCTGTACCTTTCCACCGCCGCAGGATACAAGATAGAGGATGCGCTTGTTAAGTATAGAGGAGAGTTAAAGGATAAAGTGGAGAGAATAAGGGAGATGAACATGGAGGGTATACCCCTTAAATCCGCTATGCCGGAAGGCCTTTCCGTGAAAGACCCTGTGGAGAGAACCCTTTTGCAGAGCAGTTTGCTTGCGGACAGGTGGGAGATGGCAAAAAGTATGAAGGAGCTTTACACGGAGATGCTGGAGATTTTCATTCTCAGGCTGGAAACTGCGAGCGAGGCGGTAAGGCTGGTAAGCCTCTTGGTGGTAGGTCTGGTTTTAGTTTTTGCTTACGGTTTCATATTCATGCCGCTTTTGAGCGCTATGAAGTCTATAATGATGTAGGGGGGGTAGAAAGATGGTTAGCAAGAAGAGCGCAAGGAAAATAAACAACCTTTTGAACTGGGTAAACGCCTTTCTTCTTCTGGGAATAATGACCATGGTGGGAAAGCTCTTTCTTGACTCCTTTAGGGAAAAAAGCAGTAGTAGTGGGACGGTAGTTCTGGTGGAAGAAAACGGGCTTGTAAAGATGTATGTTATTGAAGACAGAGCTTTTCAGGGGTATCTCAACAACAAAATGGTGAGGGTGATCTCTCTTAACCCTCTCTTTCTGGAAGTTCTGCCCGCAGGCATTCAGGTGGAAAAGGCGGGAAGATGGGAAACGGTTTCCTATGACCACACTGCGGAGATAAGGAACCTTTACCTGCCCCAGATTTTTATAAAAGGCTCTTTAACTGAACATCCTCGTTAAATATCTATCACATACTTTTTTACTTCTTCCTCGTCCACTATTCCTTCATTGACCAGTTTCATGCCCTCGGAGTAGAGGTCTCTTCCTGTTTCCCTGAGCTTCTTGGCAAGACTGAGAAAATCTCCGTCTTCTATTAGCCTCCTCTCCTCCTCGTCAGGAACAAAAAGCTCCACAAGCGGAATAACGCCTCCTGAGTTCTTTCTCTTCAAAAGTCTTGTGGAAATGCTGGCAAGAAGGTTGGAGGCCATTATCTTGTAAAGCTCCCTCTCTTTGAAAATTCCTCCCTCAAGGGCTTTCATGGCAAGCCTCTGGAGGTTCTCCACCGCATTGTTGGCATGTATGGTGCTAAAGGCCAGGTGTCCCGTCATGCTGGCCTCCAGAAATCTGACCGCAGTCTCGCTGTCCCTTATCTCACCTACAAATATGACATCGGGGTTTGCACGCATGAAGGATTTTATTACATCCGCAAAGGAGGTCTGAGAGTTCACCTGCACATGAGTCACCCCTTGTAAAACCACCTCAACGGGGTCTTCCACAGCCCGGATGACCTTTTCCATAGGGTTTATCTCCAGCAAAACCGCCTTTATCATGGTGGATTTGCCCGAACCGGTGGGTCCGCCCACCAAAACAAAACCCTGCGCCTTCCTCGCTATCTCCCGCAAAGCATCCCTCACCTGCGCAGAGTACCCAAGTTTGTCCAGCGTGGTGGTGAAATATCCTTTCACATCCAGAAACCTCAGAGATGCGCACTCGCCCAGAGGCGTCGGCAAAAACTCGCATCTTATCTCCAGCCCCACATCCGGCACATATATCTTGCCACTCTGAGGTGAATCGCTTATGGTGATGGAGACCTCTGAATCCGTAGCCGCTTTGGCTTTTAGGTGTTCTATTATCTTCCTTCCCTGCTCATAAGACACTGTCATATAGTGCCTTTTCCCCCCTCCCAGTTCCTTGTAAGATATAACATAGGTGTCCCTCTCTGCATCCACAAAAACATCCGTTATGGCAGCTCCCTTGAAGGCTTTTATTATCTTCTCATAGACAAATGTGGATATCTCTCCAGCGCCGGTGTCCCTATCCTCATCGCCCAAAACAACAAAAGCTTTAAGGAAAACATCTTTGGGCACTACCACATCCCCAAGCGGAAGATAGTGGTATCTTTTCCTGTCGCTTGCTCCCACCAGAAATCTGCCCACCACCTGAGCATCGTCCGGCACTCTCGGGGAAAACTCCTTGCCGTTCTCCTGCGCTATGGCCCTTGCCACATCCTCATAGGAATACCTCTTGTTCTTCACCAGATAGTCTATAAAGTCCAGCCCGGAGGCCCTTACCTCTTCTATGGATATTCCCGAGAGGAGAGAGCTGGAGGGGAGAACAAAGGTCCTCTCCTCAAACCTGTTTTCTCTCTTCTTTTTTATGAGCATGGCGTCTTTACCTAACAGGCGGAGGAGGAGGTGGTGCTTGCGGAGGAGAAGGCAGTAAGACATTGGGAGACAAAACAGGGGGAGGTGGTGGCGGCGGCGTTGAAACCTGTCTTGTCTCCTGATAGAGGTCTGAAAAGACTGTTTTTACCCTTGAGGAGTCTCCCGGATAAACCACGCCCCGGTCTTCCAGCAAAAAGCCCTTTTCCACGCTGATGCTGCTGACCTGAGCGGTGCCTATTCTCTGCCCCTCTGTTATGACCACCCCGTCTTTTGAAATGGCATAAGAACCCACCACGCCCGAGGTTTCCACAGAGTAAAAAACGGGGGGAAGTCTCTTTATCAACTCTATGCTCTTCTTCTCCAGAAGAATGCTCTTTTGGTGCTGCAAAGAAGAGAGGTTGCTCTGGAGCGATTCAAACTTCTCCGCCCTCTTTATCTTTATGAGTTCGCTCTTTTTCTGCTCTTTGAGGAGGTTTCTCTGAAGCTCTATATACTCCCTAACATCCTTCGGCATCTCTACCTCCACCTGAGCGGAGGGAGGAGGCGGCACCTGCTGCGCCTGTGGCTGAGGTTGAGGTTGAGCATAAATCACGCCTGCCAGCAAAAAGAGCCAGCTAATTCTTTTCATAAAGACACCCTCCAGTTATATTTATTTTACATCCGTTTGTGTCAAGAGACACCACCGTGAGAGGAAGATGAGCGTTTCTGTAAACAAAGTCAAGACACCAGGCCATGTTCTTCATTTCAAACACAAGCCCCTCCGCAGTTTGCCTGTAAGAGATATCGTAAGACGGGGAATAAACTTTCAGGTAGGGCCCCGTCCTGCTCTCCTTTTCCTGCCTCAAGGGAACCCTTATGGCAGAGTCCTCTCCCTGAAGAACCACAGTCGCACCCTCCACGCTCGCAGGGAAGATATAAGAGGTAAGAAAACTCCTCACATTGGCGGTGCAGGGCGGAAGTTCCACGACGGGTTTCTGCATGGCCGCTCTTTTTCTCTCCTCTTCAAGTCTTCTCACCATCTCCATCCTCTTCTTCTCTTGATAGTTCTTGTAGAGCTTGTTCCCTATCAGAAAACCCAGAAAACCGACAGAGAGAAAGAGAGTCAGAAGCGCTTTTTTCCTGTCTATCAAAACCCCCTTCACCTGTGGTTTTCCCGGGGGCACCTTCCCCTCTTCTCCTGTTATTGCGTAGGGATACTCGTAAAGAACTGCCCGGCCTTCCTCCCTGTCCAGAACCTCTATCTTCCCCTTCTTAAAGTCAAAAAAGTAAGCCCTCTCACCGCTTAAAACCAGATAGTAATCTTCCCCTTCTCTCAAAAGGGAAGAGAGGGTGGATAGGACGCCCCTCTCCTCGGGTCTGCCCACCACGAAGTAGGAGGAGTGCTTTATGTAAAGCTCTCCGTTTTTAATGTTTTTGGAGTTTCTCTCCAGCCTCATTGGGGAACCACCCTGAAGGTTATGCTTGCCCTTGCCCTGAGCGTTTCGCCGCTCTCAAGAGCAACCTCTACCTCCACATACCCACTGACTGTAGGAGTTGTGGAGCCTCCATACTGACCGCCGTAAACGCTCGTATCTATGGCAGGGTTCATGTCCACCTTCGTGTCCACGCTGTAATTTAAGGTCAGGTTGGGTAAAACCCCGTTGGGAAAGTTTATGCTCACCACGCCGTTGTTCACAGAGACGCTGCACACTCCCGATACCCCTTGATTGGAACACAGAAGAGTTGTCCCCTGACGGACTTCCACCACCCTTCCAGCCACCTGATAGGTGTAAGTCCCTGTGGGCGTAGTGGGAGGAAGAGCGTAAGTGATGGTGTTTCCAGAAGCGCTCGCCTGTGTGTAGCTAATAGCAACAGGCACAGGGACAGAGCTAAAGTTGTTGCTGAACTTGTAGCTGAGGCTCCCCGTAGAGTAGTTTATACTGCCGGTGCAGTCTCCCGCCAGAGAACCAGACCCGTCATCAAGGCATGTCTGGGTTCCCTGAACCGTGTAAGTTATGGAGACATCCGTTGCGGAAGACACGCCGTTTATCTGAAACTGCAAAACTCCTGATGCGTAATTGATGCTCCCACTGCATGTGCCCGGCGGTGTTCCCGTGTCGTCCGTTATGTTGCCAGACCCATCGTCCTTGCACTTCAAAGAACCTGCCACAAGCTTGACAGAGGAGGGCTTTATCTGGTTGGTGGAGACTGTCCCCCTGGGAAGGTTCACCGAAGCTATCCCGCTTGCGGTGGTGTAGCCCGAGTAAACGCTGCTGGCGTTCCACTCTCCCGCAGCGGCGAGAAGGAGAGAGTTTTTCGCCACCGGGGGATACTGAAGAGCCAAGTTCCTTGTGCTGTTGAAGTAATTGTCCGTCTGCGTTCTGGAAGTTCCCCCAGAGGTGAGGCTCACGCTCTGCACAGTGGTGGAGAGTATCCTGTCTTCGTAGGGATTTACCGCTATCCATGGCAGTCCCAGTTTGTAGGAATTGACAGAGAGAGAAAAGCTGAGCGGGTTTGCGTTGGCGGTGAGAACTCCGCTGATGGGCAGGGAATAACAGGAAAAGCCCTCAAGACACACCTGCGCTTTCTTGACAGTTCCCTTTAAGGGAGTGGAGAGAGTCCCCGAGTAGCTGAGGGCAAGAGTTCCCGAAATGGTGTCTGCGGGGATAGACAGGTTGGGAGGAGCCCCCGCAACCGCAGGAGAGGTTATGTCCCTCTGATTGAGAGAGAGGCTAAGAGAGTAAAAACCGCTTACGCTTCCACCTGCTCCGGATGTTTCGCCCCCTCCTCCGCCGCAGGAGAAGGCAAACAAACAGAGCGCAAACAAAATCCGTTTATTTAACATGCTCAACCCTCCTTTTCTTCGCCAAAAGTTATGGTTATGACAAACCTGAAAAGGCTCTGGGTTTTTTCCTTTGTGGAGAAGAGATAACCCAGAAGGGGTATGTCCTTCAGGAAGGGAACGCCCGTATCCTTTAACTGCTCAAGGGTCTGAGCGGAAGAAAAAAGGACAAGCGTCTGTCCCCTTTTCATGATGGTTTGGTTTATGTTGGTTCTTGTGGAAACTGTGGGCAGAGCCACTTCGTTCTGAAAGCCAGAGAGGTCTATCTTCTTGCTGTCTATCCTCTCCACGCTGTCCTGCCTTCTGTAAAGGTCCACCGCTATGGTCTGATCGTCTATGTAATAAGGCACTATGATCATCATAGAGCCAGAAGGCAGGTCCTCCGTCTGAGTAGTCACCGTAGGAATGGGGGGAGAGTTGGCACCTGCGGAAACATAAGAGAGGTTAAACTGGCTTATTATCCTCTGCTTTTGCAGGGGTGCATAGACTATGGGCTGTCCGTTCAAAGCGCTCAGGATGCTGTCCTCCACAAGTTTCGCCTTCCCACTCTGCGCCAGAGCAGAGAGCTGAGCCTCAAGCCTTGTGGTAGCCAGAGACACATTAAAGATGGGGTTCGCCACCGCAGAACTCAGAGACCCGCTTATACCCCCCTGCTTGAAGTTAAAAGAAACGCCAAGAGAGGAAAAATCCGTGTCGTTGACAAGATAAACCTTCACTTTCAGCGGTATCTCCTTTGTGAAGTTTTCGTTTATGCTCCGGACCGCGCTCTCTACTGCGGAAACTTCGGAGGGTCTTGCGTGCACAAACACATTTCCCATTTCGTCCACCGCCACCTTGGACTGCGGGTCAGACAGGAGTTTCTGAAGGCTCTGCTCCAGATTTTTGGTAAACTCCCTCTGATAACTGAGGGAAAGTCCGCCGTTCTTCTCGTCTATCTTCTTTTGCAGGAAGGGAAGGGTGAGCCTGTAATTCCTGCTCTCATACTTGTAGATGACCACCCTGCCCGGCTCCATCTTCCACCAGAGGTCAAAAGCCCCCGTTATCTCGTCCAGCACCTGCTTGAGAGGCTTGCGGTCGGAGAAGTAAGAAACGGTGAAGTACTCGTTCTGCGCCTGCGTTCCCTGAGTTAATGTGGTGGTCTGTCCCTGCGCTTGAGTGGGGTTCACTATCTGCTGAGGATAGGACAAGTCCTGCAAGACTATGGGGAATTTCACCATTTGCGATATGAGAGAAAGCAGGTAAGGGAGACCCACATTGCGCACATTCACAGAAACCGGAGTGGAAAGTATACTCCCCCCGGAAGAAGAAGATGAGTAGGGAGCTTTGCCCGCATCCACATCGTACCTGCCAGCAAAGGAAAAACTTACGACAATCAAAAAAACGATGAGGGCCCTCATGGAGTTTTATTATAGAAAAAGATTGTGTCCCTTTAAGGGGCTTTTCAGCGAAACCCCAACCCGCACCACTCTAACACTTCAACTTCTCCTAAGGGAACAGGTTTTTTATCCCACATCATTGGGGAACCTTGTGGGAGCTTTAAATATCTTGAGAGTGGGAGCTAAGCTCCTTAGACTTAGTTTTTATGAAAGTCTCAAAATCTTATAGGGGGTAGTAGGCAGGAGAATTTAGCTCCTGCGGGGTGGATGGAAAAAACAGGTTATTTGACTAAGTTTGGAACTTGATAACCTGTTTTTCTATACCTCACATGAGCTTATAAAGCCAAAACATTACAGACAGAAGGATAAGTCCCTGAAGAAAGGAGGCAAAAGCGCCGGGTAGTTCGCCCGCTATGAAGTTCTTCGCTATGTGAAAAACCCAGTATATTCCCGCAAAGTACATAAGGAGCTGAAAGAGGGTTTTAAACAGGGATAGACCGCTGACGGGTGTGAATTTCTGCTCTCCGGGAAGGGCACCCGACAGACTGGTGGGGAAACCCAGATCTCTTGCGGAGCTTAAACTCCCTTTTATCTCCGAAACGGAGACCTGACAGTCGGGAGAAACTCCGTAATATTCCTTATAGTTGCCGGGCAGTGAAATAACGCCGTTCTTGGTCATCCACCCGTATTTGCCCGCTAAGGAGGCAATCTGGCTCGCTATCTCATCGCAGGTTTTCCTCTTCTGGTCGGATGTCAGTCCGTATGTCTGCTTTATGAGCTCTAAACTGTCCTTCTGGGCTTTCTGAGCAGCATCTAAGGCGCTTGAGGGTGTGTCTGTGGGCGTTTGCACCTGCCCTTCGGGGAAAGCAAAACCCAGCAAACTAAGTAGAAGAACCAATACAATCATTTCCTGCTCCCGTAGAAGGTAAATTCCCCGAACCTGTGGATTTTCTGAAAGCCTCCGCCTGCTTCAATCTTACGAAGTTCTCATTCAGCACAAGCTCCAGCTTGTCAATGGCTCTGGCAAGAAAAGCCCTTTTTACCTCTCCCTCAAGAAGCTGGTCCACCTTATCACGGTCAGAAAAGTAATCCATCTGAGGCTCCAGTGTTATCTCACCCTTAACCCCCCTATCAAAATAATCCCTCATCTTGAGCAAAAGAATGAGCGTAGGAGCTATGTCCTCCGCACTCAATCCGTATTTACGCTCAAATTCATCAAAATAACTCTTCGCAGCGTTAACAGCTTCCTCATAACTCATGTCATACCTTATGGCGCCCTTCAGGTTTTTCAAGAGGTCTTCGTAGTCCTGCTCAAAGTTCTCAACATGAAAGTTCATAACATCCACAAAGGTGGCGGGTCTTTCCTGCCCCGTCTTCTGGTCCTTTATCTGCACCGTTTGAATTTTCAAAAGCCCGTTCGCATCCAGAGTAATGTCAGGCAAAATCATGTAAAGGAAATACTTGGCTCTTGTGTTTAAATCCGCATTTGCCAGCTCCTGAGCGGTGGGCGCCTGCCTCACCCCTAAATAACACTTTACCAGAGACTTGGGAGATATGAACTTTAAAAACTTCAGAGCGGAGTTCTGGTCTCCACCAAAGAAGTCCAGGAAACTTGCACTGTTTAAACAGCTCTTGTAGGCACTATACCACTCATCGGGCGAGGTGTTCTTCTTCACATCCACATCATCCTCCGATATCCCCAGCTTCTTAGATATGCACTTCTTTATGAGAAAGCTGTCCTGATAATTGAGCTCCTTTATGCCCTCTATAGCCTGTGTGCAAGAAAAGCCCCTGAGCTGCGCAAGAAAGTTGGAAAGAGTGTTAGCACCCAGAAGAGCCTCTTTCACTACAGGCAGGTAAGTAGCAAGAGCATAAAGAGCTACTACCGTTGCAGCGCTCTGCCAGTTGTTTATAAACTGGTCTAAACTGCCCAGAGAGTTGGAAATGCCATACAGAAAGGAGAAGGCCGCATTCACACCACAAGCTCCTGCGGAAGGCGTAAGTCCGCCCCCTATGCGCCCCTGAAGAAGGTTCAGCGTGTCCGTTCCTCCTCCCCTGAAACCTCCCAGCTGGTTGTACAAATTCCCCCTTATCTCTATGGTATCGCCCTTTGTAAAGCCAAGAGGATAGAAAAGCAAGGCAAAGCACAGTAATAAAGAGACAAGTCTTCTCATGGCAGAGACCTCAAAAAGGCGCTTGTTGCCTGAGAGGGATAAACCCACATGCCTTCCCACCTGCGCACCTCCCTGCCATCTCTCACAAATACAAGCGTGGGAGTTGCCCTGATGCCGAAATCTTTCAGATAGACGCTGTTTTCAGGCATTAAGATGTTTATCTTCAGAAACTTCTTGGCATTGCTCTCCAGAAAGGAAAGATACGGCTCGGAAGCTCTGCAGTAGGGACACTGAGGACTGTAGAAATAAAGCACCGTGTAGTTCTTAAGAACTTCTGCCAGCTTTTCCTCCTGCTGAGACTGAAGAAGTATAAGCTTGCTCGCAAGAAGGTTGGCCCTCTCCTGCCTTTCGGTGTAAAACCTGTTTAAAAGCTCCACAATCACAGGGTCGTCGGGATTTTTATAAAAGGCTTTCTCTAAGGGGTTCGTGGTCTCGGGGAACCAGTCCTGAGCCTCCCTGTAAAGTTTTTCGTAGTATTCCTTCTTGCTCTTCTCCTCCTCTTTTTGCTTTGCCTTCTCCTCCCTCTTAAAGTAGTCCACTTCTCCTTGTAAAGCCGTCCCGGTCCCGAAGCTCAAAAGGAGAAAAAGCACCACCAGAAGGCCCATAAGAAAAATTATAAACCTTGAGGACGATTGTGTTATAATTAATACCATGGCTATTGACCCTTCTGACCCGGCGCAACAGGCTCTTGCTTTGCAGATGTTTATTAAAAACTCCAAGTATGTTGAGCTTATAGTGGACACCGCTTTTGTGGTCATTCCCGCTCTTCTTGGAGGCGGTGCTGCTACTTTGATAGGAAGGCAAGCCATAAATGTAGCAAGAGAAATAAGCCACAACTTTGGCTACATAAGACTGCTTTCCACAGGAGCGTCCATAATCTCCACCGGGACATCCTTAGGGGGGCTGGCAGCTGAAACAACCAAGGCCCCTAAATATATTTGGATTGGAGGCAAGAGATTTGTCAGTGGGGTTAAAAGGTTGCGCGGTGGAGGTGCAAAAGGCGCAGAAGACTTTCTTGCAAAAGGCGCAGAAGACTTTCTTGCAAAAACAGGACTAACAGAAAAAGAGGCAGAGCATATAGCAAGCACCCTGCGCTTTTATGAGGAGCTTGGAATAAAATACGAAATAACCGAGGGAGGAGGTCTTTTTACTTACGGCCCGGAAGGAAGAACTCTTCAAGACACCAGAGAAGCCTACGCCAAGTTTTACAAACTCGGCAAAGAAGAACAAAAAAAGTTCTTAGAGCTGTTTGGGCAAAGCAAGGACGAAAAGAACTGGTGAATCACACAGAGCTTGTAGAGGTGAATATCTCCTGATAGTGTTCCATTCCCTCTTCTCTGTCCTCTCCAAGAAGCAGGTTTTTCTCAAACACAACTCTGCCCATTACATAGCCCGAGTAGATGTTAAGCTCCTCCTTTTCGTCTCTGGGGTCATGCTTTTCCATGAGTTCCCGAAGCCCTATCTTTTTGGCGCAGGTGTAAAAGCTCGCCGCACACAGGAAGGCAGAGCTTGTGAGCTCAGGCGGGCTGTGTATGCCCATAATAGCTGCTATGTCTCTTTTAACACCCTTTCTTTCGTTTCTCAAGGGTATGTAAGTGTTGTTGATAATGCTAAGCAGCTCACCGCTCCTTTTTAGGTTCTCATACTCCTCAAGAATTATCTGCCTGAGATTTCTTCCTTCCTCAGGGGTGGAGATGATGAAATCCTCAAAGATCTGCCTTGCGGTTTCAAACAAACTGGGTAGGGGTCTGTCCCACTGGTCAAACCTGCGCTTGGTGAATTTCTCCCTCTCACGGTACCATTCAAAGTATATGGTGGCGTTAAGGCCGAAAACTTCCGCCACTTCTTCATAGTTGTTTATGTCCGCCACAGCAGCCAGAATGAGAGTAAAATAATTTTCGTAGCCTTCAGGGGTTTTGCCCAAATAAGTTTGCTGAGGGCAAACATAAACAAGCTTGTCCCCCGCCCTTGTGTAGTATCCTATCTTTCCTGTCCACCACACACCGCCCGTTTGCCTGTAATAGCCTGCTACTTTACTCATCTTAAAACCTCCTTCTAATATACTACCATTTTTTGCAAGTTTTGACTAACTGCTTTTGCAACCTCTTCCTCTATCCTCTCCCGCAGCTTTTTGGGTAGATACTCCACTGCGCTCTTCTCTGCGGTTCCGTCTGGTAAAGACCACCTGTAGCTTTTCAGCACCTTTTTTATCTTAAAACATGAGGTGTATTGCATGTTCTTCACGAGTGCCACCGCAACGATAAACTTAAGCTTCTTGGCGGGGACCTCTCCCGCAAGGAGTTTCCTGACAAGATAGTATGCGTAAAGGATGGCTAACCTCTCCTCTTTGCTCACTTTCAGGCTCTTCAAATCTGGCACACGAAGCCTTGCACCTATTCCTCTCCTCTGAGCCTCACGAAGAACTGCCCATGCGTAGCAGATGTCCTCAAAGAGCAATCTCCATCTCCTCTTCTTTTTGTAAAAAGCCAAGTCCTCACGCATCTGAGATTTTATTATAGAAAAATTTTTCTTATCCTACAAACCAAAAATGTAGGATAAGATAAATAAACCTGTAAGAGGATTTTGTTTGGTTTGGATTATAATTTTTCTTAGTATGGCTGACAGGTTGGAAGAACACCCCCGCTTTGAAGAATGGAGCGTGAATGAAAGGATAAAATATTTACGGGAAAGCATTTTAGGCATAGACAAAGGAAAAATGGCAAGAGAAGTCGGCATAACATGGTCTTCCCTGAAGAGCATGGAGGAAGGGAAAATTAAAGCTTCTAAGTCAACTATAAACAGGATTTACAGAACCTACGGCGTCAATCCCGAGTGGCTTTTAACAGGCAAGGGAGAGATCTTCAAAGTGGAAGATCTTCCTGAAAGGAGAAATGCTTTTACATTCATGCGCTGGATTTTACAGAACATTCCGATACTCATGAGGAAGTACTGCATCAAGCTTGATGATGAACACCAAGAGGAACTCTATGAGGAACTCTATTTTGATATTCAGGAGCGGTTTTTTGTTTATTAGGTACCTATAAGGGATTGAAACGGTATAGAAAACAGGCTCCTGAGCGGTCATTCTTTTTTCCTTTTTCTTCTCATGCTTTCTTTTGCGCTTTGCCTTCTCTTTTCCTTGAACTCTTCTATTTTTCCGTATAGCTTTGTTAGAAGCTCTTGAGCCTTTGCACGCAAGAAAACAGACTCGGGTCTTTGAAGGACAAAAACTCTCTCTCCGTCTTTTACTGCCTCCGTGTAATCCCTTAAAAAGCCTACCCGCACAAGCTCCTCCAGGGCTTTTCTGAGCATTATCCTTGCATCCACGGGCCTTGTAGCATTTAGTCTGCCTCTGCTTATTAGGGTCTTCTCTTTAACATTCACAAGAGTTGTGTTGGCACTTAGAAAAGCGTGCAGGTTCAGGGCGGTTTGACTTCTTAGAAAATTAGCAAAGACAAAGTAATACCACAAACCTTCTTG
This sequence comes from Candidatus Pampinifervens yunnanense, assembly GCA_037926845.1. Taxonomy (GTDB): domain Bacteria; phylum Aquificota; class Aquificia; order Aquificales; family Aquificaceae; genus Pampinifervens; species Pampinifervens yunnanense. Next base: position 9,592 of record JAXSPD010000016.1, on the reverse strand, counting down.
ACGAAGCTCCTCAAAACTCCTCGCCACATGAAAGCTTAACATTCCCTCCATAGGGCTTAGACAGGCAAAGGTAAGGAACTTAACCAGATACCTTTTCTTTGTCTGTTTGTCCTCCACACGATAAAGACACTGCATTAGCTCTTTTGTTGCTTTCTCTAATGCGGACATGTTCTCGGTCCCCAAAGCACCCTCAAGACGCTCCTCTGGAACTTCGTATACAGCTACATCGTCGCCTTCCTTTACCTTCCTGCCGAGAGACAAAACCGTGAGAAAAAGCTTCCATGCAAGCGGGTCTACAGGACTTGTAATCTGCACAACAAACCGCTCATCTTCATAATGGATGTCTCTCTTGCTAACAGGAGGATGCCTCAAAACTACCTCTGCCACTCTTATAGAAAAAGCCTCTTTCCCCCTCATAAAAGAAATCTTAGCACGAAAACAAAGTTTCAAACTTTTTGCTTTTTTTTCAAAAAATATGGTAAAATTTTTAGTTTTGCCTTTTTTGCGGAAAAATAGACACTTTTTACTTAAGAAAATGGGCTTAAAGCTTTAAATAGCAAGGCTTAGAAGGCATTGAAATCAATCTCAGCTTTGAATGACAAGGCTTAGAAGCATTTTGAGATTAGTGTCAAAAAAGAAAATGGGTTCAAATCCTTGAATGTCAAGGCTTAGACATTGTGTTAACACAAATCACTCACATGTTAACACAAATCACTCACACTGTTAACACAAATCACTCACACCCCCCCCGATCCATCACCCATCTCAAACCCTTGATAGACAAGGCTTTTCTGCTTGGCACGCAGTTTGCTTTATTCTTTTAGAATATATATTCTTTTAGAGTTACCTTAAATACTTCGTATTTAAGGTGCGTTTTTTCGCTTCGCTCAAAAACGCCGGGCCGGGGAAAAGAATTTTTTTTTGTTTTTAGGATAAATTTTGCGTCTAATCCTCTTGGTAGAGCCTGTGAAGCTTCTCCTGTAGTTTACTCATTGCTAACCTGGTTACCAAAAGTGTATCAAACTACACTTTTGGTTAGTTTCAGGCAAGCTACTTGCCATAGCCCCTACACCAGGTATAGGAGCTAACCTCTTCACACTCCTGTCCCAATCCACCAATACAGATTTTAGCGGAGAGAAATCCCTGACAAAGGATTTCCCAAGGACAGGAAGTGTGAGGGCTACCCTGAGAACTTGCCAGAGTTTGTAAGAGGTCCTTACCTCTTCCCTCACCTGCTCCTTCCACAGGTTGGTAGGCTCTCGGGTCTCTGGCTCGCTCTCAAGGCTTGAAAGTAAATGCACTAAAAGCTTGATATCTTTGTTAAGCTTTGATATCTCTGCCTTTAAGACATTTCTCTTATACTTGTTTCCCTCTTTCTTCAACTCCTCCTTAAGTCCCTGCTTCCTATCTTCCAGCTCACCAATGCTATACCTGATAAACTCCTCTTGTGAAAGGAGTTTCAAATAATTCACAGGTAACTTTTCTTTAAAGCCTAAGGCTCTTCTTCCTATCACATATGCACCTGCTATGTCTTTGTCAATGCTGTATATGGGTGCATACTTGAGTGAGCCTATAACTGATGTGTAAGCTGGACTTACTTCTATAAGCTCTATGCCTTTTCTTTTGGCTAAGACCTTTATCTTCTCAAGTATGCTCCTGTAAGCCCATTGCTGAAATCTCTTCCTTAGCTGTGCTTTTCCATCACCTCTATAGCCTTTTGGCACTCTTTCCAGCCTTTCTATGGCTATGGCTCTTCTTCTTTCTAATGCCATGTCTGTTATCCTGTGTGCTATATGCCATGCTATATATTCCCTTTGTTCTCTTTTCCTACCAATTAGCTCATGAAGAGAAATGGACTGATAGCTTACAAGGTTTCCATCTCTTGATACTTCCGCTAAAGCAAGGTGAAATGGACTTGCATTTGCGTCTATGCCTATAACTCCACTGTCTTTTGTAATCACCACTTGTGGAATGCTTTCCTCATAGCTTATATATGCATAGACTTTGCTGTCTTCTATGAAAAGCTCCACGCTGTAAGGAAAATATTTCTTTGTCTTCTCTGCTACCTGCAAGCTCCAGATAAAGTCTATCCATTTGTCTTTTTCTCTTGACACTTTCCTATAGACCTTTCCTTCTATCCATTTTTTGTTTCCTACATTTACCCTCAGGTATAACCCTTCCTCTTTAAACAGTAGCCTTATGTTTAAATTTCCTTGCTTAGACCTGTCTCCTCTTGAATATAGTCTGTATTTTCTTTTCTCTTCCCACTGTCTTTTTAGCTCCTCTCTTTTCTTTCCTTGAAGGTGGTTTTTCTTGAGCTTTTCAAAAAGACCTCTTCCACCGAAGATAACCTTTTTAGGATTTTGCCTTTTTTCCTCACAGGCTTTTAAAACCTCTTGTGCCTTGAATATGGCATCATCCACATACCTTGAGTTTAGTCCAAACATGGCTTGTAGCTTTTTCTTGAGTTCTTTCCTTTCTTCTCCCTCCAGCAGTCTTTGATAGGCATATCTTTTGCAGGAAGACCATCTTCTCATCAGGTCTTTTAGAGTTTCCATGTCCTCACTTGAAAACTCTACTCTACTACTCAGGGTTATCATGCTTTTTGCCTCCTCTCTTACCATAAATCCTTGCGGCAAAAGAGGTTATTATGGCTATTAAGTCCTGTGCTAATTCTCTATTCAGGTCTTCTTCATTTTCTTTGCCGTTAATAACTATAAGTTCTACACCGTAGCTTTCCATGAAAAACTTCAGATACTCATAACCAAACCTTGCCAATCTGTCAGGATACTCTATCACTACCTTTGAAACCTCTCCTCTTTTGATTTTGTTTAGTAATTTCCTTAAACCTCTTCTATTCTCATTTACACCGCTTGCTATTTCTGAGATAATTTCATAGTCCCAACCATTTTTCTTCGCATATTCTTCCAATCTTTTTATCTGGTTTTTAAGATACTCCTTTTGCTTTTTTGTGGATACCCTTGCATACAGAATTACCTTAGAAGCTGGTTTCTCCTCTAACAAACCAAGAACTTTTTCTATATCCTCTTTCTTATATCTCCTGACCCCCTTAGGTGTTCTAACTGGCACTATCAACCCCTCTTTTTCCCATCTTATCAAAGTATGCCTGCTCACTGAGTATAGCTCCTTTATCTTTTTTACACTTAATAACATTCGCTCCACTCCTGAGTATAAATATACACTTTGCTACAATTTTTGTCAACTGTTGCCAACCTCCCACACCCACATTCAAACTCAAGCCCCTTAGCTCTTCAGATGTGTAAAATGCAGGAACTTCTATAACTTTTATCCCCTTCCTCTGAGCTTTGTGCAGAAGTCTCTCAGAAAACTTTGAGTAAAACCATGTCTCAAAATATCTTCTCATCTTAGGTCGGAAAAGTTTGTTCATCAGGAAGTCAAGGCTCAGCTAAAAACCCCTCTTTTTTCTTTTTTCCAATGTAGGATAAGAAAGTTTAATATTTTTGAATGGACATTATCACTCTCCCTATCACCCTTATTTCTCCGTTTTCAAAATTCTCTACCGCCAGAACATATTCTGGATACTTCTCATTATCGGATTTTAGGAGAACCTTGGTGTTAGAAGCGAAGATGACCCTTTTGACTACCGCACCTCTGTAAGGAAAGTAGAAGGCGTAAATTTTTTCGTGCTGAAGGTATGTGTCTTCCGTATCTATCAAAACGATGGAACCATCAACTATGGTAGGCTCCATGCTGTTTCCTCTTACGAGTATAGCGTAAACGCCTTTTTTGTAGTACTTTATGGGTATCGTTATTTCGTCCACTATGTCTTTTTCCGGGTAAATGGGGCCGCCTGCGGCAATTCCCCTGTAAACAGGAATGCTTATGTACTCCTTATAACTTTCACCTATGATCTTGGGAACATACTCCACAACTGATACCTCCTCTTTGATCATCAATTTTTTTATCAAATTGGGGAAAAGGTAATCCACCACTTTTGAAATAAGAGATAACCTGATGGTAGATTTTTCTCGTAAAAAACGCCATATAGTTCTGTACTCAACACCAGTTTCCTCCGCAAGTTTCTTTATGTCCATGCCCCTCTGCTGTATTTCCTTCAAGATCAGATTTCTTAAATCTTTCTCAAAATTACCCATGTATCCATATTACACTTGAAGGAAAAAGGTTGTCAATGGACAGAAAAATTAACATATTTTGACCGTTTTTGTTTATTGTGCTCCTGCGCCTGTCGCAAGCGTTGCAAAGGTATGCACCGCTATGTTTATAACAAAGTAGATGGCGGGTAGCCAGAGCTTTACCAAAAAGTAGGCTACTCCTGTCTGGTAAAGAAGAGGCCAGTTTATAAAGTGCTTATCGGAAGGAACTATGGAAAGAAGGGCTATAAAAGGAAAAGCTCCAAGAAACAGAGCCAGTACAACACCCTGCCCCTTTGCAAGGGAGTTGAGCTTTAAATTGAAACTAAAATATGTGGCGGAGTAAAGAGACTCTCCCACTTTGGTTATGATGGAACTGAGCGTGTTTTTTATACGGCTCTGGTCGTTTCCCAGTCGCACATTCAGAGCCGCATTGTCTGCCTGCTCCATAGCGCTTAAAGTGTTTTGTTTCATTTGCTCACATTCATTTCCTCCCTCCGCTGTGCTTATCTCCCCCCTTATGCAACCAAGCGCCGCCGCTTCAAGTGCTGGTTTGCTCTCCGGCCGGATAGCGTTGAATTCTTGACATTTTTCCAACATATTATCAAGTATTTTCTTATACGCATTCAAAAAGTCTTCGCATTTGGCTGCGCTAAAGCTTACAACTGAAGGCACAAGAGCTGTAAATGCTCCTATACCCGCGCCTATCAAGGCAGTCGCAAACGCTCCCGGGCCGGCAAAAGAGCCTATTGCCCCGCCCACTATCGCCCCCGCAGATGCACCCGCCCATGCATTTCTAAGAGCCGTTCCAGGGTCAAAGTTGAAAGACACATTAACTCCTGACTTAAAATTTCCTTTAAAATCGCTGGCATAACATCCCTTAAAAGCATTTACTTTATTTTTAAAATCCTCTATGCTTGTTTCTTTGTCTAATTCCAAAACTGCGGCTACCACTAAAGAGTTGGCAATGCCGGCCAAATGTCTCGGGTCGTTGCATGTTATGTTGTTAATCGGTATGGTGTTTACATTGCCTGCCAGTTTTCTGATTAGGTTCTGGTCAAGAAAGTAAAACATATAGCTCGCTATCTTGTCAGGAATGGCCAAAAGTGCGGAAATTCCGCTGACATTTTTTACCGTGTAGAAAAACCTGTTTCCTTCCTGCTGCATGCCACCGAGGCTTACCGCCGCATCCTTGTTTACCAAAACCACAGGGTTTAACTCCACTGTTATGGAGGTGGAGTGAAAAACCGAGAAAATTATTATGGAAGAGCTTATGAGCCATAGAAGAAACTGGCTCCATGCCTGCTCCTTCTCCAGTCTTTGTATCCAGACGAAAATGGAAATCCCGAGGAGAAAAACAATAAGAGGCAGGAAGATTAAAGGAATGCCCTCTGTGAGCATTCCAGAAAAGAAAAGGCCATCCACTATGGATACAAACTCTTCAGGATGAAGCGCAACGAAATCCCCAGTCATGAAATATAATTTACAACATGGATGTACTTTTTTGTGAAGGAGACAAAGATTACGGGGAGAGTGTTTACAAGCACACAGACCTTTACACTCTTCTGAATAAGCTGGAAGTGAGGACAAAGGCGGAGCTTCAGATAAGAGAGGGGAGTCCTTTTACCGTTAGCATTTACCAGATTCCTTTTGTTTTCCTGCTAAAAGAAGTAAGGTCGTGGAATGAGTTCGCCTACCCGTATGCCAGAAGGAAGACGCCTCCTGATGTTTTGTATAAACTTTTTCGCCTGAGAGTTTTGAGGGTTTACTGGACACAGTCAGGTCTAAGAGACAGACTTGCAAATTGCCTCAACTGCATTGAAGGGTGGCTTTTTAAAGACATCTTCTCCGACACTCAGGTGGCGTATCAGGCCTTCTCGCCTGTGGAGAAAATACTCCTTGTGGTAAGGTGGTGAGATGGGGTGTCAGGAAAAGCTTCAAGAGTATGACCTGAGAGGATTGCCCTGCCCTTTGCCTAAAGTTGTTTTTTTGCAGAAGCTGAAGGAAGGCAGGGATTTTGTTCTTTACACTGACAGCAGACAGGTAATAGAGGAAGCAAAAAGTCTGAACCTTGAAGTGGAGGAAGATTATTCTTATGCCAGAATTACAAGGAGGAGTTTTATAACTTCCGTGCTTTCGCTTCCTCTTCTTAGCTTATGGTCTCCTTCTTCTTTCGGTCTTGAGCTGAACCTTCTTCCCATGGGCTGTTTTTCCTGTTCTATAAGTCTGTGCTTTTGCGGAAAACCGCCCAGACCTTCGCTGAAAGCTAATTACTGGTTCCCTGTGGGTTTTCTGGAGGCTAACAGAGAGTGCAGTTTTCTGACCTCCGTAATACCCATAGTTGGTTCTCTGGTGGAAGAGCCTTTAAAGGCCATATGCAGGTCTATCCCCATTGTTCTTTCCACTACACAGGTGCAGAATATACCCTCTGGTATAGCCGGGCAGGACTACATGAGGTTTCATGCAAGGTGGTACTCGCTCCCCAAGCCTCTGCAGGAATGGGTAGAGAAGGTGCTTTTAACTCTGCATCTTTGTCCCTGCATAGGGCTAAACTGGATTTTTGAAAAGCTTTTAGACCTTCCTCTTATTTCTGAAGGACTAAAGGTCTATCAGGAGCTTATAAGCAAGGTAAATGAGTTTGAAAATCAGGTGAAGGAAAAACTAAAGGCTGCGGTGTCTCCTGTGGTGGACAAGATAAAGAGTTTTATTCCTTCCGTGGGTTCGGGGTCGGGTTCTGGCTCTTTTGACTTTTCAAAAGCTAAGGACATTTTGACCAAGTTAAACGACCTGAGAAAATGGATACCGCTTGTGATAACGGAGCCTTTTTCTCCTTTGTGGCTTGTGGACCTGTTGAGTGTGGACAACTACACCGCACCGCTTATTGCCAATGCAATACACACTCTTATAACTTCTGTTTCTCCTCCTGCGGGAGCGCTGGTCTGTCCTTTTCTGGTGGATGAGCTTGTAAAGAGGGGACTGATACCGCCTTCCATAAAGGGGCTTGATGTGCGTTTCATATGTGTGGGATACTGGGGACACGGCTATCCCCGCATAGGAGTGGTGAGGCATGACGACCCTGTTATTGCAAGACTTCTTGCTCTTGCGAGGTTCCATCACCTGTTTTCTACGACCTTTCCCATAATTCCTGTTCCTATAAGCCTTGATGCTGACACCATGAAGTATCAGATATGGAAACCTTTCGTAAGTCCGTGTTTCGGGGTGGGTCAATACGGCGTGCCGACGCTTGATGATATAAAAGACCTCACGAACACCGACAAGTTGGTGGAAAAGTTCAAGTCCATAGGCTGGGATAGTATTAAATCGGTTATGATGAGGGGGGTGAGGGAGGGGGAGAGAAACATGATGGTTATCGTGTGGAAAAAAGAGAGCAAGTGTTGCTGTTAAGATTTTCTTTCTTCTTTTGTGACTTCCTCCCCTCAATGAATTGAGGGGCTTCCCGCTTCACAGGGAACGAACGCCCCCTCCACGGGCATAAGCTCGGGGCAGTCCACCCCTACCACCCTCTTAAGGCGGGTGAGACCTTCCTTGAGCAAGTTAAGCGTTGCGTTGTAATCCCTGTCGTGTTTTACTCTACACCTCGGACATTTCCATTCCCTGTCAGAAAGCTTCAATTCTTCATTCTTGAACCCACACCTATGGCAGAGCTTAGAAGAAGGGTAGAAAGTATCCACCTTGATTAAAACTCTCCCGTAGAGCTTTGCTTTGTATTCAAGGAACTGGATAAACCTCCTCCAACTCGCATCCGCTATGTGTTTTGAAAGCTTTGTGTTCCGAACAAGTCCCTTGACATTGAGGTCTTCTACTATAACCGCTTGGTTATCGCCAATTATTTGTTTGCTCAGTTTGTGTAAAAAATCATTCCTTTGATTCCTTACCTTCTCATGGAGCTTTGCTATCCTCCTTACAAGGATCCTGAATCTTCTACTCCCCTTATTCTTCCTTGAGAGCTGTTTTTGTAATTTCTTTATCCTTTGCTCTGTCCTTATCAGGTGCTTGGGGTTTTCTATCTTCTGTCCTGTGGACAGAGTGCAAAAGTGTGTGAGTCCTACATCTATCGCTACAACTCTATTTGTCTTCTGCAGGGATCTCACTTCCCTCTCCACGAGAACATTCAGATAAAACTTCCCAGTTGGTGTCTTTGTAATTGAGATACTCTTTATCTTTCCTTCTATCTCCCTGTGTTTTATGAACCTGATAGGAGTATTGATCTTAGGTATTCTCACCTTATTGCCTTCTATGCGGAAGTGCTGAGGTATTGATATGCTGTTAGTTCTCTTTTTACTCTTGAATTTAGGAAACCCTGACAGTCCCTTGAAGAAGTTTTTAAAGGCTCTGTCAAGCCACTTGACCGCTTCTTGCAGGGATTGGCTGTTGGCTTCTTTGAGAAAGGGAAATTCCTCCTTGAGCTTGGGCAAGAGTTTTTTGTATTCGTAATAGTTCCACTTTTTGCCTTCCTGCTCGTAGTCTCTTTTTGCTATTTCAAGTAGTTTGTTGTAAACAAACCTGCAGTGTCCTATCTGCCTGTTTAGAAACCCCTCTTGCTCTCTATTAGGGTAGAGTCTGAACCTGTAAACATAGTGCATGATTACTCCTTCTTTTGAGCTTCTATGTATTTGCGAATTGCCTCCTCAGATATTGAACCAATAGTTTCTATATAATATGAAGGATTCCACAGATGTCCTCTCCAAAGGTATCTCTTTATCTGAGGAAACTTCAGAAAGATCTTCCTTGCGGTAATGCCTTTAATCATCTTTACTATGTAGGAAGGAGCTACTTTAGGGTGAGCAGAAGCAAATATATGGACATGGTCTCTCTCCCCTACCTCTACCTGCGATACTTCAAATCCCTTTTCTTGAGCTATTTCTTGAATAAGATTCTTAAGATATTCTTCGACCAAAAGTCAATATCCATAGAGCCTGTTTAAAAAATCCTTAAATCCTTGTATATCAATAGCTTGAAAGCTAACACGCCTCCAAGAGCTTGACGCACAGTAAGTTTAGTTTTACAATACTCTACATGCTAACCCTTCAATGTAAGTTAGTACCTCCTAAAGAAAACAAAAAGAAACTCCTTGACCTCATGAGAGTCCAATCCTCAGCAGTAAGATACGCCTACAATAGACTGCTGGAGAGTAATAACCCAAAGTCACTATACACTTTCAACAACATCACAAAAAAGCTACAAGAAGTCTTCAAACTAAACGCCAAGTATTCACAAAGTGCAGTTATAAAGGCTAAAAGTATCTTGCTATCTTGCTTGGAAAGAAGCCAAAACCCAAGAAAGGTTATATTTGGAGGAAGAGAGCTGTTTGAGAAGCTACAAAAAAGACACATAAACGGAAGACAAAGAGAGAAAATAAAAAGACTTTGGCAAGAGAGAAGAAAAGGAAGCCTTTACTCAGTAGGCAACAAAAGAGCTAAAGGGAATAACAATGTAAG
>JAXSPD010000015.1:0-33156 GCA_037926845.1 Candidatus Pampinifervens yunnanense | reverse complement strand
TATGGCAACGATGGGTTCCCTTTGCTTTACCATGGGTTTTAGGAAATAACTTATTCAGTCTAAGAGCAGCGTCAAGCCTTTGGCATGCTCTAGGGCTTGCTCAAATTCCTCCTAGTTTATCCTCCTTGAAAGCTTGGGGTATTGGTGAGCCTCGTATTAGGGCATATACTGGTCCGTTAGGTTGACCGCCATGTGGGGAGAAATTATCCTTAGTTCCTGCATTACTTTGTGTGTTCCCGCAATTTGGTTGGCTACAGATGTCTTACAAGAAGTCCCCTTGTGGCTATGCCCTCCTGGTCCAATTGGGGTTATTCCACCTGTCTGTGCATTTCTCTTATGGCAGAGAGGGCTACCTTGTGGTAGTCTTTTACCTTTGAATATTTTATGCCTGCTTCACTGTCCCCATACTCGAAATCTGCCAAATATATGTCCACTATGCCCTCAAGGAGCTTAAGTCTCTCAAGGCTGTCGTAGGAGGAGGTATTGTAGAGTAGCAGTAGCCTCTCAAGAGACTTTTGCAGACGATTCTTCCACTCTTCCTCGCTCAGGTTCAGTTATGAGGGGTATTTTCTTTCCATTTTGCTTGACTGGGTTATAATATAAGCCATGAAACTGAGGATAGATAGGGGAGAATTTCTGTCCGCCCTTCAGAAGGCAAAGAACGCCACTGAGAAAAAGTCGGCCCTTCCCATACTAAACAACTTCCTCCTGAGAGCAGAAGAAGGGCTTTTGAGTCTTAGGGCTACAGACCTTGAGAACTTTGTATCCTTGCAAGTTAGGGCAGATGTGGAGGAGGAAGGACGAGTTGCGGTCAGTGCAGACAAGCTCACCAGCGTGGTCAAAAGTCTTTCAAGTGCCACCGTATCCCTTGACCTAAGAGAAGACAAGTTGGTTGTGGGAGGAGGGAGAAGCACCTTTAGGCTCACAACCCTTGACCCAGAGGATTTCCCCGAATTTCCTCAGCCGGACACATCCGCAGAGCTTCCCTCTGTGGATTTTCTCAAAGCCATAGACAAGGTGGAATACGCCATATCCAAGGACGATGCCCGGTATGCCCTTCAGGGTCTTTATGTGCACGAAGTGGATGGAAAAACCCATTTTGTGGGCTCGGACGGGCACAGGCTTGCCCTCTTTTGGAGGAACGCTTCCTTCCCCATGGACCTTCTCATACCAAGGAAAAGCCTAAAGGTCATTCAAGGTCTTATGAAGGATTATATTGGTTCTGTTCAGTCGGGCAAGGATGAATCCTTTGCCCATTTCATGGGTGAGGACTGGGTTCTGTCGGTGAGGCTCCTGGAAGGCGATTATCCGGACTACTTGGCGGTTATACCAAGAAGCTTTAACTATGAGGTGCTCATAAAAAGAGAGGACCTTCTTGAGAGCCTCAAAAGGCTCTCAGCCATAGCGGAATCCTCTGCCTTTCCTGTAAAGCTTAGCTTTACCGAGCATCTTGCCCTTTTGGAAATATCGGACCCAGAGTATGGCGAGGGAAGGGATGAGATAGACATAGACTACAATGGCCAGCCGGTGGAAGTGGGCTTTAACGGTAAATACCTCATAGAAGCCCTTGACAGCTTTGATGCGCAGAAGGTATTGATAAGGATTGTGGACCCAGATAGTGCGGTGGTCATAGAGTCCGACAACACAGAAGAGGACCCTTATCTCTGCGTAGTTATGCCCATGAGGCTCTAAGCAGAGGCTTCCTGTTGGCCTCCGCCTCCTTTATCCGCCTTACGGGTGTTTTGTGGGGTGCACTCTTCAGAAACTCAGGGTTTTCCTCAGCCAGCCTCACAATATCTCTTAGTGCCTCTGCAAAGCCCTTAAGGGTTTGAGGACTTTCCGTCTCTGTGGGCTCTATCATAAGGGCTTCCTTCACCGTTAGTGGAAAATACACGGTGGGAGCATAGAAGCCCTTGTCTAGGAGAGCCTTTGCTACATCCATTGCCCTTATATCTTGTCCTAGAAGGTTCTGAGCGGATAGCACAAACTCATGCATGCAAGGCACATGTTCGTAGGGGTCAAGGAACAGCCCCTTGAGGAGCCTTCTTAGATATCTTGCGTTCAAGACCGCATACTTTGCCACCTTATCTATCTCAGAACCATAAGAGAGTATATAGGCTAAAGCCCTTACAAAGACGCCCACATGCCCATAGAAAGCAAGAACCTTGCCCACGCTCTTTGGCTTGTCCCAGCATAGCCTGTATTTTCCATCCTCAAGGACCACCTGTGGCACAGGAAGGTAGGGCTCAAGCCTTTCTGAAACGCCTATGGCACCGCCACCGGGACCTCCTCCCCCGTGAGGCGTTGAAAAGGTTTTGTGAAGATTAAAGTGCATAACATCCACACCCCACTCCCCAGGTCTTGCAACACCCACCAGGGCGTTCATGTTGGCACCGTCCATGTAGAGCAGGGCATCCTTTTCATGAAGGGCCTGGGCTATGTCCCTTATTCTCCTTTCAAATATACCCAGGGTGTTGGGGTTTGTTATCATCAAACAGGCAACCTCATGGGTGAGCTTTTTCTGAAAATCCTCCCAATCAAGCTCCCCATTCCTGTTGCTCCTGACCGTTATAACCTCGAAGCCACACAAGGAAGCGGTGGCTGGGTTGGTGCCGTGGGCGGTGTCGGGCACAAGGACCTTTCTTTTGTTGAGGTTTCCCCTGTCCCTGTGGTAGGCGAGGACCATTAGAAGCCCCAAGAGCTCCCCATGAGCCCCAGCCGCAGGCTGTAGGGAAACCTCCTTAAAGCCACCTATTTCCTTCAGAAACTCCTTTAGCTCATACATGAGCCTTAGTGTGCCTTGGACGTATTCCTCTGGCGTCATGGGGTGCGGGTTTCTAAAGCCCTCAAAGCTTGCAAGCTCTTCGTTTATCCTGGGGTTGTGTTTCATGGTGCAAGAACCCAGCGGGACCATGGTTGTATCTATGGCGTAGTTAAGCTGGGAAAGCCTTGTGTAGTGCCTTACCACATCGGGTTGGGACACTTCTGGAAGCCTAAGCTCCTCTCTGTAGTGTTTACCAAGGTATTCTCGTAGGTCAACCTCCTCCACATCCAACTCGGGCAAGCGGTAGCCCTTTTTTCCCTTTGAGGAAAGCTCAAAGATTAGCATTCTGGAATTATACACCTTATATTTTTTATCTGCCATGGTTGATGCAGAATACGGTGTAAGAGGTTATGCCCTTTTGGTTATCTCCTTTGTTCTTTTTACCGCAGTGCTTATAGTGGGACTTTTCCATCTGGAGGACAGGGGCACGCTATACTTTGCCCTTCTTGGTGGGGCGTCCGCCCTCTTTACCTTTGCCCTCCTTTCTTATGCCCTAAGCGTCTACAGGTTCCTGAGGGAGGAATACGCAAAGAGAAAAAGCCTCTGGTCTTTCCTCTTTGACTTCCTTGCGGACCTCAGGCTCGCCATCTTTATAATGCTGGTTCTTGCCATACTCTCCATGCTGGGTTCCACCTATGTTCAACAGAACCAGCCCATAGAGTTCTACCTTGATAGGTTCGGTGCGGATATCGGCTATTGGCTTTGGAGGCTTTGGATAACAGATGTGTTTCATTCTTGGTATTACATAGGTTTTATAGTGATCCTTGCCATAAACCTCATAGCCTGCTCCTTCAAAAGGCTTCCAAGGGTGTGGGTGCAGACCTTTACAAGGGAAAGGTTTCAGAAACTGGACGAAGGCATGGAAAGACATCTAAAGCCCATCTCTTTGAATGTGGAGGTTTCAAAGGAAAGGGTTGCACGCTTTTTGAGAGGCATGGGCTTTAGAGTGTTTATGCAAGAGGAAGGCGACAGAACATACTTTTACGGAGAGAAGGGCAGGTATGCGCGTCTTGGTGTTTATGTGGTGCATATAGGGCTTCTTGTGATAATGGCAGGTGCCCTTATTGATGCCCTATGGGGTGTGAGGGGGTCAGTGGTAATCCCAGAGGGTTCAAGGAGCGACACGCTCCTCATACCTGCCAAGGAAAGCCAAATAAAACTGCCCTTTCAGATAGAGCTAGAAGATTTCAGAATAGTTAGCTACGGGGAAGAGTTTCAAAGGAGGGGGAAGGTAAAGGATACACCCTTTAAGGACGCCATAGCCAGCTTTGAGAGCGACATAAGAATAATCAAGGATGGCAAGGTGGTGGCACAGGGCACAACTGCAGTGAACTCTCCCTTTGACTTTGGCACCTACAGGATATTCCAGGCCACCTACGGGCTAACAGGGGAGGCAGGCAAGGCAAAGATAGCCATTTTTGACAAGAAGCTAGCGCCCAAAGACCCACAGAAAGCCTTCGTGGGTGAGGTGGAACTCAGGGCAGGTAAGGTCTCTGAGTATAAAAACATGCTCCTTTCCATAGATAGGTCAACCCTAAACATTGAGGATGAACAGCGGGGCTTTCAAGGAGACCTAAAGCCGGCCCTTGTGGTAAAGGTTCTCATGGACGGAAAAGCCTACGATGTGCCCGTTGTATATTCCCCAGAACTTACTATTTTTGCTCAATCTCAGCTTACTAACCTTAGGGACTTCCCCTATGTGTTCTTCTTGATAGACTTTGAACCACAATTCTTTAGTGGTCTTCAGATTTCGCGCCAGCCGGGAACGCCCATAATATGGCTGGGTTCCATAATGGTGGTAGGTGGAATGGTGCTTGCCTTTTACACGGTGCATCGCAAAGTATGGGCAAGGCTTGAGGGTGGCACGCTTAAAGTGGCCTTCTGGTCTCACAAGTTCAAAGAGGAATTCAAAAGGGGCTTTTTAAGGTCTTTGGAGGTGCTAAAGCATGAAAATACTTCTCATGGAAAAGAACCTCATACTTCTTAGCAGGATAAGGTCATCTTTGGGCGGACACGAGGTAAGGGTGGGGACAGAGTATGGGGGCGAGGAGGTGGTTTTTATAAACCTTGAGCAATTTCCAGCGGAGAAGGTGGCAGAGCTAAAGGCTCTGGGGGCAAAGGTGATAGCCTACTGCGGGCACAAAAATACAGAGCTCATAAGCAAGGCTCAAGGGCTTGGTGCGGACCTTGTGGTTCCCAACAGTCAGGTGGTGCAAGCAGGGATCCTAATCCATAGACTCTGAGAGATCTAAAATTCTTTGCGCCTGAGCCTCTGTGAGAGGTATGACCGAAAGCCTTGGCATCCTCAAGAGCGGAGAGCCTTCAAAGATGGGCTCGGTTTTCAAAAGCTTTAAGGGCACTGGCTTTTTAAGCATGCCCTGGGGCTCCACATCCACGACCCACAAACCCTCCTTGTCCTTGTAGGGCTCAGAGACAACCCTTGCCAGACCTACCACCGCCTTTATGTCTCCTGTATGGTATACAAAGCACGCGTCTCCCTCTCTCATCTGGCTCATATGCCTTTGGGCAAGGGGGTTCTTTACGCCGTCCCACCTTGTTCTGCCCTCTCGCAGGAGGTCCTCATAAGAATACTCAGAGGGTTCTGTTTTTAGAAGGTAAAACATCTAGGAGCACTTCTCCGCCAAAGATTTAATGAGGGGCGGCATGTAGCCAAAGACCCTACCCACTTCCTGACCGTTCCTGAGGAATATAAGCGTGGGAGTGCCTATTACTCCGTAGCTTTTTACAAGCTCCCTGTGTTTGGTTATGTCGTATATCTCCACCTTTAGGTTGGGATACTTATTTAGTTCGCTGTAAGAAGCCTTGCAGGAGGCACAGCCGGGTTGTTCAAAGAGTAGAACATGACAGAGGGCAAGGGCTACGGTAAGCATGTTTTAATTTTAATATTGTGAAGGAGTTTGTGCAAGTGTGTTTAGACCTTGCAAAGGAGGGGTTTGCGAAGTCTGAAGTGCCTGTGGGTTGTGTGGTGGTAAAGGAAGGAAAGATATTGGCAAAGGCTCACAACAGGGTGGAAGAGCTCAAAGACCCCACCGCCCATGCAGAACTGCTAGCCCTCAGAGAAGCCACCCAGAGGCTGGGTCAAAAATACCTACAGGGCTGTGAGCTTTATGTGAGCCTTGAGCCATGTCCTATGTGCGCCTACGCCATGGTGCTCTCAAGGGTGGAAAAAGTTGTATTCCTTGCCTTGGATGAAAAGTATGGGGCGGTTCTCAGCAGGTTTAACTTCTTTGATGAGCCCTATTTTAATCATAGGGTCAGGTGGGAATACATGCCTGTGCCAGAGGCCGGCGAGCTCCTCAGGCACTTTTTCCTCCAGCGACGCAGAGCTTAAAATATGTAAGAACATGGACAAGGTGGAGAAGGCCAAAAGGCTCATACAAGAGCTATCAGAGAGAGACTACCTTAGGCTACGCAGGAACTTGGGCGTTGGCATGTATCTTTTTAACCTTCTAAAAGACAGCCTTGAGCCCTCCTACCTTGAGATGCTAAAGGGTTTTGACCGTCTCCCCCTTGAGAAGCGTAAAGCCATACTCATAAGCCTAGCAGAGAGGCTAAAAGAACCACTGCCCTCTCTGGAGGTGGACTTTTCAAAGGTGGAGAAAAAGGCCATAGATGCCTACTTTAAGCCTGTGAAAGACCTCAAGGGACTGGAGGATAAGGATAAGAAGACCCTTAAAGCTCTAGGCATAAGGGACCTTTACTCCGCCCTCTGGTTTGCACCCCTCAGGTATGAGGATAGGAGGCTCCTGCACACCATAAGGACCACAAGGCCTGGGCAGAAGGTGGCTCTCAAGGTGAAGGTCCTCTCAACGGGCTACGACCCAAAAGAGAAATACCCCGCATGGGTTGAGTGTGAGGATGGAACGGGCAGGCTATACCTGAGGTTTCGCTACAAGGACCAAAGACCCCTATACGCCTTCAGAAAGGGTCAAGAGCTTTTGGTCTACGGAAAGCTCAAGGAGTTTGCCGGCGAGAAATACATGGTGCATCCAGAGCTACTCAAGGAAGAAGAAGCCGGCAGAATCCTACCCTTTTACTACATAAGGGTTGACGGAGATTTAAAGAGCATATCTGCAAAGAAAAGACACGAGAAGGTCAGAAGCATACTCCACAGGCTTTCTGAGACCGCCAAGTTTATGCCCGAATACCTGCCAGAGGGCATGTTGAAAGAGAGAAACCTCCCCAGAATAGCCGAAAGCCTCTACCTTCTTCACAGGCCCATGGGTTTTTCTGAGGAAGACCTAAACGGCTTTTCCACGCCCTTTCAGAGAAGGCTCATATACGAAGACCTCCTGCTCTTTCAACTTGCCCTTCAGATTATTAGGGCTCAGGTAAAGACCCAGCCTGCAGTGGCCCTAAGAAGCCCAGAAAGGCACATAGAGGAGTTTTTGTCCTCCTTGCCCTTTGAGCCCACGGATGCCCAGAGGAGGGTCATAAGGGAGATAATAGAGGACATAAAGACCCAACGGCCCATGAACAGGCTCTTGCAGGGGGATGTGGGAAGCGGGAAGACCTTGGTTGCCATGGCGGTTGCCTACGCCTTTGCAAAGGAGGGCTATCAGAGTGCGGTTATGGTTCCCACGGAGATACTTGCCCTTCAGCATTACGAGAACTTCAAGAAGTTCCTTGAAGGGCTTGGACTTCAGGTGGGACTTTTAACGGGTTCTGTGAAAGGCTCGGTAAGGAGAAGCCTGCTACACCATGTAAAGAGGGGAAACATAAAGGTGCTCATAGGCACTCATGCCCTCATACAGGAAAGTGTAGACTTTCAGAGCCTTGCCTTTGTGGTGGTGGACGAGCAGCATCGCTTTGGCGTCATGCAGAGAAGACTGATACTTGAAAAGGGAAAGGGTTTTTATCCTCACAGCCTTGTGATGAGTGCCACGCCCATACCTAGAACCCTTGCTCTGTCTCTGTATGGAGACCTGGACCTCTCCGTCATAGACCAGATGCCCTCCGGCAGAAAGCCTGTCATAACAAGGCTCCTCTTTGAGTCGGAGTATGACAAGCTCCTACAGGTGGTAAAAGAAGAGCTCTCCAAAGGTGGTAAGGTCTATGTTATATATCCGCTCATAGAGGAATCAGAAAGCCTGGCTCTAAAGTCTGCAGTGGGGGAATACGAGCGTTGGAAAAGCCTTCTGCCCGGCAGGGAGGTGCTCCTGCTTCATGGGAAGC
The DNA here is from genome assembly GCA_037926845.1 of Candidatus Pampinifervens yunnanense. GTDB lineage: Bacteria > Aquificota > Aquificia > Aquificales > Aquificaceae > Pampinifervens > Pampinifervens yunnanense. The sequence goes on along the minus strand of JAXSPD010000015.1, from coordinate 25,136 downwards.
TAAAGGATGAGGAAAAAAGGGAGGTTATGGAAAGGTTCAAGAGCCATGGGGATGTGCTCGTGTCCACCACGGTGGTAGAGGTGGGTGTGGATGTGCCCGAGGCAACCCTCATGATTGTAGAGTCTGCCCATCGCTTTGGGCTTTCTCAGCTTCACCAGCTTCGCGGCAGGGTGGGAAGGTCAGACCGGCAGGCATACTGCTATCTGGTGGTGCCCGACGAGCTAAGGAAAGACCAGGAAGCCATGAGAAGGTTGAGGGTCATGGTTAAGTCCAACGACGGCTTTGAGATAGCGGAAGAGGACCTGAAGATACGGGGTCCGGGGGAGCTTTTGGGTGTGTCCCAGTCGGGATACTTTGGCTTTATGGTGGCAAACCTTGCAAGAGCCCAAGACAGAGCCCTTCTTGAGTTTGCAAGGGAGGACGCAAAAAGGCTTCTTGAAGAGGACCCACTTCTTGAGAAAAACCCAGACCTCAAGAAGGTTCTGCTCCATAGGTATGGCGATAGGATGGACCTCTCCTACATGGCATAAAAAGCGGGCGTGCAAAGGAGAAACCTTAGCCCGAAGTATATTTTCCAAAGGCGAAAGCGGTAGGTGTATGCCTGTAGGCGATAGCTTCCTGTCTCCCTGATGGGTTCTCTTATGGACCTCTGGTCAAAGACCTTGTATAGGCCATCATCTTTGAAAAGAAAGACCAGAACCTTCCTTTCAAAAAAGCTCACATTTAGCACTGCAGGAGCCCTAAAGTTGTCCCCTGGGAAGAAAAAGCCCATGCTTGAATAGGCGTATACCTGTGCCTGTCTATTTCCTATATAGGGTATTAGGACCTTCCCCTGCGGAGTGCCACACTGAATGGAGTAATAAAGGTTCCTCCTCTGACCCAGTATAAAACCGTAGCTGGGGAAGTCTAGCGTCCATATGGAGGCAAAGATGGGCATGTCTGATGCAATTGGCATGCATGGGTCTTGAGCTATGAGGGAGTAGGGGTCTGAGGGCTCCTCAAGGAAAAGTTTTTTGGGCATGTATTCAAAGGACAAGTAGGCAAGCCACTTCCAAAGGTCAAGGTCCTTATAGCCCCTTGCACCGCCTTCTACATAACAGGCATTAAGCCCCCTCTCTTTCAACGCCTTCTGCAGCCTTATGGGATTTCCCAAGGGGCTGTTGTATACACTCCGTGGGTTGAGCGCACAGGCGCACTGCTTTTGAAAGGGTATGGGAACGGGAGAGGATATGGAGTAGTAAATGTGGCTTACATAGGTTATGGGAAGGAGATGGTAGAGGAAAAAGCCTGCCAAGTATAGGCTTAGCAAAAACCTAATAACTCCCAGTCATGTCTTCCTCCACTCTCTTGAGATTTTTGAGCTTGTATATGTAAAACCTCTTTATCTCCTTGCCTCTCCAAAAGATAGGAAGCTCCCTCTCTTCTATTATACCATCGCTTGCAGACAAAACCCTTTTGTTTATGGGTGCATAGTCCACAAAGATGGCATCTCCCTCGTAGTCCTTCTCCCACAGGTCGTATTGGTTCATCCTCCTTCCCAAGTTTATGCAGTAGGTTTTGGGATTGCCCTTTACATAAAAGGCAAGCTCTGCGCTTATCTGATAGTGGGGGCTAAGGATGCTCTCTCCAGACCGCCTCATCTCAGAGACCACCCTTCCCAGCTCTGACCAGCCTATACCTACCTTTGTGGGGTCCCTCTGGGGCGGTAGAAGCCCCCCAAACCCCAGCCGGTCAAGAAGGGGAGTAAAGTGCAGGAACATAAAAAGAACAGAGCTAAGAAGGTATGTGGGGATGATCAGTCTGCTCCTTGAGAGGTATAGGCTCAAAAGCACAAAGGATCCAAAGTATGCAAAGCCTGACCAGTTTGCTTCCACCCTTTTAAAAAGCGAAAGGAAGGCAAAGAAGGCAAAGGGTGGAAGGGAAAAGAGGACAAAGAAGGCTGTCCTCCTATCTCTGAACCCCTTTATCCAAAGGTAGGGCAATAAGAAAAAGGGCAACACAGACAGCAGGATAGCCTGTCCTGCCATAAACTCAAGGAAAGAGCCAAAATTGAGAAGGCTGGCGGATTTGCTGGCAAGGGTAGAAACATGCCTAAAAGATACAAAGTCATGCTTGTAGTTCCAGTATAGGACCGGCAGGCTCAGAAGGAAGGCAGGAAGGAGACTGAGATAAGGTCTGTAATCCCTCAGGAGATTCCTTCTGAAGAGAAAAGCATAGAGGAGGGCAGAGGGCAGTAAAAAAACCGCCGGATACTTGCTCAAAAAGGCAAACCCTGCTAAAAAGCCAGAAAGAAGCCAAAGAGAAGTGCGGTTTCTCTCAAAGGCAAAGAAAAGAGCCATAAGGCTCAAAGACCAGAAGAAGATAAAGGGAGCATCCGTGGTCATCAACAGGGAGTTTATGCCAAAACCTACCGTTATCTGTGGTAGGGTGGAGGCAATCAGCGCAGAACGCCGGTCAAAAACCTTCCTCACAAAGAGGTATGTAATAAGAGAAAGAAGAAAAGACAAAACTATGGGCGTTATCCTCACCGCAAGCTCTGAAACACCAAAAAGCTCTCTGGTAAGCAGGTTGAGATATGCCACCATGGGCGGCTTTGAATAGTAGCTAAGGTCTGGTCTCCTTGACCAGTCCCAATACTGAGCCTCCTCGGGTGTGAGGTCAAGGGGGTAATAAAGCACATACAGGACCCTGAAAAGTAATAGAGCCAGATTAAAGGCAAGAACAAAGGTCATACCTTAAAGCGATACTCTTTGCCTTCTGCCAACCTTGCGAGGTTTTCCCTGTGGCGATACAGGATAAGGAGGAACATAACAAAAGCCATTAGGAATACCTTAAAGGGATAGCCTGAGAGGAGTATAAGTATCGTGGCAAAGGCAGAGGCGCCCAAAGATGCCACAGAAACAATACCCTTCCACCTAAAGAGAAGCCCCCAGAAGGCTATGGATACAAGGGCTATGAGAGGGGATATGCCAGTCAGAGTGCCAAAGGCAGTAGCCACACCCTTACCCCCTTTGAAGTGGTGAAAGACTGGATACATGTGCCCCAGAAGGCTTGCCAAACCCACAAAAAAGGCGGTCCAGCTGTCAAGCCCAAAGTAGAGCCTTGCAAGAAACATGGGCACAAGTCCCTTTGAAAAATCAAGGAAGAAAACCAGAAGGGCGTATTTTTTGCCCAGAGCCCTTCCCACATTAGTGGCACCCACATTGCCACTGCCCACAGCCCTTATGTCTATGCCCTTTGCCCTTGCTATATGCTCACCAAAGAGCACAGATCCATAAAGGTAGGCAAAAAGCACAAGGAGCATGTTGTCCATAGAAATTATGATAACCTAAATCTATGCGTGCCCTTGGCTATCTCATACTCCTGACCCTTGCCCTCTACTTTCTGGTGGTAAAACCCTATCTTGTGGCCAAGAGGATAAGTATTGAGCTAGAAGGTTTGGCACTTAGCTTTGAGAGAGGTTTGAGCCTTAGAATATTTTTGCTACACTTGCCTCTCAAGGATAATACCCTTCATATCCTTGTTAAGGATGCCTCTATAAAGCCCTGGAGCCTTCGCCTGGGCGAGTTCAACCTTATAGAGGTGTCAAAGGCTCCACCCTCCGACAAGCCCTTTGACTATGACTTTGGACCTATTGTGAAGTTGGCAAAGAAGCTGAACCTGAGAGTAGACAGCCTATACATATCCACCAACTATATCCCCAAGGAGGAGAGCCTTACCCTTTTTGTGCCAAGGACCCAGCTAGAGCTAGGCAGAATCTACTCCAGTGGCTGGGCTCAGGTTTATTGGAGGCACCAAACCCATGAACATCACCTTGAGGTCCTTCTCAAGAGGGCACACATAGAAGGAAGCAAGCTAATACTGGAAGAGGCTCAGGTCAGAAGCAACCTGTATGCCTTTAGTATTGGAGGAGTGTGGGAGGGAAAGAGAGGAAGCTTTAAAGCAGAAGGATACATAAAGCCAATAGAAGGCAATAGCTTTTATCTTGCTAGGACAGATATCAGGTTGCAGGGGACTGTAGGCTACACCAGCATAAGGTCCAACTTTTTGGGCTTCTCTGAGAAGCTTGATATAAGAGGAAGGGGGGAATTCAGGAACCTAAGAGTAGAAGGCCAATACCTATGGAAGTGGAGGGGCAAAAGCCATGTTAAGGCTCTTGTCAAAAATGGGTTTACCCATGTAGAGGTAGATTACTCCCTTAATGATGATATTTTGCATGCATCCTTTAAGGGCTTTCCCGTGGACAGCAAACTTCTTGGCGTAAGTCAAAACCTCTCCGCTACAGCTGCTGGGGAGCTTCAACTTGATATGAACAAAAAGTTTCTAGTGCTTCAGGCTTATTCACCCTTGGCACAGTTTGAAAATCAGCGCTTAATGGGTCTTAGCCTAAAGGTGAGCATGTCCTACAAGGAATATCCCCAAGGCAATCTTGAACTCTCGGTAGCACAGCCCTTTTCCCTATCTCTGACAGGATCCTTTCATAGGAGCGATTTTTCCGGAGATATAGGGCTTGTAGGATATGAGCTCAAGGAGGAAGGTTTGGTTTCTAAAGTTTCCTACAAGGGGTCTATAAGAGTTCAGCAAGGTCAAATTTTTAGCCATGGCAGGGGAAACCTTGATGGTCTAGTCTTGAGGGATATAAATCTGGGGAGGGCCAGCTATGATTTGTCTCTGGAGGGGGACACATACAGGATAAACCTTGTAGGTAATGGTTATACCCTCCTAGGTGGTGGGTCTATAAAGAAAAGGGATTTCTCTGGCAGGTTGAGGTTGGAGGACCTAAACCTTTCATATTCAAACATAAACCTGAGGTCCTTGAGGGGTAATGTGATGCTCCACCTTGAGGGTAAGGTAGCTCAAGGTTCTGGCAGGGTTGAGGGCAACCTATCAAAGGATGACCTCACCTCCTGGGTAGGTCTTTCCTTCCATCTGGAAAGGGTAGGAGAAGAGTTGAAGGGCCACTTCAGGGGAGATATAAAAGATGCAAAGGCTTTTCAGTTTTCTTACCCCAGGGGAAGTTTTGAAGGCAGGTTAGAGGGAGAAAAGCTTTTTCTCTCCTTTAACCTTCAGGACTATCTTACAGGCAGAGGCTATTACGACTATAAAACGACTTCCTTTGACTTTGAAGGGCGAATAAAACAGCCTCAAGGGGACCTATTGGTGAACTCCAAATATCGCCTTAAGGGGGCTGGGGAGGATATAGACCTAGAGCTTTTGGGAGATGGTAAATACAGAAACTTTAGCTTTCCATTGAGAGCCAGCCTCAGGTTAGAGAAAGGAAGGCTTGAGGGCTTTCTAAGGGGCTTTAACCTAAGGGAGGGCCTTGTGGATATACAGGTCCCAGAGGTGAGGATAAGGGGGAGCAAGGAGAAGGGTATATTAGAGGTGGAGCCCATAGTGGTGATCATAGGACAACAGCAGGTATCCAAGGTGGAGTTTCAAAGAGGCGAGTATACTGGCAAAACCCTTTCCCTTAGGGGGAACATACAGGGCATACTTGAAGGATGGCTTGAATTTTCCTACGATAAGGGTCCTAGTTTTTACTCGGAGGGTGTGCTTCACCTTAGCAGGCTCTTCTCCGTAATACGGAGCAGGGTGCTTGCGGATGCGGAGGGTAGGGTAGCCTACAGACTTTCCTACAGAGAGGCCTTGAGTTTTAGGGCAAGCTCTGATAGGATTACCCTAAGGTCCAGATACATTGCTGTCCCCCTATCTGGTAGACTTGAAATAAACTTCCAGAAGGATAGGCTTTCGGGCTTTGTGGAACTGCGAGGCAACCAAAGGTCCTCAATCCTGGCAAACTTTAGGGGTAGCAACAAACTTGCGGACCTCAGCTTTGAAATCTCACAGCTGCCCTTCCTCTATAGAAGCGATGCCATCAGAACCAACTTGATAGTTTCTGGAAAGGGAAACATACGGTCCGATTACAAGGATTTAAACATACAAGGACAGTTCTACACCTCTGGGGTTGTTAACCTGCAAAGGATAAAGGGTGAGTCTGGTAAGGCTCCTGAGGAGTATAAAAGGGTAAAGCTGGACATAAGCCTACTGTCATCAGAGCCCCTTAGAGTGGTTCTACCAGAGGGCTCTGTGTATACAGACCTATCGGTGAAAGTAGGAGGCAGTCTCTACCAACCTGACTATAGTGTAAAAGCATACTTGAAGGGTGGTAGGCTCACCTATTTTGAGAGGGAGTTCTATGTGCGAAGAGGGGAGTTGACGCTTACAAACAAGGACAGTCAAATGGACCTTACAATAATAGCACCCACTCCAGACTACAGCATTATAATTGACCTAAAGGGAAATCCACAGTATCCGAAGGCAATAATTCGCTCGGAGCCTCCCAGAGATATAAGAGAGGTGCTTACCACCTTGGTTCTTGGGGGTGCAGAAACGGAAGGTTTGATACCTATAGGTAGTGCCCTTATAAGCCAGCTACCTCAAATAAGTGGTCTCTTAAAGGGTGCTAGGGGTATGACAGGTCTTGATATAAAGGTTCAAGTTAGCCCTTCTGTGTCTCCTACGGGGGAGGTTGGTCTCAATGTGACTGTATCCAAGGAAATAAATCAAAGAATAACAGTTGAACACAGGCAGAGCACTCTGAAAAATCCAAAGGAAACATACACGGGCGTGGATGCAAGGCTCACCCCAAATACCTCCATAGGTGGAAGATACTACTCGGACAAATCTCAAGAGGTTAGGATGAGGCTAAGGAAGAAGTTTGACTTTTGAGGTTTCTTAGGCCGAAGAGGGCATAGTCTGTCCAAGAAAGCATAAGTAATAAAAGGGTGGCCCACAAAAGCATCTCTGATAAAAAGCCAAGGATACATAGCATGATAAGTAGAGAAAGGCTAAAGGTAAAAGCTTTGCCTAGGGGCCTTGAAGCCGGGACCGTCCTGTTCTTGCTGGTAAGCAGGAGCCCCCCAAGGAGTAAGAACATATCCCTAGCAAGCACCGCGTAGAGTAGGGTGCTAGGAATAAGTTGCATTCTTATGGTGCATACAAGGAGGCCGCATAGAAGCATAACCTTGTCTGCCAGCGGGTCCAGCACTTTGCCAAGCTCTGTTTTCGCCCTTAGCCTCCTTGCTAGGAAGCCATCCAGTGCATCAGAAAAAGCGAGAGGGAGAAAGAGAAGAAGCAGGTGTTCCTGGGGCACGATGAGAAGAAGGGGACTTAGCGTCAGCCTAGCAAAGGATAGAAGATTGGGCAGGTTAGTCAACAAGGTGGACCTCTCCATAGACCACACCTCTTTTCATGTAGGGCATTCTTTTAATAACCCTACCCATGGGGTCTATTATGCCAGTATCTCCAGAGTTGTTTACCCAAAGAAGATACTTACCGGTTTCCATAGCTCTAACCCTTGCCCAAAGGTAATGCTGAGCGGTGCAGTCCGAATCCCCAAACCAGCCATCATTGGTCAGAACCACGATGAGATTTGCTCTTTTGGAAAGGTCCCTCACAAGACTGTAGTAGGCTACCTCAAAGCATATGGGTGTGGCTATCCTCATGTCCTTGTATTCTAAGGGCTTTAAATGACCGCCTGGGTAATAGTCAAGCCCGCTTATGGCTGGGAAAATATCCTTTAAAAAACCAAAGGGAAAGGGCATGTATTCCCCTATGGGGAAGAGCTTTATCTTGTCGTAATGTTGAACCGCAGTGCCATTTTTCAAAAGGTAGGCAGAATTATAGGGTTTTAGGCCCTGCCTTACATCTACGAGCCCTACTAGTATGGGAACCCTAAGGCTTAGGTTCCTAAGCCAAAAGTTATACTCATCATTCTCATCCGAATAGAAAAAGTGAAGTGCGGACTCTGGTAGCACTATAAGGTCCACTCCCCTACCGGCTGCTTCTTCGGTAAGCCTTAGTATACCCTCTGCATGTCTTCTAAAGGCAGAGGTATCCAGTTTGTCCTCCTGAGGGACTGCAGTCTGCACGAGTGCAACCTTTATCACCTTTGACCTATGAACCTTTGCTTCCTTTTCCCCCATTGCCAAAAGGGCCACTAGCGCCACTAAAAGCACCAGTATACCAGCGGCTCTAAAGCGCTTCAAGAATATCAAAAGGACAAAAAACCATAGAAAAAGGCTCTGTAAATATACATTCATATACAAAAGGCTATGCTTGATGAGGGGTATATACACAGCCAGAGAACCTAGAATTAGCCAGGGAAAACCCCCGTAGGGGAAGTATGACCGCAATATTTCAAAGCCTGTGTAAAGCAAAGGAATAGACCATGCAGAGTTTCTGAAGACCCTTTTGTTGAGCCATAAAGGCATATAGAACTGATAGAAGCTCAAAAGGAGAGTAAAGGGGACAAAGATGGCATAAGAGATAAAGGGACTAACACCTCCATATTCTATGCTTGCTATGTTGGCACACCTTAAGGAAAAGAAAAAAAAGCTAAAGCCTGATATAAACCAGAAAAAGCCCTTTCTCTGCCAAAGAAGCAGCAATAGGGCAGGAAATACAAAAAACCATAGTCCATACTTGGAAAAGGGCAGGTATAGCAAAAAGCCTGTTAGGGTTGCCAGGGCTACTTGCCTGAGGATAGAGTTATCAAAACTATTCCACATATCACCAGAAGTATACCAAAGGCTCTTAGCCAGCTAAAGGGTTCACCAAGCAGAAAAAAGGCAATAAGCGAAGCCCATAGGGGAGAGCTAGAGGCGATTGGAGCTACAACAGAGACATCTCCGTCCTTGACAGCTTTGAAAAAGAAGAAAACACCAAGAAAGCCCGACATTATACCACCAACTGCTATGAGTATAACCTCCTTTATAGGATGGCTTAGATTCATACCTGCAAGAACTGCCACACTAACCGCAAGTAAGAAGGCAGAGAAATTATGAAAAACCAAAGCTACTATAGGGGGTATCTCGCCCCTCAAGGCGAGCTTGAATAGCACGGGCGCAGCCCCCCACACTAGGCTTGCAAGAAGCGCAAACACTATGCTTTTCATAGACCATATCCTCAAAATCTTCTTGCATCTTGACTTGACTTGATATATGATTATAAACTGCTAAAAACCTTGTAAGGAGGGAATACCATGACCAAAGCTGAGCTTGTTTCAGCCATAGCCAAAGGGGCAGGTATTACCAAAAAGCAGGCCGATGCCGCCCTGAAATCTGCCATTCAGGCAGTATCTGGAGCCCTGAAAAAGGGTGAGAGGGTAGCGGTGCCTGGGTTCGGCGTATTTGCGGTCCGCACCAGGGCAGAGAGAAAGGGTCGCAACCCCAGAACCGGTGCGGAGATAAAGATACCAGCCAGAAAGGTGGTTACCTTTAGGCCTGCAAAGGAGCTAAGGGAGTCTGTAAAGTAATCACCCGCGGGGCAAAGGCCCCGCTAGCCCTATGGAAAGGTTTGTATGCAGCCATAGGGAGGGGGATTTCCTAATAATAAGTGGGCAAGAATTCAAGCACTTTAAAGCCTTAAGGCTTAGAAGAGGAGACAAGCTTGAGGTTTTTTGTGAAGGAAGGTTATTTCTAAGCCTTGTGTTGGAAATTGATAAGGGTCAAGCCCTTTGCAAACTCCTTGAAGAAGTAAACATCCCCTTACCTGAGCCAGAGGTAAACCTCTACCAATGCGTCCCTTTAGACCTGAGGTTGATGGAAGAGGTTATAGACAGAGCAAGTCAAACGGGTGCAAGGTCTCTTGTGCCTGTAATATGCAAAAGGGGCTTTCAGAAGCTGAGCCTACTTGAGGAAAAATTAGAAAGGTGGAAGAGGTTAAGCCTTGCCTCTTTCAAGCAGTGCAAAAGACCCAAACCCATAGAGATAACTAGCCCCATAGGTCTTTCTGAACTAAGGGCAAAGGAAGAGGTTTCTCTTGTGCTGGACAACTTTTCCGAGGGTCGTAGGATTAAAGACCTTGACCTTGGTAAAAGGAGCTACGGTATAGTGGTTGGTCCTGAGGGTGGGCTTGCTTTTGAGGAAGTGCGAGCTCTCAAGAATAGAGGCTTTGAGACCCTTCTTCTTAAACCCCACATACTTAGGACTGAAATGGCAGGTGCTGTGGCGGTAGCCATCATAATGAACCTTGCAGATAAAGGCTAGGAGGTTTATAATAAGTAATTTGAGGAGAGCGTAGCTCAGTTGGTAGAGCAGTGGACTGTGGATCCACGGGTCGCGGGTTCGAGTCCCGTCGCTCTCCCCATGTTATAATGCTTAAATGCTCCCTGAGTGGTCCGAGTTTATCCAAAAAGTAAGGGAATTTTTCCGTAAGAAGGGCTACCTTGAGGTTCACACGCCTGTGCTTCTTGAGTTTCCCAACATTGATTTAAATGTTGACCCTATAGGGCTTAAGGTGGTAGAGTGTGGCAAGGAAAAGACCCTCTGGCTTCAGACCTCACCAGAGTTTTCCATGAAAAAGCTACTCACCAGATACAAAAGGGACATGTTTCAAATCGCCAAGGTTTTCAGAAACCACGAGTGCGGAAGGCTCAACAAGATAGAGTTTACCATGCTTGAGTGGTATAAACTGGGTGCGGACTACAGGCATCTGATAGAGGAGATAGGCGAGCTTCTTGCCTTTTTGGGAATTGCAGAGGAATACAAGATAACGAGGCTTGAGCACGCCTTTGAGGAGCATGCGGGCATTGTGCTTTCTGAGGACGAGGAGATATTCAAAAACAACCTCCTTGCTTATGGCTACGACTTTGATGACAAGGAAGACTGGGAAACCCTCTTCTTTAGGATTTATTTAGAAGTGGAAAGACAACTTGGCAGAGAAAAACCCGAGTTCATAACACACTTTCCAAAGAGGCTAAGCTCTTACGCCAAAGTGGTCGATGGTTATGCGGAGAGGTTTGAGCTATACATTGGAGGCATAGAGATAGCCAACGGCTGGACGGAGGAGACAGACCCAGAGGAGATAAGTAGGAGAATGGAGGACTTCAAAAGAGACAGAGACCTACCGCTGGATAAGGAGCTTCTGAGGGCTTACGAGCAATTTCCAGCCTGTGCTGGCTGTTCCATCGGTCTTGAAAGGCTCTTTATGGTTCATATGGGGCTTGACAGCCTGGATGGGCTATACTTTTAAACATGCGATGCATGGTGCTTTCCCTTGAGGGCAACGACAGAGAAATAACCGAAAAGTTAAACGAAGTTTTATCCGCCATAGAGCAAGAGGGCGGGCAGGTGCTGGATGTGGAAACTAGCCTTGCCCGGGAGCACGGCATAGACGGCTTTGTGGTGGTATACACCATCAAATATAAAGCTTCCAGAGAAATAAGAGAGGAATGATTTTTAAGGTAAAAGCCAGACCTGGGTCAAAGGTAGAATATGTGAAAGAGGTAGAAAAAGACCTATACGAGGTTGCGGTCAAAGACCCGCCAGAGGGGGGAAAAGCCAACGAAAGAATAAGAGAACTACTGGCAAAGCACTTTGGAGTTTCAAAGTCAAAGGTAAAATTCCTAAGAGGCTCTACCTCAAGGCTTAAGGTTTTTGAGGTTATCAAAGATTAAAAAACTTGGCTAAATCCAAAGGGTTTTGTAGCTCAAAGTCTGGCACTTCCTCTTGGACTTTAACATAACCCCACTGGGCAAGCCCCCTCTTTACGCCTGCCAGCCTGCCTGCCTTTAGGTCTGCCTCTGTGTCGCCTACCATTATTGCCTCCGAGGAGGAGATGCCAAGTAGCCTAAGAGCCTCTTGCACCGGAAGGGCAGAAGGTTTTTTCTCAGGCAGGGTGTCTCCACCTATAAGGACTGAGAAGTAGCTTCCCAACCTTAACTCTTGGAGAATAACCCTTGAAAGGCTCTCCATCTTGTTGGTGACCACCGCAAGCTTTATGCTTTTGCTCCTTGCCTCTTCAAGGAGTTCCCTTATGCCCTCAAAGGGCATGGTGTGGATGACAGGCTCTCTTAGATAATACTCCCTAAAGACCTGCAAGGCTTTCTCAAGCAACCCATCTTGGAAAAACCTCCTTAGAAGATCTCTTGCTCCTCCTCCCACCATATACCTGACCTCTTCTATGTCCACCCCAGGTTTGCCAAAATCCTTTAGGGTTCTGTTTAGGTGAATTCCTATGTCCTTGTAGGAATCTATTAGCGTCCCATCCAAGTCAAAGAGTATGGCTTTTATATGCATCTCTCAGTCTTAAGATAATCCATATAAGAAGTGTCCTTGTATCTTCCTTCCTTTACAAACCTTATACTGCAGGCAAGGGTTTTGGGTGGCTGGTAGCCCGGCAGATGAAGGACTATGTTGCCCTCCTTGTCGTAGAAGAAGAGCTGAGGGAAGGAGTTGACCTTAAGGGACTTTGCAAGGTCTTCCTCTGTGCTTACTCCCTCTTTCCCTTCCAGTAAATACTTCACCCTTGCGTTGCTCTCATAGAGTATGCTGTATACATCCATACCCTTGAGCTCTGAGGCAAGGGGTTCTGCCTGAAGGTCTTTCCTGAGCTGTTTGCAGTATATACAGCTCTCGCTCTCCACTATAAGCATGGCATACTGGTGCTTTGGCACTATGTCCTTTATATCTGTGCTCCCTGCAGACTGCTTTTGTTGGCAGGAGGCTAAAATAGACAGAGCTATTAAAAGGACGACCCTCTTCATGCTTTATAATTTTAACCACAGGTGGAGGCACTTCAACTCTTAGAGTATGCGGTTTTGTTTGTATTGGGTGCAGTTCTGGGAAGTTTTTACAATGTGCTTGTATACAGGATTCCCAGGGGCATGTCCATAATCTCGCCACCCTCCAGCTGTCCACACTGTGGAGCAAGGATAAGGTGGTATGATAACATACCTATAGTCTCCTACCTATTTCTGAGAGGCAGATGTAGGCACTGCGGAGGCAGGATATCCTTGAGGTATCCTCTCGTGGAGGCTTTCACCGGTCTTCTGGCGGTTCTTTGTAGGCTAAGGTTTGAAGAACCCTTTTTGAGCCTTGTCTTTTTCGTGTTTTTCTCCATCCTTCTTGTGGCAAGCCTTATAGACTGGGATACCTTTATACTGCCCGACAGCCTCACCCTTGGTGGGCTTGCCTTTGGTCTTTCCACATCCCTTCTTAGAGGTGATTTCAGCCTGCAAGAGAGCCTGCTGGGTGCCCTTGTGGGTGGAGGATCTTTTTTGGCTATATACCTTTATTACACCAAGATTAGAAAAATGGAAGGGCTTGGCTTTGGAGATGTGAAGCTTATGGCTTTCATAGGTTCTGTGGCTGGTGTGTGGGGTGTGGCTTATGCAGTCTTTCTGGGTTCCTTGCTGGGCTTCCTGTATGCGGTTCCCGTAATACTAAAAAACAGAAGCCTTCAATTCGCCCTTCCCTATGGACCCTTCCTCTCAATGGGTGTCTTTGTGGGCATTCTGTTAGACCTTAAGAGAGTCTTCCTCTGATTTCCAGTTGAAAAGCTCCCTATAAAGCTCCGAATCTATCCTCCTTGCGGTGTGTCTCTGCTTTGGCACATCCTCCAGCTCCACAAAGTAGAGACAGTTGGTGACGCATTTGGAAACACAAGAGGGCAAGAGCCCAGCTTCCACCCTTTTGTAGCAATAATCACACTTCTCCACCTTCATAGTGGCTGGGTTAAAGGCTATGGCTCCATAGGGACAGGCGATTATGCACGCCTTACAGCCTATGCATCTTAGCTCCTCCACATAAACTATGCCGTCCTCTCTTTTCCTCATGGCTGAGGTGGGGCAGGCGTATACGCAGGGTGCGGGTTCACAATGAAAACAGTTCATGGGCAAAAAGAAGGCATCCGCTCTGTCACCTATGCCTCCCACCCGGAAGACCTTCATGGGTCTTATGCCAAAGTTTTCAAGCCCCTTCTCTTGCTTACAGGCCACCTCACAGGAAAGACAGCCTATGCATCTATCAAGGTCTATGAGCATTACAGGTCTCTTCATAGCATCCCCTGAATTCTTCTTTTGTATTCTTGAAGCTTTTCAAAGGTGTCATCTATCTCCCCGTCTATTTCAAAAACCTCCCTTTCTAAACGGTCTATCTCTGCTTTCATATCCCTTATGTCCCTAATCCTATCCGCCAGTATTTGCAAAGCATGGTATATATCTTCTCCCACACTATCCTTAAGCCTTTCAAAGCTCTCTGGGTTGTTTTCGTATTCCTCCAAGAGCCGTATGGCAGTTTCCATGTCTATGCCCACCTCTTGTTCAAAGACCTCTTCTATCTTGCGCATCTTCTCTTTCATCTCCTGAATTCTTTGGTATTGATGCAGCACTTTCATTCGTCTCTGCCATAGCTTTTCTTCCATTTCTAGAAGGTCTCTTAGGAAGTTTTCCAGTTCCATGGATAAAATTATATGCATGGATAGGCCTCTTGTGGGTATAATAATGGGGAGTTTATCCGACTGGGAGTGGCTAAAGCCCGCCTATGAAGTTCTAAAAAACTTTCATGTTCCCTGCGAGGTAAAAGTGGTGTCCGCCCACAGAACGCCAGAGCTAATGTATGAGTATGCAAGGACCGCAAGGGAGAGGGGGATAGAGGTAATAATAGCAGGAGCAGGTGGCTCTGCACACCTTCCGGGCATGACCGCCAGCATGACCACACTACCAGTGATAGGCGTCCCCGTGCCTTCTAAACATCTAAGCGGTGTGGACTCTCTTTATTCCATAGTTCAAATGCCTCCGGGAATTCCTGTAGCTACGATAGGCATAGGAAATGGCGAAAACGCCGGACTTCTTGCAGTAAGGATACTCTCAATAAAGTATCCTGAGCTTGAGAAAAAGCTAAGGGAATACGAAAAAATACTTAAAGAAAGAGTAGAATCCATGAACAAAAGGCTAAAAGAAGAGCTTTCTTAAAGCACCACAACTTGGTTTTTGCCTTGGGCCTTTGCCCTATAGAGGGCCTCGTCTGCTCTCGCAAGCATACTATCCATAGTATCTCCTTCTCTATAGGTGGTTGCCCCAAGGGATATGGTTGCCTTCAGGTTTTTAAGGAAAAGAGAGTTTTCAACGACTTTCCTAATTTTCTCCGCAGGTGCAAAGGGTTCAGAAGTCATAGGAAGAATCACCAAGAACTCCTCACCACCCCATCTTCCAAAGATATCGCTTTTTCTAAGAACCTTCTTAACCTCCTTTACCATCTCCTTTAGAACCCTATCGCCCGTTAGGTGTCCGTAGGTGTCGTTTATAGCCTTAAAGTTATCTATATCAAAGATGATTATGGAGAAGGCTGTGCCATACCTTTTTGACTGGGCAAGAAGGCGCTCAAAATCATGGACTAGGGCGTATCTGTTGAGTATCCCCGTAAGTTGGTCCCTTGTGGCAAGCTTTGTAAGTAGTCTTTCTCTTTTTACTTCTGCTGATATATCCACAAGTGTTATTACGGATACTGCCTTTCCTTTGAAGGATGCAATTGTGGAGGACAATTTTACCCATTTCACTTTTCCATCCTTTGTGATTATCCTTAGCCTATAGCTTATCCCACCTCTGTATCCTTCCCTTCTTTTCATGATATTCTCGTGGACTATTTTTCTATCTCTCCAAAAGACAAGGCTGAGAGGGTCTTTCATGTTTAAGAGCTCACCTTTCTTGTATCCAAGAAGCCTCTCTGCATTCTGGTTTGCGTATAGGATTGTATGATGCTGAAAGTCATACAAAAGCATGGCATGAGGCTCTGATTCCGCAAGGATGTGAAATAGTTCCTCTTGCTCGTGCTTATCAGTTATATCCAATATATAGCCATAATAGCCCTTTACCTCTCCAGATTGGTCAAATAAAAGAGCCGTGTGGTCAAGAACCCATATGTATCTCCCGTCCTTTCTCCTTAGTCTGTAATCCTGATGGGTCCAGAAAGGAGATTTCCTCTCTGTATTATACATAACCTCCTGGAGCACTCTTTCTATATCCTCTGGATGTATAAGCTCCGCATACTTCACCCTTCCGGAGATAAAATCCTCTGGCGTGTATCCCAAAAGGTCTGCCACATTGGGAGAAACAAACTCCACGGGCCAGCCCTCTGCCCTTTTCCACTGGAAGAATACCACTGGACCAGAGGGAAAAATCAATTCAGGTCTTTGTCCATTCAGCTTTAGATTTTCCATAAGGTCAAAGAGGTCTATGTGTATCTCCGTGTAGACCCCCTTCTCGGGGCTGTACTTTGCTACCACATAGAAGTATCTTTCGCCCCTCTCGGTTTTGTGAACATGGACGACGCCAGATTTCTCAAGTCCGTAATCCCTTATGTTTTTTACAGGGCAGGGATGCCCCTCGTATTCATAGCAGGGCTTTCCAAAGGAATGTGAAAGCTGATAGCATGTTTCTGGACCTTCTTTGTATATCTCCCTTGCCTTCTTGTTGGCATATATGACCCTGTGGTCTTCATCCACTACTAAAACGGGCTCTGGTATAAGGTCAAGAGCTGAGTAGTCCATATTTGAGCTCCAAGTTTCTTTATTATAGTCCAGCTTGTGGTATAATCGTATACTCTCAATCTAAAAGGAGGTCCTGGCTATGAGTTTGGTTCAGAAGGTTGAGGAGATATACCTTCCCAAAAAAGAATACCCTCCTTTCAAGGTGGGCGATACCATAAGGGTTCACTACAGAATAGTGGAAGGAGAGAAGGAAAGGACCCAGCCCTTTGAAGGCGTGGTAATAAGAATAAAGGGTGGCGGTATGGGCAAAACCTTTACCGTAAGAAAAGAGTCCTACGGCGTTGGCATTGAAAGGACCTTTCCCTACTATAGCCCAAACATAGAGAAGATTGAGCTTGTCAAGTATGGAAAAGTAAGAAGGTCAAGGCTCTACTTCCTGCGCAAATACAAGGGCAAAGAGGCAATGGGCAAGATAAGGGAGATAAAGCCCTGGGAGCTAAAGAAGAAGGAATGACAGAATACGAGAGACCTTATTGGGAAAAGGGCCTTTTGGTGGCAGGCGTTGATGAGGTAGGAAGGGGTCCCCTTGCAGGACCCATTGTGGCTTGTGCGGTTGTCCTCCCGCCCTTTACAGAGCCTTTCATAGACAAGGACTCAAAGGCTATGAGCCCAAGGGAGAGAGAAGAGGCTTATGCCCTTATAAGGTCAAAGGCACTTGCCATAGGCACTGCGGTGGTGGATTCCTCTCTGATAGACAGGGTGGGCGTCCTCAAAGCCAACCTAATCGCCTTCAAAAGGGCTTTGGAAGACATAAAACATGAATTCCATGTGGTCATAAGCGACTACCTGCCTGTGGAGGGCTATGAGTGTTTGCCTCTTGTAAAGGGTGATGAAAAGAGTCTTAGCTGTGCCTGTGCCAGCGTGGTGGCAAAGGTGCTAAGAGATAGGATAATGGAACACTACCATGGAGTCTTTCCCCAGTATAACTTTGCAAAACACAAGGGCTATGCCACAAAAGAACATATAAGGGCAATAAAGCTCTACAAAGAAAGCCCCATACACAGAAGGAGCTTTTCACCCATAAGACAGCTCAGTTTTTTCAAAGATTGATGCATGTTCCTGTTCTCCTTGAGGAGTCCACGGAGCTACTTCTTGGCAACGGTGGAAAGCTCTATGTGGACTGCACTTTGGGCCTTGGTGGGCATACACGGAGGATATTGGAGAAAAACCTCCATGCCTTTGTGATAGGCATAGACAGAGACCCATACGCCATTGACTTGGCACAGGAAAACCTCAAGGAGTTTGAAGGTAGATATAGTCTATATCATGCCAACTTTTCAGACCTTGACCAAGTTCTAAAGATGGAGGGAGTATGGCAGGTGGATGGCTTCCTTTTTGACCTTGGGGTCTCCATGCTACAGCTGAAAAGTCCAAGGGGCTTTTCCTTTCAGAGGGATGAACCGCTGGATATGAGGATGAACCCAGAGGATAGGTTAACCGCATACCATGTGGTAAACCGCTACCCGGAGAAGGACTTGGAGAGAATATTCAAAGAATACGGGGAAGAGCCATACGCAAAGAGGGTGGCAAAAGCCATAGCCTTAGCAAGGGCAAAAAAGCTCATAGAGACCACTGGTGAACTTGTGCATGTGATAACCTCAGTGCTACCCTACAGAGGGGGAAAGATACACCCCGCCACTAGAATCTTCCAAGCTATTAGGATGGAGGTCAACCAAGAGCTAAAAAGCCTAGAAACCGCCCTCTACAAAACTCTTGATTTCCTTAGCTCTGGAGGGAGGCTTGTGGTCATATCCTTTCACTCCCTTGAGGACAGATTGGTGAAAAACTTCATAAAGGGCCATCTTAAGGTCTTGACAAAAAAGCCGATAAGGCCTACTATGGAAGAGGTGAAGCAAAACCCAGCAAGCAGGAGCGCAAAACTGAGAGCAGGAGAAAGGTTATGAGGTATTTTCTTGCTACCTTCGTGCTCCTTTTGCTCAATTTTATCTATTCTGCATACAGTATAAATGTAGCCAGGGAGTATGCCAAAAAGGTAGCAGACTTGAAGAGAGAAAGGGAAAAGGGTCTTGTTCTCAAGGCGGATATGGAAAGCTATGTGAATTACAGGACAGTTAAAATTTACGCTGAATCTTTTGGCTTTAGCCCCATTGACTGGAGCAGGGTAAAGGTGGTTAAAAGCTCTACTCGGGAATAAGCCGGTAAAACTTCTTCTTGCCTGCCTGAATTCTAAGCTCCTCGGAGACTTCAATCTCTTCAAATGGGTCTTCTATGCGTCTGCCATCTACCTTTAGCCCACCACCCTCTATGAGCCTGCGTGCGGAGTTCTTTGAACTTTCTATGCCCAGCTCAAAGAGGAGCTCGTATGCCTTTCTGCGATAGCCGGCGGGCACTCTGATGGCGGGCGCCTCCTCTGGAAACTCCCTCTGGGAGAAGGTTCTTTCAAAGAATTCCAAAGCCTTGTCTGCGGATTCCTCTGAGTGGTAGCGGGAGACTATGTAGTGGGCAAGTCTTTTCTTGGCTTCCATGGGATGCATACCCTCTTTTAGTTCCTGCACCTGCTCTTGGGTGTAATCGGTCAAAAGAAGGTAGTATTCCCACATGAGCTCATCGGATATGGACATCAATTTTCCAAACATCTGGTTTGGCTCCTCTGTTATGCCTATGTAGTTGCCATAAGACTTGGACATTTTTTTAACGCCGTCCAGACCTACAAGGAGAGGAAGGGTTATGCACACCTGTGGCTCTTGACCGAAGGCTCTCTGCAGGTCTCTTCCCACAAGGAGGTTAAACTTCTGGTCTGTGCCTCCCAGCTCCACATCCGCCTTTAGGAAAACAGAGTCATAGCCCTGAAGCAATGGATAGAGAAACTCATGGATGTATATGGGATTGCCCTCTTTGAACCTCTTTGAAAAGTCATCTCTTTCTAACATCCTCGCCACCGTGTATTGACCGGCAAGTTTTATAAGTCCCTCTGTGCCAAGGGTTGAAAGCCATGTGCTGTTAAAAACTATGTTGGTTTTCTCTGGCAGGAGCACCTTAAAGACTTGATGCTCGTAGGTTTTGGCGTTTTCTAAGACCTGCTCCTTACTGAGAGGTGGTCTTGTCTCACTTCTTCCTGTGGGGTCTCCTATCATAGCGGTAAAATCACCTATCACAAAATAAACCTCATGCCCCAAGAGTTGAAACTGACGCAGTTTTTGAAGAAGAACCGTATGCCCAAGATGAAGGTCTGGAGCGGTAGGGTCAAAGCCAGCCTTTATGCGTAGCGGTCTACCCTCTTTGAGTTTTTTGAGTAGCTCCTCTTCCTCTATGATTTCCATCGTTCCCTGTTTTATGAGTTTTAACTGTTCTTCTGGAGAAAGCATGGCAAGGTTAAAATTATAACCTATGAGGACAGAGCTTTTGCTAGGTGGACAGTGGGTTTCAAAGGAAGAGAAAATGCCCGTGGTCTATCCTTACACGGGTGAAACCATAGCGGAGGTCTCAAAGGCAAACCAAGAGGATGTGCAAAGGGCTGTGGAGCTCGCATGGGAAGGACACAAGAAACTTTCTTCCCTTACTTCTTATGAAAGGTATGAAATTCTTATGAGGGCAAGCCACCTTTTAAGGAAGAGAGCGGAAGACTTTGCCAAAACTCTTGTGCTTGAGGTGGGAAAAACCATAAGGGAAGCACGCACAGAAGTTCAAAGAGCCATACAGACCCTTATCTTCTCTGCGGAGGAAGCCAAAAGGATAGGGGGTGAGGTAATCCCCATAGACGCCCATCCTAATGGAAGGGGCAAGGTGGGCTTTTATGTGCGTCAGCCAGTGGGTATAGTGTCTGCCATAACGCCCTTTAACTTTCCTTTGAACCTCTCCATGCACAAGGTGGCACCAGCCCTTGCCTGCGGTAATGCGGTTATACTAAAGCCCTCTGAAAGGACACCCCTTACTCCCCTTATGCTTGGCGAAGTCCTTTTGGAAGCGGGATTGCCCCCTCAAGCCCTAAGCATCTTACCGGGCTACGGTGATGTGGGAAAGGCTATGACAACGCACCCGGATGTAAGGGTGGTTTCCTTTACTGGTAGCAGGAAGGTGGGAGAAATCATCGTCCGGCAGGCGGGTATAAAGAAGGTGGTCCTTGAGCTGGGTTCTAACTCCGCCATAGTGCTTCACAGGGATGGAGACCTTAAAAAGGCTGTTCAGAAGACCCTTCTTGGAGGTTATGCCATAGCGGGGCAGGTGTGCATCTCTGTGCAAAGGGTTTTTGTCCATGAGGAACTTTTTGAGAGTTTTCTCCAGGAGCTTGAAAAAGCAGTAGAGGGATTAAAGGTGGGAGACCCCATGCAGGAGGATACAGATGTGGGTCCCATGATAGGGGTCTCTGAGGTGCAAAGAGTTCAGGAGTGGATAGATGAAGCTCTTCATGAGGGTGCAAGGCTTGTAGCGGGTGGCATATCCTGTGGTGATAGAGTATCTTCGGTCATGAACCCCACCATAGTGTCCCTTGTGCCAACTCATGCAAAGCTTTTCAGAGAGGAAGCCTTTGCACCGGTGGTGGTGGTAAACCCCTATAGAGAGGTAGAGGAAGCCATAGAAATGGTTAACGACTCAGAATATGGGCTTCAGGTAGGGGTTTTCACAAAGAGCATAGACATAGCTTGGGAATTTATAAGAAAAGTGCAGGCGGGTGGCGTGCTAATAAACGAAGGACCAAACTTCAGGGCGGACCACATGCCCTACGGAGGCGTAAAGTATTCGGGTATAGGTAGAGAGGGACCACGCTTTGCGGTGGAGGACTACACGGAGATAAAGATGGTTATCTTTGACCTCTCTTGAAATAAAATATTCTCATGAGCGTAAGACATCAGGTAAGGGCTTATGTGGAGAGGCTCTTTGAAAACCTCAAGGAAAGGGCTACGGGCGAGCATACCCTATACTGCATATACTCCCCCGTCTATGTGCAGAGGGAGGACATACCCGTGGATGAGATAGATGTGGAGGACTTTGAGTTTGTAGACCTTAAGGTCAACACCCAAGACCCCGAGAGCGTAAAGAAGTTTCTTGACAGAGTAGTCAGAGAAGCCCTTGAGAACGAGGTCAAAGGTTTTTATCTTCTTGCCATGGTCTTAGACAAGGAAGGGGAATACCTTTTCTCTTCTGAAAATCCTATAGTGGAAGACCTCAAGGAGGACATCATAGAGAGGATAGAAAGGCTAAAGGAGGAATGATAAGCCTTATCCTTTTGTCTGCCGGCGAGGGGAGACGCTTTGGCAGAAAAAAGCAGTTTGAAAAGCTCCTTGGCAAGCCCCTCTTTATGCATTCCTTGGAGAGGCTTTTGGGTCAGTTTGACGAGACCCTTATTGTTTTGCCCCCCGAGGACATAAACCTGAGCCTTCCAGCAGGAGTGGTCAAGGTTGCCGGTGGAAAGGAAAGGCAAGATTCGGTCTTTAATGCGATCCTTGAGGCTCGGGGAGATGTGGTAATAGTGCATGACTGTGCCAGACCCTTTGCAAGCCTTGAGCTTTTTTTGAAGGTTTCTGACCTTGGAGAGTTTGAGGGTAAAATTCCTGCCCTGCCCGTGAGAGACACCATAAAGAGGGTAGCCCATGGCATGGTGGTAGAAACAGTAGACAGGACAAACCTGTGGCTTTCTCAAACACCTCAGGCTTTTAGAAGAAAGACGCTTCTTGAGTGCCACTTCAGAGCCCGAAACGAGGGCTTTTATGCCACCGATGATGCCCAACTCCTTGAGAGGTATGGTTACAAGGTTGGCGTAATTCTTGGAGAGCCCACCAACATAAAGATTACCTATCCAGAGGATTTGCCCCTTGCGGAGGTCATAGGCAAGCTCTTAGGATATGGCTAATCTCCTCAAAGGCTTCTTTATCTATCCTCAGTCCCTCTCCTTCAAACTCCTCCACCACCGCACACAGCAAAAGAGAGTTAAGCACAAAAACCCCCTCATAATCCCTTGGGTCTTTTATGTATTCCTCTTTGACCTCCAATCGCCTACTTAGAAATTCAAGGGTAGTACCCCAAAGAAGCCCGTTATCCCTCGCAGGGGTGTAGAGCCTTGAGCCCTTTACAAAGAGCAAGTTTGCGCTTGAGGTCTCACTAATGTATCCCTTCTCGTTGAGGATTATGGCATCCCAGAAGCCTCTGCTTAGAGCATGTTTCTTGACAAGCAGGTTGAAAAGATAAG
This sequence comes from Candidatus Pampinifervens yunnanense, assembly GCA_037926845.1. Classification (GTDB taxonomy): domain Bacteria; phylum Aquificota; class Aquificia; order Aquificales; family Aquificaceae; genus Pampinifervens; species Pampinifervens yunnanense. The sequence goes on along the minus strand of JAXSPD010000015.1, from coordinate 2,659 downwards.
AGGTGGTCTTGTGCCGGCATACGGGGTCTGAGGAGTGTCTACTGTATGGTGAAAGGCATAGCCTTAACTTCTGAGGCAAGGGCTTTAGAAGTTTAACCACTATGAGCTTTCCATAGGACTGGGGGCTATCTGTAAGGTTCTCCCCACCTTTTGAGAGTAGCACATACTTCAAATAGAGGTCTTTGCCCTCCTTTGCCATGTCCTGCAGGTCTGTCAAGAACTCTTCGTAAGAGGGGTAGGGTATTCCTAAGGACTCAGCGGAGGTGCTAAGCCTTTGGTAGTGTAGCCTTAGTTTTTCCTCTGAGGGTCTCCACCTAATTGTCTCAAAAAGCCCTTCGCCAAAAAAAAGGGTGCGGGTTGTCATTGCTCCACTTTTAGGAGTAGCTCCCAGTTCATAAACTCCACCACATGACGAAGCTCACCAGAGCAGGAGCCCACCTTAATAGATGCGCTACGAGTATGGGTTATAGAATAGGCTAAGTTTTCTCTAAACTTGGAGACCTCTGACTCATCCGCCCTGCAGAAGACCCTTACCGCAGAGCTTATAAAGTCAAGGGTTTGCCTGTTTTCCCTGTAGTCCCTTCTTGGCACTATCCAAGCGCTTATGCCCAAAACTCTGTCGGAGAACTGCACCCTAAGGGTAGCGTTGCGATGGGCGTAGACCACCTCATCTGTAGAGCTTTTCTTTTTATACTTTAAAGAGCTTTTCTGCAAAAGGCTCTCAAACTCAAAAAACTGCCTTTCTAAATTTTGGGAATAGGCTAAGCCCAGATAAAGTAATAAAAATATTATGAAAGCCACCATGTTAAATTATAGCATGCCGGGAGCCCAAAGGCTCCCTGTAGTCTTTATTTTACCTCTGGCTTTGGGGTCTTTGCGGTTGATGCTGGCAAAACTGGCACTTCTAGAGCATGCTTTGGTATTTGACCGGTAAGGGACTTTAGGAAGGCCACTATGTATTGGGTTTCTTCCTCTGTTAGCTTTTTCCCTAGTTGTGTCTCTGCCATTATTTTAACTGCATCTTCCAATTTCCAAACGCTACCATCGTGGAAGTATGGATAGGTTTTTTCCACATTTCTGAGAGATGGGGATTTGAACACAAACATGTCCTCCTCCTTCTTTGTCACACCAAACCTTCCGAGGTCAACGGGTATGGTGGGCTTATCCAAGGTCACATAAGGTGCGGTAGCCTTCCAATATTCCACAAACTGTCCAAACTTGAAAAATCCGTTTCCACCCACCGCCTGTCCTGAGTGGCAAGCTACACACCCCACCTCAATGAATAGCTTTAAGCCCTTCTTTTCTTCCGCAGTAAGAGCCTTGGTGTTTCCTTTCAAAAACTCATCAAACCTTGAAGGTGTCACCAAAGTTCTCTCAAAGGCACCTATTGCCTTGCCCACGTTTTCATATCTGAGGGGGTCTTTCTCATTTGGGAAAGCCTTTTTAAAGAGTTCCACATACTCGGGTATGGACCTAAGACGCTCAATTACCTCTTTTTCAGAGGGCATAGCCATCTCTATTGGGTTGAGTATGGGACCAAGAGCTTGCTCTTCCACATCTTTGGCTCTTCCGTCCCAGAACTGGGCTGTATGCAGTGCAGCATTGTATACAGTAGGTGCGTTCCTTGGACCTATTGCCCACCCGTGTCCTATAGAAGTGGGCAGGTTATCCACTCCGTAGGTTGCCAGGTTGTGGCAGGTATTACAACTTATAAGACCGCTTTTTGAAAGCCTTGGCTCATAATAGAGCATCTTGCCAAGCTCTACTTTTTCCTTGGTTATAGGATTTTGAGGATTTTCAACCACAGCAGGCAGAGGTTGGAAAAACTGCCTTGCCAGTTCAAGAAGCTGTGCGTCTTCATCCTTTGGTTGAGGAGCTTGAGCCTTCCCTTTGCTTTGGGCATAAACTCCAGCACCTACTACAAATGCCCCGACCACCGCACTCAAGAGTAGCCTTTTCATGCCTTCACCTCCTTATAAGTTTTACTTATGAAATTCAACATGATATAAATTATACTCACTCTGCGAAAATTTTGCAAGAGATTTTCATAGGCAAAAAGTTAGTTAACTCAGAAGATTAAACTTCTTATCCTTGCCATCTCCTCAAGGCTCAACTGTCCAGGTGCTACCGCAGAACCTAAAAAGGCATAGCTTATAACAGACCCAAAGACAAAGCCTGCAACCCTTGAAACCTTTCCATATTCACCCATAGCGATTAGAATTTTGTCTCCCTCTTCTTCTTTACCAAGGCACAAGAGCCTTGCGGTATCTTGGTAGGAGTTTGCCTTTACAGAAATCTTTACGATATCCGCATCCCACCTTCTTGCTTCTCTGAATACTTCCCTTAGTATCCAGTTGGCAGGCGTAAGCTCAAAGTTATGGTAAGAGATTATGAGTTTTTTCCCGGCGGTCTTTACTATGTCCCTAACCTGAGAGATGATATCCTGAGAGGAAAGCTCTATGTCTGTGTAATCGCTGTATGGAGCAACCTTTCTGAAGATTTCCAGCCTATTTTCAACCTGTGAGCCACCCTCCCTTTGACTTCTCACTGTAAGAATGGTCTTTAGCCCCTCCCTTTGAACCCTTTCCACACATTCAAGCACAAACTGAGGGTCTCTATTTTCAAAAAGGTCTACCCTAAGCTCTATTATGTCCGCACC
>JAXSPD010000014.1:0-33934 GCA_037926845.1 Candidatus Pampinifervens yunnanense | reverse complement strand
GCTACAGAAAGCCAAAGGTAGAGCAAAAGGTTTTAGAGCCAGTTTATATAATATCCATAGAAAACCAGGTGCAATAACATGCAGGAGCTGATAAGGAAGCTTATTGAGGATTTTAGCAAGGATGGGCTGAAGGAGTTTTTGGATGAAAAGGCGGACTTTGAGTTTAGGGAAGAGTTTTACAGACCAGAAGGTATTTTTTCTGAGATAGAGCTTGTGGCAGAAAGGGAGCTGAAGGACCAAAACAGATTTTGTGTTTTTGCCATAGAGACACAGGGAGAGCTTTCTGAGAGGAGCAGTAAAAAAAGACAGTTTGAGCTGGCAAAGAAACTGCTTTCGGACTATGACGCTGGGCTTTTTGTCTTTTATGACCAGTTTGGTAGCTTTAGGTTTTCCCTTGTCTACAAGACCTACAGGGGCAGGAAGGCAGAGTTTAGCCACTACAAAAGGTATACCTACTTTGTGGAAAGGGGCAAAAGATACCGCACTTTTGAAAAGGCTCTCACAGAGCTAAAGTTTGACACCCTCCAGAACATAAAGCAAGCCTTCTCCACAAAGCCTCTTATAAAGGAGTTTTACAAAGAGATACAAAACTGGTATGCCTGGGCTTTGAAAGACCCAAAGGTGCGCTTTCCCTCCAGTAGCAAAGAGACCTCCAGTAGCAAAGAGACCGATCTGATTAGACTTATCACAAGACTTGTCTTTGTGTGGTTTTTGAAGGAAAAGGGGCTTGTGCCCGCACAAATCTTTGAGCCAGAAAAACTCCAGCATATAGTCAAAGACTTTATGAAATCCTCTAACTACTACAACGTCATTTTACAAAACCTTTTCTTTGCCACTTTGAACACAGAGATAGGCAAGAGGACTTTTGCAAAGGCTGGGAACTTTTTGGAGAATCGCCAAGACTTTGGCGTTAAAACCCTCTACAGATACCAAGATCTTTTGAAGATTCCAGAGCAAGACTTTATAAAACTCTTTGAGGAAACGCCCTTTATAAACGGTGGTCTTTTTGAGTGTTTGGACGAAGACAGCAATTATGTGGATGGCTTTACGAGGAACGAAAAGTATAGAGCCATAGTGCCAGACTATATGTTTTTCTCCGAAGAAAGAAAGGAAAACCTTTCGGACTTTTACGGCGAAGAACGAACAGAGAAGGTAAGGGGGCTTATAAACATACTTAAGGACTACAACTGGACTGCGGACGAAAGCACACCTATAGATGTGGAGGTCTCTCTTGACCCAGAGCTGTTGGGACACATCTTTGAAAACCTACTTGCCAGCTACAACCCAGAGACCCAGCAATCTGCCAGAAAGTCTACCGGAAGCTACTACACTCCGCAGGAGATAGTGGACTTTATGGTGGAAATATCTCTGTTGGAATATCTAAGGCAAAAGACGGGCATAGAGCAGGAAAGGTTGGAGTTGCTCATATCTGCAGAAGGCATGCCAGAGCTAAGCGAGGAGGAAAAGAGGGCAGTCCTAAGGGCTATAGACAGTCTGAAGTGCCTTGACCCAGCGGTAGGCTCTGGAGCTTTCCCTATGGGCATGTTGCACAAGCTGGTGAGCATACTTGAGAAGGTAGACCCAGACAACAGCCTGTGGAAAGAGCTACAATACGAAAAGACCATAAGGTCTATAGAAGAGATATTTAAACAGGAAAACAAGGACATGAGAGAGGAACTCCTGCGGGAGCTTAATGAAAACTTTGACACTTCTATGACCTACCCAGACTATGCCCGAAAGCTCTACATCATACAGAACTCTCTATACGGCGTTGACATCCAAAACATAGCCATACAGATAACAAAGCTTAGGTTTTTCCTCTCCTTGCTTATAGACCAAAAGATAGACAGACAAAAGCCAAACCTTGGCATAAAGCCCCTGCCCCATCTGGAGACCAACTTTGTCTGTGCCAACACGCTGGTAAAACTTACAAACTCCGGACAGCAAAGGCTTATACCACACAAGGTAGTGGAACTAAAGAAGGAACTGCTGAGCCTATACAAGAGACATTTTGGTGTAAGGACGAGGGCTGAGAAAAAGCGACTGCAAGAGAGGGCTAAGCGGATAAGGGAGGAGATAAAGGAGGAACTCAAGAAGTCTGGCTGGAGTGCAGAGGAAGTGGAAAGGATAGCAAAGTTTGACATCTTTGACCAGCTTGCAGAAGCAGACTGGTTTGACCCAGCGTGGCTTTTTGGAGTAGAGGAAGGCTTTGACATTGTCATTGGAAATCCGCCATACGGAAACATAATAAACCAAAGGTTAAAGACTGTGTTGAGGGATAGTTATAAATTCTCTGATACTTCTGAAATTGCTAGTTTATTCGTTGAAAGAGGTGTTAATCTTTTGAAGGAGGGAGGTATTTTGACATTCTTGATTACTTACGCAATAACATTCAATGAAAAACTTTCAAAAGCCAGATACTTATTGCATAGAAAATTTGAAAGAGTTTACATATATACTTTTGACAGAGATAGGTGCAGATATTTTGAAAATATGTCTCAATCCGTATCCATATTGCAATGTTTTAACAGAGATGCAAAAAACAAACTAGGGATATTCACGAGTAGATTTTTCAGGGATGCTTCAAGTTTTTACAAAATTGAGGTAAGTAATGCGGATAGGTTTCTACTACCTATCAACAGCAAGTATTCGGAGAAGCACAGACTTCCAAAGATTGGAGAGAAAATAAACCTTAGGATACTTGAAAAATTGGTGTATATGAGCATGCAGTCAAAGGTTAAGGACATCATTAGTAAAAATGGTGAAACAATTTGGATAAGAACAAGCGGAAACTACTGGTATAACGCCTTTGATGTAGAACCCTATGAAAGTAGCAAGATAAAACCCATAATGGTGGATAAAAGTTACTCAGATTTCCTAATTATTGCTATGAACTCATCCATCTTTTATTTCTGGTTCAGAATATATGGAGATGGAAGAGATATGAATAAGGATATTTTAGAAGAGTTTCCTATTCCGCCAAAAGATAGTGTCTTAAGATATGCTCCTCTATTAGGGAAGGTTAAAGACAAGTTCATTTATGACTTATTTAGCGTGTTTGATAAAGAAAGAAAAAGATTTCTTACCAGCAATGTAAAATCTCAAATTGATTTATTAGACCTAATTCTTGGTAAATTTTTCTACAGGTTAGATTATGATGAATTAGTCCACATAATGAATTATGACTTTGAAGTTAGGGGAGGTATTAAACTTCAAGAACCTTTTATGTCCATTATCTCGCAAATCCTACAGATAAAAGAGCAAGACCCTTCTGCAGACACTACAGAGCTTGAAAAACAAATAGACCAGCTTGTTTATCAGTTATACCAGCTAACGCCGGAGGAAATAAGAATTATAGAGGAGCGGACCTAAGGCTGTATAATTTTCCCATGCAAAAGCCTTGGGAAGGTAGGTTTAGGGAAAAGACCGACCAGTTTGTGGAGCGTTTTACCCAGTCTGTGAGCTTTGACAAGGAGCTTGCCCTATGGGACATAAGGCAGAGCAGGGCTCATGTGATGACTTTGCAGAGGGCTGGCGTGCTGTCGCCAGAAGAAGCCCAAAAGCTCCTTGATGGTTTGGAAGCCATAGAAAGGGACATAATGGAGGGCAGGTTTGTCTTTAGGGAGGAGCTTGAAGATGTGCATATGAACATAGAGGCGGAGCTCATAAGCAGGCTGGGGGATGTGGGGGGAAAGCTCCACACTGCCAGGAGTAGGAACGACCAAGTGGCAACGGACGAAAGGCTTTACATAAAGGACAGGCTTTTGGAGATAATGCAGAGCCTGAAGGCTCTAAGGAGGGAACTTGTCAGACTTGCGGAGAATACTCTGGATGTGGTCTTGCCCTCTTATACCCATCTCCAGAGGGCTCAACCCATAAGGCTTGCCCACTACTTTTTAGCCTATAGGGAAGGCTTTGTGTTGGATGAGCAGAGGTTTGCAAAGGCTTACCGGTTTGCGGATGCTCTTGCTTTGGGCTCTGGTGCGGTGGCGGGCGTGGACTTTCCTCTGGACCGCTTTTATACTGCGGAGCTTTTGGGCTTTGGGAGGCTTTGCAGGAATTCCATGCAGGCTACCGCAGACAGGGACTTTATCCTTGATACCTTGTATGCCTGTGCGGTCTGTGGCATGAGGCTCTCAAGGCTCTCTGAGGACCTTATCCTTTGGTCTACGGAGGAGTTTGGCTTTGTGGACCTGCCCGACAGGCTCTGCACTGGAAGCTCTATAATGCCTCAGAAGAAAAACCCCGACGTGCTTGAGCTCATAAGGGGAAAAACCGGCAGGCTCTATGGCAATCTTATGAGCCTTTTGACAACCCTTAAGGGATTGCCTATGGCATACAACAGAGACCTACAAGAGGACAAAGAGCCCCTCTTTGACAGCCTTAGAACCATAAAGGATTGTATTGAGGGTATGAGCCTTGTGTTGGAAGGCATAAAAATTAGGGCAGACCGCATGAGAGAAGCAAGCGGAGGCTTTACCCTTATGACAGACCTTGCCAACTACCTTGTGCTAAAGGGCTTGCCCTTCAGACAGGCTCACAAGGTTGCAGGCTCTATCACCGCCTACCTTCTTGAAAGGGGCAAAAGACCAGAAGACCTAACCCTTGAGGAGCTAAGGAGCTTCTCTGAGCTATACAAAGAGGATGCCCTTTTGCTTTTGAACCCAGAAGGCTCTACAGACCGCAGGAAGACCTACGGAGGAACTGCCAAAGAAGAGCTTATAAAGAGGCTACAGGTAGCAAAAAGGGAGGAAGGAATGCCATGAAAATGGTGCTGATTTTTATACTTTTGATGCTGACTGCAGGTGTTTTTGGAATGCTTGTTTTCCTCAACCAAGAAAAGGTAATGCTGGTGCTAACCCCTGCCTTCAGAGGCATCTACTACATGCTTCCGCCCATGCCTTTGGGACTGCTTGTGGTTTTGAGCCTACTTGTGGGCTTTCTCTTGGGCTACATAAGCGCCCTCATCTCAAGATTTTTTAGATAAAATTTAAGCCATGGCGATAGAATACCAGCCCCTGTATGTGCTTTCAAGCGGTATGCTCCTTCAGCAGAGAAAACTGGACACCATAACCAACAACCTTGCCAACGCAGACACGCCAGCCTTTAAGAAAGACCTACTTTTGGCAAGCCTGTGGGAGACGCCCATGGGTCAAAGATTTCAAGATGCAGACCCGCAAAACCCAACCAACAACTTCCTCTATCCGGTGGTGGAAAGGGTCTTCACAGACCTCTCTCAGGGACAGATAAGGCAAACGGGCAACCCCCTTGACCTTGCCATAGAGGGCAATGGCTTTTTTGCCCTCAGAAGAGGGCAGGAGGTTTTCTACACAAGAAAGGGCAACTTTAGGCTAGATGGTGAGGGCTACCTTGTAAACGAGCTGGGCTATAGAGTGCTTGACCAAAATCTAAACGAGATAAGGCTGGAGGGACAGCCCAACTTTGGAAGTGATGGCTCTGTTTTTGTAAACGGTCAGCAGGTTGCAACCCTTGGCATCTTTGCCCTTGAAAACCCCCAAAAGCTCGGAAGGGACCTCTTTGTGGGTCAAGTCCAGCCTGCCCAAAACTTCAGACTTCTTCAGGGCTTCCTTGAGCTTTCCAATGTGAACCCCATACTTGAGATGGCTCAGCTCATACAAGCCCATAGGGCTCACGAGGTGTATGCAAACCTAATAAGGTCCCTTGATGCCATCTACGAGAGGTTCAACCAAAGCTTTTAAAAGAGGCTCTTTTGAGCTGGCTCTTTTGACTTGTTTTCAAGCTCTTTTAGAAGGCTCTTCATCTGGAGGTCCTCCAATTTCTGCCTAAGCTTTTGGTAGTCGGGAGACTTTACAAGTAGGTCCTGCTCCTGTATTTTGAGCTCCTCAACCCTTTGTAGCTCCAGCAGGCTAAGTGCCAGCTTAAGGCTTTCTTTCTTTGCCTGTGGGAAAGCCCTTGAAAACTCTTGCCAGTTTCTGAGAATGTTTTCCACACTGCCGTAGGCTTCAAGAACCCTTATGGCGGTCTTTGGACCTATGCCCTTTACCCCCTCTATGTTGTCCACCTTGTCGCCCACAAGGGCAAGAAAATCTTTTAGCTTCTCCGGTGGCACGCCAAACTTTTCAAGCACTCTCTTTCTGTCAAAGACCTCACCGCTTATGGGATTTACCACCACAAGCCTTTCACCCACAAGCTGAAGTATGTCCTTGTCTGGAGAGTAGACCTTTACAGAAAAGCCCCTCTCCAGAGCCCACCAGCTGAGGGTGGCAATTATGTCGTCCGCCTCGTAGCCCTCCAGCTCATACCTTCTTATGCCCATAAGGTCCACAAGGTCCTTTATGACCGGTATTTGGACCTTTAGGGGGTCTGGCATGGAAGGTCTCTTTGCTTTGTATTCTTTGTATATACCCTCTCTTTTGGTGGGTGCAGGCAGGTCAAAGGCGATGGCAAAGTAGGAGGGCTTTTCTGTCTTCAAAAGGGCAAAAAGGGCTCGCATAAAGCCATAGATGGCGCCGGTGGGAAAGCCAGAGCTTGTAGAAAGGGGAGGCAGGGCAAAAAAGCTCCTATAGAGAAAGGCAGATCCATCAAGGAGATGCAAAACCTTCATGGAGAGCCTTCCTGTAGTAGCTTTTCATAGCCTCCACAAGGCTTCTTGTAGCCTTTTCTACGTCCTCAAAGCCAAGGATAGCAGAGACCACCGCAATGCCCTTTGCACCCGCAGAGAGCACCTCCGCAACCCTGTAGTGGGTAATGCCACCTATGGCTACAATAGGCTTTGAGGTGAGCTTGACCGCCTGACGCAGTCCCTCTATACCCACCAGCTTGTAGTTTTCCTTTGTGGTAGTCTCATAGACAGATCCAAAGCCTATGTAGTCTATAGGCAGGTGTTCTATCTCCCTGAGTTTATCCACCGAATTGACAGAGTAGCCTATAAACATACGGTCCCCCACAAGCTTTCGCACCACATCGGGCGGTAGGTCTGTCTGACCCACATGCACACCGTCCGCATCCACCGCAAGGGCAAGGTCCACCCTGTCGTTTACCACCAGCTGAACATTGTAGCGCCTTGTGATCTCCCTTAGCACCAAAAGCTCCTCATACATCTGCCTTGAAGGCTTGTTTTTAAAACGGTATTGTAGGGCGGTTATACCGCCCTTTATTGCAGACTCTATGGTGGAGACCATGTCCCTGTCTGCAAAGTAGCGGTCATCCGTCACCAAATACAGCGTTAGGTTGGGCTTTTGCATGTGCTCCTCCTGTTGCAAATGATATTCAGTTAGACTATATTATATGCTATGCAGTTGGAAGAACTAAAGCAGAAGTTTGAGCAGTTTCTTAGACAGAACGGACACAAGATTACAAGGGGAAGGTTTGAGATAATAGACAAGATAGCCAGCTACGGTCCTCACTTTGAGATAGAAGAGCTTGTCCGATGGATAGCAAACCAAGACAGGTCTATAGCAAGCCGGTCCACTGTCTACAGAACTGTGAGGCTTCTTCAGGAGTTTGGGGCAATAAGGGAGGTCATAAAGCTGGGCAACAGAACCATATACGAGTTTGTGGCAGGGAAACCACACCACGAGCACCTTATATGCGTAGAATGTGGCAAGATAATAGAATTTTACAGAGAGGAGATAGAGGAGCTACAGGACAAGGTATGCGAAGACTACGATTTTACGCCCCTAAACCACAGGCTTGAGGTCTTTGGCATATGCTCTGACTGCAAGGGAAAGAGGCATGAGAATAGAAGGATGGAACTTAGAGCTTAAAACCACGAGGGCTGAGCATATAAAACCCACAGAGATTTTTAGATCCTATCTAGACACCGCCATAGAGGAAGAAAAAGCGACCGTAAAAAAAGAGAGCCTTCCATTAGATGCACGAATAAGGGCAAAGGTGGAGGAGGTTTCTCTAAAGTATAACATCCCCAAGGATCTTATACTTGCCATAATAAAGCAAGAGAGCAACTTCAACCCCAGGGCTTACAACAAAAACAAAGACGGCACAGAAGACAGAGGTCTCATGCAGGTAAACTACCAGCACAACCTAAGGCTTATGAGGGAATACGGCATCACAGACCCAGACCAGCTCTTTGACATAGAAACCAACATAGAGCTCGGAGCTCGCATACTTTACGAAAACTTCCAAAGGTTTGGCAACTGGGCTATGGCTGTAAAAGCCTACAATGGGCTGAAAGCGGATAACTGGGACTATGTGAGAAGTGTTTTTGAAAAAATATCCCTTTTTAGGTGAGGTGTTATGAAGTTAAAGGAGCTTGAAGACAGGCAGAAGGAGTTTCTCAAAAATGTCTTTGACCTGCAGGAACTTCCCGAGGATATGGAGTTGGAGGAGTTCCTCTCTTCAAGGGGTTGCAAGCTCTACGAGTGCCTTGGCTGTGGAAAGCTGGTGTTTCATGATAACTACGAGTTTTGGAACCTTACAGACTGCTGTGATGACAATTCAAAGCTGGTAGAAGAAGGTCTTCTGTGTGAGGTTTGCTACGCAAGAACTCCGGAGAACCTCAAACATTGGGTATTTTTTAGACCCACCTACTACAAGGATGTGAGCTTTGAGCCACCAAAGGATAAGAAGTAGGCTACAAGGTCCCAAGGCGCTGGATTAGAATATTTCTATGCCCCTCATAAGGGACATTGAGGAGGTAAAGGAGTTTATAAGAAAAACCTCGCAGAAGACCGCTGTTTATGTGGGCTGTGATTCAAGGCAGGTTAAAAACCACACGGTCTTTGTTTCTGTGGTAGTTGTTCACATAGACTCCTGCAGGGGTGCCAAGATATTCTGGAAAGTAGACAAAGTGCCACGCATAAGGTCCCTCAGACAGAGGCTTTTAGAAGAGGTAAGCAGGGCGGTCTATCTTGCTCTTGAGATTTCTGAAGTTGTTGGCAACAGACCTTTTGAAGTCCACCTTGACATAAACCCAAACCCAGAGCATAACTCCAGCGTCATACTCAAGGAAGCCATAGGCTATGTGCTTGCCCAGGGTCTAAAGCCTGTGGTAAAGCCCCATTCCATAGCCGCCACAACCGTGGCAGACTACATTACCGGCAAATACTAAAACACATACTCCCCAGAAACGAGTTTGTTATAAAAACTCTCTGGCAAGAAGGCGTGCTTGTGCATATCTGCAGAATATAGCTTTGTATGAACCTTTACCTCTCTTGAGGGCTCTCTTACAGGGTGCTTCTTTGAGCCTATGGACATGGTCCACCAGTATCCTGCATAGCCGGGTATAACCGCCGTGTAGAGGTCTACCACCGGGAAGACCTTTTTAAGAGCCTTTTGTATCCTCCTGACTATTTCAATGTGATAGTGTATGGATTCGGTCTGACCCACATATATACCATCCTCCTTGAGGGCTCTGTAGACATACTTGAAAAATTCCTCGGTGGTTAGCACATGGGCAAAGCCCACGGGGTCCGTGGAGTCCACGATGATAACATCAAACTCGTTTGCGTAGTCTTGAATGTATTTATAGCCATCCTCATTGAGGATTATTGCCCTTGGGTCTTCAAAGGCAACTGCCATCGTGGGTAAAAACCTCTTGGAAACCTCTATGACCTCCTTGTCTATATCCACAAGAACCGCCCTTTTGACCTCTGGATGTTTGAGAACCTCCCTCAGAACTCCACCATCACCACCACCTATTATGAGAACATTTTCAGGGTTTGGATGGGCATACAGTGGCACATGTGCCATAAACTCGTGGTAGATGAACTCATACCGCTCGTCGCACTGAGCCACTCCGTCCAATACCAAGATCCTCCCAAAGTGTGGCGATTCCACCACCATTATCTCCTGGTATTCACTCTTGCCGTAGTAAAGCACATTGCTTATGGGATAGCAGTGCCTTATGGGTGCATAGGGGTCTCTTTCCATGAAAAAGGTGTCCACCATTACTTTTCACCTCTCATTTTTTGGAGCATATTATAAACCATTAAGGCAAAAAGGAGCTACGGGGTTGAAAGCTCCTTGAGAGGCTAGCTCATGTAGGTGTATAAGAGGATAATACAGAAAAACAGCCGGAGATAATCGGAAAAGCTTGACAAATGAGATTGTGAATGTTAAAATCACTCTCAACATGAAGCTTGTGGTCTCTCTGATAGGTGCCCTGCTATTGCTCTTTGTAGATTTTGCAATAGCAGAGCATCATCACGAAGACCATGAGCTTCACATAGATTGTTCCGTATGTATAATTCAGCACAGCCAGATAGATACACCCGGCTATAAGCCGGTAATACCTATTAGGCTCTTTGTTCTCTTTGTAGAGAAGGTATATAGACCTCAAGAACCAGCCTTTAAACCTCTTGTAAAGAACACCCACGGGCGAGCACCTCCATCTGCCTAATCCTCTGCGGACTCCCTTACCCAACACCTAAAAACTACCAAAGGAGGTGCTTGCCATGAAAGTTTTGTATATCTTTAGCACACCAAACAGTGCCAGCTACATACTTGGGAGGATGATACTCCCACAGCTGGAGAACGACGCTCACCCTGTAGAGGTAGCAGGAATGTTTTTCTTTCTTGACAACAACTATGCGCTTGTCAAGGGCAATCCTATAGGAGAAAGGCTTGCAAAGCTCCTCAGGGAGGGCAAAATAGGCTTTCTCATGGGATGCGACCAGTGTTGCTATGAGAGAAACATCGCAGATAAGCTGGTGGAGGGTGCCACCATTGGATGCTTTCCAAACCTGTATGGGAAAGCCCAGCAACTGGGCGTAGAGCAAGTGATAACACTGTAGGGAGGTCTTAGCCATGAGAAAGGCTTTGATATTGCTTGGAGGTATCTTTAGCTTTACCTTTGCGCAGGAGAACTTGCAAGAGCTTAAGCGCCAGCTTGAGGAACAAAGAAGGCTTATCCAAGAGCTTGAGAGGAAAATACAGGCTCTGGAAAAGGCTCAGCAGGCAAAACCCGAGGAAAAACCTTCAGAAAAGCCAGCACCCGCAGACAGAAGCCTACAGCTCAGAGCCAAGTTTGACGAAAGGCTAAGGGCTTATCAGGTCTCTCCCTTCAGACAGACCGCCTTTTTGCCAGACATTTCCTTCATACTGGACTTCTCCGCTGTAGCAAGGAACAGAAAGGACAAGGAGTATGAAGAGCTGGTTATTCCAAGACTTTGGCACAAACATGAGGAAGAGGGGCACGGACACGGCATGCTCAATGAAAAGAGGGGCTTTAACCTCAACTACGGCGAGCTGTATTTGTATGCTCCTGTAGACCCCTACTTTGACCTTTATGCCACCATACCCTTCTCAGAAGATGGTGCGGAAATTGAAGAAGCTTATGCGGTCACCAGAGGACTGCCCGGAGGTTTCCAGCTCAAGGTGGGTAAGTTCAGAAGCTCTTTTGGCAGGCTCAACGCACAACATCCACATGCTTGGGACTTTGCCACAGTGCCATTGCCAAACAAAGTGTTCCTTGGTGATGATGGACTTGTGGAGAAGGGCATAGGCATAAACTGGCTTGCACCCACGCCCTTCTACCTGCTCTTTGGAGTGGAGGTGCTCCAAGGTGAAAACGACCAGAGCTTTGGCTACAAGGGCTTTACTATAAAAGACCCCAATGATCCTAATAACACCTTCACCCTTGGCGACAGAACAGTGCCAAACCTCTATGTGGGCTATGTAAAGACCTCTTTTGATGTGGGCAACCTCTCAGTGCTTACTGGCATATCCTATGCTCAAGGCAGGCACAGACATTCGCACGAGGACCATGGGCTTGATGCCAAGACCAAGCTCTACGGCTTTGACCTTACCGCTCGCTACCAGATAGACAGCGTTAGGTATGTGGCACTCCAAGGGGAGTATATGTATAGAGACCAAGATGGCACAAGGTATGGCTTTGACAGCACTGGAAATGTGTTTACCACACCAGTAGATAGAAAACAAGCAGGCTTTTACGCACAGCTGGTTGGCAGGTTCCACAAGCAGTGGAGAGCAGGCGTAAGATACGAGCTTATAAACAAGAACGATGTGAAAGTAGGAGGCAGGTCAGTCTGGTCGCCGGACAACCTTCCTGCCTACTACGCCATGCTGGAATACACCCCCACAGAGTTTTCTCGCATAAGGCTACAGGTGGGAGAAAACAGAGCCTTCTACGAGGGGCAGAAGAGAAAGCCCGTGAAGGAAGTTATCCTTCAGTTCAACTTCGCCATAGGAGCTCATGGTGCTCATCCCTTCTGAAAGGCTAGGAGGGGACCAAGGGGTCCCTTCCCCCTTAGCTATACCACTAAAGAAATACTATCCTTATCTTGCAACCCTGCCTCACCTCAAGTTCCAACCAACTGCGAGGGTTTATAAACCGAGCAATATTCTCAGAACACTTGACTATGTGCTTATCCTCACCCCTAAGAATAATAAGCCCTTTCAATTTGTTATACTGCATGTCCTTAAAGCCTCTGCCCTTTGTAATGAGGATACACCCCTTAGAAAGACAATCTTGAAATACATACTTGTCCTTAGTTCCCTGCACAGGTCTGTATACTTTAAATCACTTTTGCCTGAGGAAATTTTCAAATCCTTTTGGAATATGCTCATCCAGATATACACAAATATTCACGGAGCCATTACGAGTCTACTTTTGACAAGTTTGTGCCTTGGAACACCCAGAACATCCAAAAGGATAGCCCCTGTAAGTTTTTGGCTTGAAGTCTTAGAACCTTTCTCCATCAAAAGGTTTTCATACCTTTTCAACCACTTATATTCAATAGAGCCCTCTTTGATAGGTTTGTCAGTCAAAAGCATACGCAAAAGCCTCATGAGCTCTCTGTTTTTTGCCCTACTTTCTCTAAGGCTCAGAATTCTTGCTAAGTCTGTGCAGGCTCTCTTTTCTCTTTCACGCAAGCAAAACAGAATTTTCTCCCTATGCCTTTCTTCCAAAACTTCCACCAGTGCTTTGAGAAAGGAGTCCTCTGAATACACTGAAAGAGAAGGATACTCAGAAACAAACTCAGCCCAGCTTTCATACTCCGGAAGACTCTTCAGAAGCTCTACCACTATGAGCCTTGCCCCTTCTATTACATACTTACCAGAACAAGTCTCTGGGTCCCTCACTATCCTCATAGCTTTTAATTATAGCCTTGGAGGAGGTGCAAGCCATGTTTAAGAAGGCTTTTATCAAAGCCCTGCCCCTTGTTCCCTCTGTGGGAGCTTTTGGTTATATGTCCGCCTGTGGCTGTGGACACTGCCCTGCCTGTATAGGCTCTTCTGCGGTGGTGGTGGGCATGGCAGTATACATAGGTGTGAAAAAGCTCCTTGGTTCAAAAGAGGAGACGCTTGACAAGAGGGAGACAAAGGAGTTATGATATCTAATGTCAAATTCAATATTAATAGGAGGTGCTTGCCATGAAAAGCCTTATAGCACTGCTTTTCTTTCTCAGCTTTGCCTTTGCGCAGCTAAAAGTAGTTGCCACCTACCCTTGGATAGGTGAGCTGGTAAAAGAGATAGGCAAAGACAGGGTAAGGGTCCATGTTATTGCCCGTCCGGACGAGGACTTCCACTTTGTGGTGCCAAGACCTTCTCACATTGCCCGGATGAGGGATGCTGACCTGCTTGTGATTAACGGAGCAAGTCTTGAGGTAGGCTTTCTGCCTCCTCTCCTTCAGCAATCTAACAACCCACGCATACAGCCTGGAAGGGAGGGCTTTCTGGACCTGTCGCAGTTTGTGGAAATAATTGAGAAGCCCGAAAGGGTCTCCAGAGAGATGGGAGATGTGCATCCTGAGGGAAACCCTCACTATGTGTATGACCCCCATAATATTCCTGTGCTTGCGAGGGCTATAACTGAAAGGATGTGCCAGCTGAAAGCACAAGACTGCTCCTTTTATAGGTCAAACCTTGAGGACTTTTTAAGACGCTGGAGTGCAAAGCTAAAAGAGTGGGACGAGGGCTTTTCTAAACTAAGAGGTCTCAAGCTAATCCAGTGGCACAAAACCTACAACTACCTCCTTAAACGCTATGGCATTCAGCTTGTTGGCACTCTTGAGCCACTGCCTGGCATACCGCCCACAGCAAAGCACTTGGAAAGACTTGTGGAAAGCTCAAAGGGTCAAGGTGTGAGGTTTGTGGTGCTTGAGGGCTTCAGAAAGGGGGAGATAAGGACCGCACAAAGGGTAGCAGAACCATTGGGTGCAAGGGTGGTGGTGCTTCCCAACGATGTGGGCTCAGAGGGTGCAAAAAATCTCTTTGACATGTATGACCTTATTTTGAGGAGGCTCTCACAGTGATATGGGACCTTTTTCTTTCCAGCTTTTTGCTTTCGGTGGTGCTTGTGGGCATTCATGCCTACTTTGGCAGGGAAATAGTCAAAAGGGGAATAATCTTTACAGACATTGCGGTCGCTCAGTTTTCGGGTGTGGGCATTGCCCTCTCCCTTGTGCTTCTTGATG
This sequence comes from Candidatus Pampinifervens yunnanense, assembly GCA_037926845.1. Taxonomy (GTDB): domain Bacteria; phylum Aquificota; class Aquificia; order Aquificales; family Aquificaceae; genus Pampinifervens; species Pampinifervens yunnanense. Next base: position 19,552 of record JAXSPD010000014.1, on the reverse strand, counting down.
GAAATTACGCATATCTCTTTTCTCTCCTCTTTGGACTTTCTGCCAGCCTTCTTATTGCCCTCTCTCAGAGGCTAAAAGAATACTCAGAGGCTTTTATTGGACTTTTGTATGCCCTTGGCTTTTCCCTTGTGGTGCTTGTGCTGTCTTTCTCCGCCCATGGTATGGAGGAGCTAAAGAAGCTCACCGCCAGCGATATACTCTTCGTTCGGCTTGAGGAGGTTTTCAAAACCGCCCTTATATACTCTGTTATAGGTCTTTTGTTATACCTCCGGAGGCATCTTAGGGGGCTTTGGCAAGAGCTTTCCTTCTTTGCCCTCTTTTCTCTTACGCTTGCTAGCTCCGTAAAGCTCGCCGGCGTGTTGGTAGTTTTCTCTTTGCTTGTTTCTCCTGCTCTTGTTTCTCTTCTTCTTGGTAGAGGTCTTATCTTTGCGTGGGTGTGGGGTAGTTTTTGGAGCTTTTTAGCCATAGCCCTATCCTTTTGGCTAGACCTTCCCACAGGCTACAGCCTTGTGTTTTTGCAGGCTCTTGTGGGTCTTATGGTTTTCCTATTTATTCTCTTTAAAAAACGATAGTTCTGTCTACTTTCAACTCCACAACGGTGGATTAGCAACCTCCAATGAGGCATGGGTTCATCCAAGAATTAGCTAGTTTCAACTCCACAACGGTGGATTAGCGACACAGCTTTGTGGAGACCGTAAGGGAAGAGATAATGAGTTTCAACTCCACAACGGTGGATTAGCGACAGAAATCTTTGTTCCAAAGGTCAGGAAGGGCATGTTCGTTTCAACTCCACAACGGTGGATTAGCGACACTTTTGCCCTCGGCGAGAAGGTGAGTGAAAATGAGTGTTTCAACTCCACAACGGTGGATTAGCGACGAATATCTGAAAAGGTCAATGAGTTCCCTCAAAGACAGTTTCAACTCCACAACGGTGGATTAGCAACTTAAAAAACATTGTAAAGCAAGCCATCAAAACACCCGTTTCAACTCCACAACGGTGGATTAGCAACTTAAAAAACATTGTAAAGCAAGCCATCAAAACACCCGTTTCAACTCCACAACGGTGGATTAGCAACCTTAAGCATGCTATCCCAGTAGACCCTACGCCTTGAAAGTTTCAACTCCACAACGGTGGATTAGCAACATACGACACAGAACACAAAACTCCAGAACAAGCAGTTATTTCAACTCCACAACGGTGGATTAGCAACAGGATTAAGGCACACCCCTTCTTGGATGCTTTATTCCAGTTTCAACTCCACAACGGTGGATTAGCAACAAGATGGTAGAGAAGGGTATGGAAAACAATGCAATGGGTTTCAACTCCACAACGGTGGATTAGCAACTAAACCCAACCTCTTTGTCCTGGAGGGTAATAATAGCGTTTCAACTCCACAACGGTGGATTAGCGACGAGGTAGCCATAGGTTCAGGAGAAAACCGTCAGTTAAGTTTCAACTCCACAACGGTGGATTAGCGACACCCCCAGAGCAAGGCATGTCCCAAGTGGGACATGAGGGAGAAGTTTCAACTCCACAACGGTGGATTAGCAACTCGTCCACTTTTCTTCTTACTTCTGCTTCTAATTCCTGGTTTCAACTCCACAACGGTGGATTAGCAACGCCTTATATTACCTTAAGCCCATACAATCCAAATAAGGTTTCAACTCCACAACGGTGGATTAGCAACGATAATGAAGAGTGGGAGGATGGTTTTTCAATATTTACGTTTCAACTCCACAACGGTGGATTAGCAACCCTAAAACACCATACAGAAGATAATAAGACATATCAAGGCTTTTGTCAATACCCCACATCTCTCAAAAGAAGGATATTTGCCAGAAACCTATGGTCGTGCAAAGTTGAGTGCGGTTTTATAAACTTCAAAACCTTGATAGACAAAGCTCCAAAGCGTGCAGCATCAAAGCATCAAAACATCAAAGCATCATGATGCTCAAGCATCAAAGCATAAGGATGCTAAAATACAACCTATGAAGAACAGCAAGAGAAAGCTCAAAAGGACTACCGTAGCTTTGCCTTATGACCTCTGGGAGGAATTGCGTATAGAGAGCATAAAGAGAGGTGTGCCTATGGGTGAGCTAATAGCTATTAAACTTATGCAGTTAAAGGATCTAAAGCAGAAGAATGCAGTTATGTCCACAGATGAGCATGGTCTTTTGAAGCCCTCGGAAGAGACAGAATAGCCCCAACACTGTGGATAAAAGAGCCATATTCAGTTGCCAAAATGTCAAGGGACCTTTATATCCCTAAAGTGTAGATAGTTAATAGTATAACATAAATTTCTCTGTGTCAGACACAGTGGTCGGAGGGAGTTTATCTTAATAATAAAAAGGAGGTGTGTCATGGAGTATGTTGTTTTAGTCCTTGCTATCCTGTTCTTCCTGTGGAGGCTCAACTCCGCCAACGACGAAGCCCTTGAGGACTATGAGGGTCAAAAAACAACCGATGTTATGTCCTCAAAGCCCACAAACCCTCCAGATTATGAGTATTATGACTCCGGAATGGGTTCGTCAGCTGGCTACGAAAGCAGTTCTTTTGATGACCACTACAGAAGATGGCATGACGACCATTGCGATATCTCTCGTGCCATGTGGGACCCTTCTTGTCCCATGTATCATGTCTTTCATCATGATGACTGGAGTTCCTCCTCAAGTTGGGACGACAGTTGGAGCTCTTCAAGCTGGGACGATAGCTGGAGTTCCTCTTCTTGGGACAGTTGGTCAGGCTCTTCCAGTTGGGACAGCTAAAGCAGGTTAGAGGTTGGGTCCTCGCCCTCGGTGAGGATTTCTCTGCGGTAATCTACCATGTCTTCAAAGATGTAGATGATGAGGCTGTCCTGTTTGCGGTCTATTATGTCAAGAAGTTCAGCCTTGAGCCTTTCCAGCCTTGAGTGTGTTATGTTGCCTTCAAAGACGGACTTTTGCACATGGTGTATGTATTTCTTGACAACCTTCCTTACTTTGTTGAGTCTTTTTTGTCCTTCCTTGTCCTCTGTTGATATGTCGTAGACCAGTATGACCCTCATCAAAGGCTTGAGTAGTTGAGGGGTTTGTAGGTGTCTTCTTCCAGCAGGTGTTTTATGAGCTTGTAGAGCTCCAGCCGGATGAGTTGGCGGTGAGATACCTTGCGGTTGAGCCTTCTATGTCTTATGGTGGACTCAAGGAGTTCGTTGAAAGCCTGCACAAAGAGCTTTCTTCCCTCTTTGCTTAGGTAGGCGTAGTTTAGCTCTTGCAGAAAGTGTTCCTCTTTTAGCTTGCCTGCTTTTATGAGCTGGACTATGAGGCGGTCGGAGAGTATGGGCTTGAAGACCTCTGCCACATCAAGGGATAGGGAGAACCTTTTTTCCGAGGGCTCGTGCAGGTAGCTTATGGTGGGGTTGAGCTGTGTTTGGTATATCTCTCCCAGCACCTTGGCATAAACCAGCGAGTTTCCAAAGGATATGAGAGCGTTGAGCGGGTTGTGGGGTGGTCTTTTGGTCCTGCCTTCAAAGTCCCAACCTGTATACTCCGCAAGCCTTTGATAAAAGTCCTTTCTGAGCCTAGCTTCTACAGACATCACCTGCGGTATATCCTTTGCACGAGAAAGTTCTGAAAGATACTGACCGCTGTCCATACCAAGAATAGGACACAGGTTCTGCACAGCACCCTCCACAAAGGCTTTTGCAAGGTAGAGCCTTTTTTCTAATTGCAGGTAGTGTTGGGCTTGTCTTACCAGCAGGTAGCCCGAGAGGTTTTTCTCCCTTGGGTAGAAGCTCCCTATGTAGTAGCCATAGTAGTTGAAAAAGTGTGCCACCACGCCCCTCTGGGAGAGAAGACCCAAAGCCTTGCTGTTGGTGGATACCTCAGAAAGCAGAAAAAGTTCCTCAAGGTCCTCTATGGGTATGGACTTTTTTAGCTCAACGTTTTCAAAGACTATAGTGTTTTCCTCACGCCGAAGTTCTCCATTCTGTGTTATGTAGTAAACTCTACCCATAGCAAAATTCCTCGTAGGCACAGCTTTTGCAATAGGGCTTTTCCTCCACCGGCGGGGGCTTTTCAAGAGAGAGAATATGCTCCATCCTACGCAAAGCGGTCTCTATAAGTCTTTCCTCTTCTGGAGTGAGGTAGACCTCCTTTATCTGCTTTGCCTTTGGGTAGTGCAGGACGGCACGAGAGCTTTTTATACCCTTCTGACGCAGGTAGTAGATGTAATACTTCACCTGTAGCTCGTGGGCGGTCTCTATGGACCTTGAGTGCTTTACCTCGTGCACCACAATTTCCTCGCCGGTGCTAAGGAAGTCAATCTTTACAGGCTCATCGTAAAAATCCTCTTCCCTCTCCCTTTTGAAGCTCCTCTCGTCCAGGAGCTTCCCAAGGGCTACCCATTCTGAAAGATGCTCAAGGCTTATGCCTTTAGAAAAGAGCCAGAGCTTTCTCTGACACACCACATAGTAAGCCACCTGCGTCCCTCTGTATTTTAGCTCCCTAACATCCATCAAAAAATGCTCTCTTGGTAAAGCTCTGGGTCCTTTGGAAGCTCAAAGAGCCCTCTTTCTGGGTCGTATTCCGTCTTTAGCCAGTATATGTCAAAGGCTTGTAGCTCCGGAATTTTTTCAAGGATAGAGGTCTTCATCTGGTATGCGGGTATGGAAAAGGTGTAGTCCAAGAGGTTGTTTATGGCTTGTATACGCTCTATCTTGTCCTTGCTTTCTTTCAAAACCTCAAGATGGACTTTAAGCTCCTCCTTGTGGACCTCTGGAATGACCGTTATGGAGTGGATGTCCCTGAAGAGCTTTTGGGCAAGGCTCTTCTGTGTGGGCGTGATGAGACCCAGAGTGTTCCACACATCCCTTATATAATCCTTGGCTTTCTTGTAGTCTTCCAGATATTTCCTGTCTACCTTGGATAAGTTCTCCTCCGAATAGACCTCCTCTATAAGCCTTCTTTTGTCCTCTTCGCTCCACAGCCCGTCCCTTAGCTTTTCTTTTGTGCTTTCATGGAGCGACTTTCTGTATACTGGACCTATGCCAGAGCAGTCCTCAAGAAACACAAAGGCGTTGGGCTCGTCTGTGGGCTTTTGCCCTTTTCTGTTGACCCTCCCAAGCCTTTGGAAGAGGCTGTCTGGCGTTGAATACTCCGTAAACAGGTAGTCCGCATCAAGGTCCAAAGAGACCTCAGCAAGCTGTGTGGTAATCCGTATACCCCTATCTCCCTTGTCAAAAAATTCCTTTATTTCTTCCTCCTTTTCCCTCCTGTCCTTGAGAATATACCTTGAGTGGAGAAGGTTAACTTCAAGTCCTTGTTCCTTTAGCTTCTCATAGAGTTCCACAGCCCTCTTTACCGTGTTGGTGATAACGAGCACCTTACCTTCTTGAGACCTTTTCCTTATGTCATCCACTGCAGACAGAAGGCTATCCCTCATCACCCTCAGACGGTGTCTTTTCACCTCTGGGTTTCCAAAATATCGGTGTTCCATGCCTTCCAAATCTCTTTTCATAAACTCAGGCAGTGTGGCGGTCATTACCATAACCCTTGAGCCAAGTTCTCTGGCTATTTTTATGCCCTCCACCAGAAAGCCCAGAGTGTGGGGCTCAAAAAGTTGCACCTCGTCTATTACTACCGCCGAGTAAGAAAGCACAGCCAAGCTCTTTTCAAAGCCCCTGTAGGCAAAGACAAAGGGAAAAAGCTGGTCTGGTGTGCAAACCAAGAGAGCCTTTGAAAAGTGTTTGGCATACTCGTAGTCTGAGATTATGCCCATGAGCTTGTTTCTGTCCCCTTCTGTTTCCACCAAGAAGTTTAGGGCGGTAGAGTGCAAAAGCCCTGCCCTTTCACCAAAATACTCCTTTGCCCTTCGGTATATGGCGTTGGCAGAGGTTCTGATAGGTATGGTGTAGAAACCTTTGCCCTGCAAGAAAATAAAGCCCGCTTCTGTTTTTCCGTAGCCCGTGGGTGCAGAGACCACAAGGCTTTTGTCCCTGTTTTGGAGGACAAATTCCTGCAGGTCGTTTAGTTCAAAGCCCTTCTTTTCCCTTATATCCTTCTCTGGACTTTCTATAGGCTCTACTTCAATCCTTTCAATCTCTTTGTTGCTACTGGCGTGGTCTATCCTAAGAAGTAGCCCCTTGAGAAGCACATAAAAGGCTCTGAGCCTGTCTTTGTCAAAACTGTAGAACTTTGAGAGTTTCTCTACTCTGGTATACTCATCTTCCTGAAGTATTCCTTTGTGCCAGCTCGCCATAGAGAGGTTAAACTCCTGTCTGAGGATGCCTTCCACTTTCCTTATGGCTTCTTCTCCCAACTCCGGCTCGTGGTGGTGAAGTATGGCTAATGCCACCACATCCCTCAAAAACTCCTCCTCCACCTCCAAAAAGGCAGGCGAAAGCAAGTTGTGCCTGACCCTTTCTACCCTTTGGTCTGGATAGTCCTTGTTTCCCACTTCTTTTTGGAACTTGCAGTGGAGTTTGCCATAGTCGTGGTATTCGCAGGCAAGCTCAAGGGCTTGCCACAAGTATTTTCTGAATTCTTCTGGACAAGCCTCTTCTATCTGTGCGCGGTATAGTCCCTTGAGGGCTCTTAGGTTTTCCAGTAGCTTGTCCGTATGCTCCCTTATGCTCGTGCCATCACTCTTCGCCCAAGCTTGGCTCAGCTTCTGCTTCGGCTCCAACCTTTGCCTCCTCACCATTTAGACCTATCAAAAAGGCGTAGGCTATCCTCTCAAGCCCGCCCTCTCTCAAGGCGTTCAAAAACACCTGAGGCACAGGCTTTTCCACCTCCAAGTATGCTCGTATCACATTCTGGCTAAAGTGGTCCATGTCCTTCCGGCGGACTGCCTCCAAAAGCCTGTAAGAGAGCGTCTCTATCTTCTTCTTTGCCCTGTCCTCGCCCATGCTACCGGTGTAGGCTTCTGCAAGTTTTTTGCCCTCAAAGAAAGCCCGCTTAATCTCCCTGTCCTTGTTTGCTTGCATGTTCAACACCTCCTGAAATTTTATGAAAAAGAGTAAACTTACCCACAAGCCTTTGCTACCAAAGCTCACAAGCCTACCCTCATCCGTGCCTGTATTTATGTTCTTATAACGGTCTTTGAAGAAGTATCCTGACAGTATGCGATAGAGCATTTCATAAAGACTTTTACCCTGATAGGCATAGCTTAAGAATATGTCAAAAAGGGGCTCAAGACTGCGAGGATACTTGTCTATGCGATCCTTTAGGGCTTTGGCAAGCTCTGGTCTGAGGCTAAAGGTGTGTATGTTGCTCTTTGCATCACCCACAGGTTGGACTTCAACCACATATATGTTTTTTAGCGTCCACTCCGCCCTTTGTTCTTCTACCGCCTTTGCCACTTCCACAAGGCTTTCCCTTATGATGTCCGAGGATATCCATCTTCTTTTTTCTAGAGCGTTGTTGACGCTGAACATTCTCTCTATGTTTTCTGGTATATACACAAAGAGATACCTACCGCCAGTCCTCGTAAAGCCAAAACATGCAAAGTAGAACAGGATTTCGCACTCTTTGCACAAATACATGGTGTTTCTGCCATTGTAGAAGAAGTTGGGCAGGTTGTCTGGGCTTGCAGAGAGGGGTGTGAAGTTGACCGCATCAAAGGTTCTGTAGGAGGGTCTTTCCCTGCAGAAAAAGCATGTAGGAGAGCCTTCTGGGATGGTCGCACCTCGTATTTCTCCAAAAGCCTCCCCTATGGCTGAGCTTATATGAGCGGACATAGTCCTGCGGTAGTCATCCCAGCGGGAAAGGAGGATATTGATAGCTTCCTTTAGGTCCTGGCTGTAGCTCCTTATGGTTTCCTCGTTCTTTTCTGCAACACCTTTTATGTAGCCCTTGGAGAAGTTTATCAAAAGGGAGTTATTGTAAAAGTCCTTGAGCCTTGTGAGCACAACCTGATTGTAAGGGTTTTTTACATCGCTCCACTTTACTTCCTTCTTGAGGCTTAGCTTTTCATAGGAGGGTTTCACAAGCATGTCAAAGTCTTTCAAGAGATAGTTTGCGTAATAATGTGAAATCTTTTCCCAAAGGACTTCTGGCACCTCAAGAACCCTGCCTTTGAAAAACTGCAGAGGGTCCACCTCAGCATGCTCTAATACCCTTGCAAAGCCCAGAGCGGATACTGCCATAAGCCAGTTGTCTATGTAAAACTTGACAGCCATACCGGAAGCCCTCCTTCCTTATCTACAAAAATACTACCCCTTTCTATGGCAGTGCCTTTTTGCAGATAGTAAACCTCAACCCACTGATGTTCCCTGATCGCACCATCCTTTAAGAAGGCAGGCAGGTGATATAGAATGCCCGATGGGCTTACAAAGAGCCTCTCATAGAGGTTTGCAGGCACAAAGGCAGAATGGTTTATCTTAAAATATTCCACCCTTTCCTCCTCAATCTCCACGAGCTCTACGCCACTGACCCTGACTGGATACTCTCCTCCAGAAATGTAGAGGTATCTTTGAGGTCCCTTTAGGGCATTCTTAAACTCCTCAAGCAGAGCCTCTTCTCCCCTCAGATGAACCACCAGCCTCAGATTGTATAAAACAGGCACTTCGAGGGGGAGCGTCTCCAAAGCCTTATCTTTGAGGTTATACTTCCTAAACCTTACATAGTCCCTAAAGATTGCTTCGTGAGAGCCCTGTATGGATATGTCAAAGGTCTCACCCTGCCACTTTCTGCCAAGGGCAGTGTATAAAAGTCCTATAATCGTAGAGTAAGGCGGTAGGGGGTAGGTCTCTATGCCCTTTATGGAAAAGGGCGTCTTGAATATGCCTGTAGGAGTGAATAGCTCAAAACGCAGGCACTTCATCTCAAACCCCGTAAACCTTTCTTACCTTCTCTTTTAGCCTTTCAAAGACCTCGCCTACGCTCAGAGCCTTTAGCTCCCTTCTTATTTCTTCTTCGTTCAAAAAGTTGCCAGAAAGTAGCCCACAGAGAACCTCTTCCCCTTCTGGCACAAGGCTCATGCAGTCCTTTATGGCTTCTATGTCAAGAAGTAGCTTGCCTTCCTTTTCTACCGCCTTTACACAGCAAAGGAAAAAGGGGTTTTTCACACTAAAGACACCGCCTATCACAAAGACCGGCGAGAGGTTCTCCCACCTGCCCCTTATCTGCCGGCTGAGGGTTTTTATAACCTCAAGTAGCTCCATCACTCTCTTAGCCTTATCCTCTGCTTTCAGCACCTCTTCCCTTGTCCAGTCCTCTTTTTCCCACACCCCAACCCGGTCAAGGTCCACAGTAAGGGTATACACATAATGGGAGGTGTGCTGTTCGGAGTTGACGATGGCTTGCTCTCCTCGGTCTTCCACATGCTGTATATAACGGTTGTAGGCGTCTATGTTGTTCATAAAGTCCATGTCGGACTTGAAGGGAGAAAGGGAGAAGGCGTAGCTAACCTTTGCCACGCTTACCCTCTTGACCGCATCACCCTTTGACAGGTCCACTTTCTTTTTCTTGCCACCCTCTTCCTTCACAGGTTTGGTAAAGAGCCCACCAAAAAGGTCAAACTCCTCGTAGTCTTTGATAAGCTCCTTGCCGAAGGCATCCACATTAAGGATATCCTTGGGAGCGTTTCTTTCCACATACTCCTTCAGCCTTTCATCCAACAGCCTCCAGCCAAACCTTTCCTTTCCCTGTCTTCTTATCTCATACTTGAGAGCCTTGTCAGAGGCATATGTGAGCTGGGTGTTGTCCCCAAGGGTTATCTTCTTGAGGACCGATATGTTGCCTATGCTCTCACCATAGTTGAGAGAGCTTGCCCTATGGGTTATTACCGTTATGGTAAGTCCTGCCATTTTTTACCTCCCTTTTAGTTTGCTCTTGGTTAATATTTTAACCCCCGCTTTTCTCCTTTTCTGACATATTAAAATTTTCCTAATGCGTTTTCTGGTGAAACTTGAAAGCCAAAAGGAGGTAAGCATACCCATTGACTATAGACGCCGGCTTATATCCCTGATGAAGAGGGTCTTTGGCGTTAAAGAGTTTCTGGAAAATCCACTAAGACCCTACACTTTTGCCACTTACTTAGGTAAGGTGGACTTTAGGGAAGATAAGATAGAAGGTGTGCGTTTTATAAACATGAGAATTTCCACTGGAGACCCAGTTTATGGTCTAAGGCTCTATAACGGTCTTTCTCGCCTAAAGGGTGAGATACACAGAATAGGAGAAGCGGAGTTTGTAATAAGGGACCTAAGCCTAGAAAAGGAAAGAGATTGGTCTAAGGGCAGATTTAAGAGCCTGTCGCCCGTGGTTGTGGAAAGACGCACCTACTCTGTTGATAGCCCAAAGCTTAGGTATGCTGTTCCCATGGAGGAGGGCTTCCAAGAAGCCCTTCTGGAGAACATACTAAGACGATTCAGGAGTATAAAGGGCTACGACCCAGAGATAAGTTTCTTTTCCTTTGACTTTGAATACTTCAAGGAGGAGATAGTAAAACATTACGGGGGGCATATAAGGTCCTTCATAGGAAAGTTTCGTATAAACACGAACAACCAAGAAATTCTCAAGTTTATGTATCAGTATGGCTTAGGGTTAAGGACTGGTCAAGGCTTTGGATACCTAGAGGTAGACTAGAAAAATCTCTGTGCTATATTTAAAATATGATTTTAATCATTCTGGAGGCGTGGGATGAAGAATGTAATATTCAACACACCAGACCACAAGGTAGTTTTCTTTGAAGAGCTAACGCCTGCATCTGCGGTGCAGGCAAACCAGGTGCTTATCATCCATAAAGGTGAAGGCATGCTCCTTGACCCTGGAGGGCACAAGGTCTTTTCCAAGCTCCTTTCAGACCTCTCCCTCTACATACCACCCAACCAGATAAAGTATATATTTTTATCCCACCAAGACCCAGACATAGTGGCATCAATAAATGGCTGGCTGATGACCACAAGGGCGTCCGCCTATGTTTCCAAACTGTGGATGAGGTTCCTGCCCCACTTTGGACTGGACTCACAGCTTGAGGACAGGGTCTTTCCTATAGACGACGGCGGGACGGTGCTCACTCTGGGCGGCGACTGCAAGCTATACATATTGCCTGCCCACTTTCTGCATTCAGAGGGCAACTTCCAAGTCTACGACCCCTGTTCAAAAATACTATTTTCTGGAGACCTGGGGGCGTCCCTTGGGCAGGATTACTTTGTGGTGGAGGACTTTGACAAGCACATAAAGTATATGGAAGGCTTCCACAGGCGATACATGGTAAGCAACAAGATTCTGCGCTTCTGGGCAAACATGGTGCGACAGCTGGACATTGAGATGATAGTGCCCCAACACGGTGCCATCTTCAAAGGCAAGGACATGGTAGACCGCTTTATAGAGTGGGTAGAAAACCTTGAGGTAGGCATAGACCTCATGACGCAGGAAAGATACAAGGTCCCCGCTGGCTAAAAAGCTCCAAATTCCTCGGACTTTGGTGCCGAGGGCTTTTTAGCCTATAATTCAAGCCTTTAATGGCGATAGCCAAAAGAGGAAATTCCCTTATGCTATATAGGTATGGCGGACTTTGTGCATCTTCATCTCCACACCCAGTATTCTCTTCTTGATGGTGCCATAAAGGTAAAGGACTTGGCAAAGAGGGCAAAGGAGCTAGGCTACAAGGCGGTTGCCATCACAGACCACGGAAACCTCTTTGGTATTCTGGACTTCTACAAGAGCATGAAATCGGTGGGCATAAAGCCCCTCATAGGCATGGAAGCCTACTTTACCACCGGCTCAAGGTTTGACCGGAGGGGCAAAGGTTCAGAGGACAATCTTACCGACAAGCACAACCACCACCTTATACTTATCGCAAAGGACGACAGGGGACTGAAAAACCTCATGAGGCTCTCCACCCTCTCCTACAAGGAGGGTTTTTACTACAAGCCAAGGATAGATTATGAACTTCTCAGCCAATATCACGAGGGGCTCATTGCCATAACCGCCTGCCTAAAGGGTGTGCCCACCTACTACGCAAGCATAGGAGAAGAGGAAAAAGCCCAGCATTGGGTCAAAAAGTTTCTTGACCTCTTTGGTGAAGACCTCTACCTTGAACTTCAATCCAACTCCCTGCCCGAGCAGGAGACCGCCAACAGAAATCTCATAAGGATAGCCCAGAGGCTTGGCGTAAAGCTTATAGCCACCAACGACTCCCATTACCTTATGCCCGAAGACAGGCTTGCCCATCAGGTGCTTATGGCAATACAGATGAAAAAGACCCTTATGGAAGTCCAGCAGGGAGGTAGTTTCAAGTGTGCCAATGATGGGCTTCATTTTGCATCCCCGGGGGAGGTTTGGGAGAAGTTCAAGGGAAGGTTTGAGGGATGGGAAAGAGCTCTTTTGAACACCCTTGAGGTGGCAGAGAAAACCGCAGAGAGCTTTCAGCTCTTAGAGGGTGGATCTTACCTTATGCCCCATTTTCCCACAGAAGGCGTGCCCCTGCAGGACTTTCTCAAAGACCTTGCAGTAAAGGGTTTAAGACAGAGGATAGATCAGGGTCTTGCAAGGGACAGCAGAGAATACTGGGACAGGCTCTACTTTGAGCTGGATGTGGTCTCTCGGATGGGCTTTGAGGGCTACTTTCTCATAGTGCAAGACTTTATAAACTGGGCAAAGTCCAAGGGCATTCCCGTGGGTCCAGGCAGGGGCTCTGCAGCGGGTTCTCTGCTTGCCTTCGCCTTGGGTATAACGGACGTGGACCCTATCAGGCATGGGCTACTCTTTGAGAGGTTTTTAAACCCCGAGAGGGTCTCCATGCCAGACATTGACGTGGACTTTTGCATGGAAAACAGAGACAGGGTCATAGAGTATGTAAAAGAGAAATACGGCTCGGAGAATGTAGCCCAGATAATCACCTACAATGTGATGAAGGCAAAGCAGACCCTGAGGGATGTGGCAAGGGCTTTGGGCATTCCCTATCAAACCGCAGACACCCTTGCCAAGCTCATACCACAGGGTGATGTGCAAGGCACATGGCTTACGCTGGAGGAGATGTTTTTAACCCCCATAGAGGAACTTCTGAAAAAGTATGGAAGACACCGCACCGACATAGAGGAGAACGCCACACGCTTTAGAAGGCTCTGTGAGGAGAACCCAGAACTGAAAAAGCTCGTGGAGATAGCCCTCAGGCTTGAGGGTCTTACAAGGCACACCTCCTTGCATGCAGCGGGCGTGGTCATTGCACCCAAGCCCTTGGAAGAGCTCTTGCCCCTATACTACGACAAGGAGGGTGCGGTAGCAACCCAGTTTGACATGGTAAAGCTGGAAGAGGTGGGTCTTATAAAGATGGACTTTTTGGGTCTCAAGACCCTTACGGAGCTCCAAAGGGTCAGAGATCTCATCAAAGAAAGGCACGGCGTGGACATAAACTATCTGAGCCTGCCCCTTGAGGATGAAAGGGTCTATGAACTTCTAAGAGAGGGGAACACCACGGGAGTTTTCCAGCTGGAAAGCTCTGGCATGAAGAGCCTTCTCAGAAGACTTACCCCAGACAGCTTTGATGATATCGTGGCGGTGCTTGCCCTCTACAGACCCGGACCCCTCAAGAGCGGTCTTGTGGACAGCTACATAAACAGAAAACACGGAAGAGAACCGGTAGAATACCCCTTTCCAGAGCTTGAGCCAGTGCTGAAAGAAACCTACGGCGTATGGGTCTATCAGGAGCAGATAATGAAGGCATCTCAGGTGCTTGCGGGCTTTACGCCCGGCGAGGCAGACACACTGAGGAAAGCGATAGGTAAGAAAAAAGCGGACCTTATGGCACAGATGAAGGAAAAGTTCATAAGGGGAGCGGTAGAGAGAGGCTACGAGGAAAAGAAAATAACCCAGCTCTGGGAAGACATAGAAAAGTTTGCCAGCTACTCCTTTAACAAGTCTCACTCGGTAGCCTATGGATACCTCTCTTACTGGACCGCCTATGTGAAAGCCCACTACCCTGAGGAGTTTTTCTGCGTAAAGCTCTCTACTGAGAAAAACGACAAAAAGTTCATAAACCTTCTAAAAGATGCAAAGAACGAAGGCTTTAGACTTCTGCCACCAGACATAAACAAAAGCGGCGTGGACTTTGTAATAGAAGGACCAAAGGCTATAAGGTTTGGACTTGCCCGCATAAAGGGTGTGGGTGAGGAGACCGCCAAACTCATAGTGGAAAGCCGGAAAAGACCCTGGACATCGCTGGGAGACTTTGTAAGAAGCATAGACAGCAAAAAGGTAAACAAAAAGACCCTTGAAGCCCTAATAAAGGCCGGAGCCTTTGATGCCTTTGGCGAAGGGAGAAAGGATCTACTCCAAAGGCTTGAAGGAAGCTCTAATCTCTTGGGCAAGGGACTCTTTGCCTCAAGGCAAGAGATAAAGGAAGAAGACCATGCCAAGTATGAAAAGGAGGTGCTAGGTTTTTATATCTCCTCGCACCCCCTTGAGCCCTACGAGAAGGTCCTAAAGGGTAAGGTATCAAGCCTTGAGATATTGGAAGAGACAGAAGGTGGCACCTATACCTTTGCGGGCGTAATAACGGACCTAAAGGTGAAAAAGACCCAGAAGGGCAACTATGTAGCCCTTTTTAACCTTGTGGACAAAACTGGCATAGCGCCGGTGTTTGTGTTCCCAGAGACCTACTCACAGCACAGTGAAAAAATAAAGGAAGACCAGGTTATAGTGGGTAGGTTTGAGGTGGACATAGACCAAGAAACGGAGGAAGTAAAGCTCTTGCTCAGAGAAGTAAGCACACCAGAAGAGTTTCTTAGGAAAGAAGGCATGAACATAAGGCTCGTGTTTTTAAGAGAGCTGGACGAGCAAGAACTCCGAAAGCTTAGATATCTTATACAAGAGTGCGAAGACCCAGAGGGTAAAGAGCTTACCCTTGAGCTTAGGATAAACGGATACAGAACACTCCTTCAGGCAGACCCAAGGATTAGGGTAAGCATGGACATAGTAAGACACAGAGATAGGTTTAGAGCCTTTGGAGTGAACCTAGAGGTTTCCTGAAAGGGGAAAGCAAGGAAACTCCTCTATGCCACCACCTGCCTCCAAACTCTTAAGGTGAATACTCACATACTTCATGAGATGGTCCAAGTCTATGCCTCTAAAGTTCGTTCCGCAGGGTTGGAGCTGTTGGTAGACCATCTTCAAAACCCTAATACAACTCTCCCTTCTACTGCACAGATAGTGATTGTAGGCTATGGCAAGCCTTATAAGCCCTTGGTAGCAGTTCCTTGAGAAGCGGTCCTCCTTTGGAAAGAGCCTCCATATGTCCTCAAGCACCTCATGGGCGGAGTAGAAATCCCCGCTGTCCCAAAGCCTTTTCACTTCCTGCAAAAGGTCCTTTTCCCTCAAGTTTTCATCCCTATGGCAAAGCCCACTGCAAAACTGCCAGCAAAGGCCAGCTTTTTGATAAGACCTTGCACAAACTCGCTAAAGCCTTCAAACATACCCTTAAAAAGCACAAAGAACTGTCCCCAGTGAACCTCTATTATCCCCTTGCTAGCAAGCCACATAAGAGAGAGCATATAAAGACCCAGCAAAAGTAGGAAGAAGTTAAGCACCCTCTTGACCGCAAAGCCCACCACAAAGCCTGCAAACCCTGCGTAGCCCATATCCAAAAGCAGGTCTCCCCAGCTCATTGATACCTAAAGACGCTGGGGTTTAGCACATCTGGGTAGTTGGTGGTCATCTCGTAGTCAAAGAGCTGTTTTCTTATTCTCTGGAGGTCTGACCTTTCGGGCTTGAAGGGATAGCTCTTTATGTCGCTCACCGAGCTGTCTCCAAAGGGTCTGTTGCAAGCAACCTCTGTGGTCTTGCCCCTGCATCCAGAGGTCATAAAGGGTCTTCCACTCCAGAATAGCTCTTCAAAGGTATCCTTGTCTATGCCAAAGTCCACCACCTGACCCTTTTCGTTGAACTTCATGTCCTCATAGCGGGCAATCTGATTGTCTATAAGGTATCTGGCAAACTGCACCCTTCTATATTGTGGTGCCGGACACGGCTTTTCCTTTTCCATCATTGATCCTTCCTCTGGCCAGAAGGAGAAGAGGTGCGTCCTTGCCCCAAGGTCCCTGACCCTTTGAATGGTCTCTATCATCTCCTGCTCTGTCTCGCCAAGCCCCACCACAAGGTGGCATCCGGCGTATCCATCTCCCATCACATCACAAGCCCACTCAAGCACCTTCCAGAAGGTCTCCCACCGGTGAGGGCTATTCATGGGCTTACCGCGAAGCCTTTCAAAGACCTCAGGAGTTCCACAGTCTATTGCAACGGTAACCGTGTCCGCACCCAGCCTTTTGTAGTCTTCCATGTCCTCATAGGTGGTTCCAGTGGCGTTTATGAGAAGGGACACGAAGAGCTGGTCCCCCAGCTCAGATAGAACCCTTTTCAGCACATACTTGGTGTCCCTTATGGCTCTGGGATGGGTTATCTGGGCTATGCATAGTCTTTCCACATGCCCCACTCTTTTGGCTCTGTCTATAATATCCTCCAGCTTAACGGTGGGCCACTCCACCCTTATGAAGTTCTTCTTTGAATATTCCATCTCCCTTGCCTTTTGAAGACCACAGTAGGCACAGGTGGCGTGGCATCCTGAGGGATAAGTTAAGAGGGTATTTATACAACTAAGTCTTGTATTCCTATAAAATTGACCCGGCACGATACCCAAGGTCATTGCGGCTGCCATGCTTATCTGAAGGTATTCGGGGCTTTCCTTCTGTTCTGTTAACCTTTCAAGAACCAATTTATCCATCCTTACACCTCCACAAAGTTATTATAAGCCCTAGTAAAAGGGCACATTTAATAATTTCTTATAGTCTTATAAGCTTACCTTTTTCCTTTTTTCTCTAAGACAATCCTTGACACCTCTGCAGCCTTTTGAGGGTCCATTGCCTCCAGTATAGCCGCAGCTTGCCTTTCCTTTAGATTAAGAAGAACTTCAGCTGCAAGACTTGGCTCAAGGTTGTTCATTATGGCGCCTGCTTCATCAGGAGAAGCTTTGTTGAATATATCCACCAGCCTTTTAATTTCTGGCCTTTGTTCTTCCTTTGGTGTGGGTGCTTTCTTGAGCTCCTCAAGTCTTTTACGCTCTTCTTCAATTTTTTTAAGCTTTTCCTCCAATTCCTTTGATATGGAGCTGAGCTCCTCTTTTGCCATATTTTCCCTCTCTTGTTTTATCTTCTTTTGAAGTGCAGATTGAGAAAAAGCAAAACCTATCAACATCAAGAAGCATATTAGGCTTCTAAACACTTCCAGACCTCCTTTTTACAAGATACATAAAACTTGACCTCTGAAAATCAAGGTTAAAGGCTCTTGCTAAATTTTCTTTCTCCATGTTTGTCCTCAATATATCAAGAGATTTTATATCTCTGTAAACTTCTTTCAGTTTTTCCCTTTTTCTTTCTTTCAAAAGCTCTAGTTCGTAAAGCTTTTTAAGAAGTTCCTTTCTCCTTGAAATGAGAGACCTATATTGAAAAAGAAGGCCTTCGGAGAAGGATACCTTTACTTGTTCGTTTATATGCTCTGCTTGGCTTTCTAAAAGTTTTAGGTCCTTCTTTGTAGCTTCTATCTGCATATCTATTTCCCTAAGCTCTTTTGACCTAACTTCCTTTATACCCTCCTTAATCCGTATTATTTTTTTCAGCCCCATGGTAAAATTATAAACCCAATGCACGTTGAAATTTCAGAACTCATTGAGGTTGGAAGGGTTTTCCATTCAAGAGGCTGGTTGCCTGCAAGCGGTGGAAATCTGTCTGCAAGGATAGGACAAGATAAAGTGCTTATAACAGCCTCTGGCACTCATAAAGGGCATCTCACAAGAGAGGATTTTGTAGTGGTGAACTTAGAGGGTGAACCTTTGGAAGGTTCCAAGAAGCCTTCTGCAGAAACTCTCCTGCATTTGGTGGTTTACAGAAGCCTTCCAGAAGTTAACTGCGTGTTGCATGTGCATTCTGTAAACTCCACGCTGATATCTAGATTAGCCAAGAGTGATATAAAACTTGAGGGTTATGAGCTCCTTAAGGCCTTTGATGGTATCAAAACTCATGAAGCAAGCCTTTATGTGCCCGTGTTGGAAAATTCTCAGGATATGAAAGGGATATCTAAGGTCCTTGAAGGTCGGTTAAAGGCTGAAAGGACTTATGGTTTTCTCCTTAGGTCCCACGGTTTATACACCTGGGGCAGGAACATAAGAGAAGCATACATAAGGTTAGAGGCCTTTGAGTTTCTTTTTGAGTGTGAGCTTAAATTATTATCAGGAGGTTTTACATGAGCTTTTTGGCAGTTTTTGACCAAGAAGGAAGGCTTTTGGAAGCTACGAAGGACCATAATGAAATAGCACAGAAATTGTCCCAAATAGGGGTCCACTTTGAAAGGTGGAAGGCAGAAAAGGAACTTCCGTGGTCTGCCAGCCAAGAGGAAGTCCTTGAAGCCTACAAAGGGGATATAGACAGGATAGTAAGAGAGTTTGGTTTTAAGTCCATTGATGTGGTGAGCCTCACTCCTGAAAACCCAAAGAAGGAAGATTTAAGGAAGATGTTTCTTTCAGAACATACCCACTCAGATTTTGAAGTAAGGTTCTTTGTGGAAGGTGCTGGCACCTTTTACTTACATCCCCATCAAGAAGTCTATGCGGTTTTGTGCGAAAGGGGAGATTTCATAAGTGTGCCCGCTAACACAAAACACTGGTTTGACATGGGCACTGAGCCCTTCTTCAAGGCCATAAGGTTTTTTTTCCTTCCAGAGGGCTGGGTTGCCCAATTTACTGGGTCGGACATTGCCACAAGAATACCAACCCACGATGAGATACTTAGAATGCTATGATAAGGGCTATAATAACGGACATTGAAGGAACAACCTCCTCTATCTCTTATGTAAGAGATGTAATGTTTCCCTACTCAAGGCAAAAACTGAGGACCTTCCTTATGGACAATTGGGATAAAGAAGAAGTGGCTCGTATAATAAGGGGGTTAGAAGAAAAGTTAAGGCAGAAGGTGAGCCTCGAACTTGCCATAAGGACTTTTGAGGACTGGATAGATAAAGACCTTAAAGAACCCCTTCTAAAGGAACTCCAGGGACACATATGGGAAGAGGGATTTCAATCAGGAGATCTAAAAGGACATGTGTATGAGGATGCCTACATAAAGCTCAAAGAATGGAAGGAAGAGGGCTATAAGCTTTATATCTATTCTTCTGGTTCTGTCAAGGCACAGAGGCTGTTTTTCGGGCATACGAACTTTGGAGACTTAACTATGCTCTTTGATGGCTTTTTTGACACCTCTGTGGGAGGTAAAAAAGAAAAAGAATCCTATTTTAGAATAGCGAAGGCTGTAGGCTTTGATACCAGGGAATGTCTTTTTTTATCTGACACAGAAGAAGAGCTTGATGCGGCAAATTTTGCCGGTATGAAGACCATAAGAGTTGTGAGAGATGGACCAGTGGTAAATTCAAAGCATAGAGTTGTGAAGCATTTTCTTGAAATATCCAAGGACTTTTTAATTGCTAGATGACTTTTTGGAGAGCACCTTTAGAGAATAGAGCACAAAGATTATTCCCCCTGCTACTGCAAGGAAAGTTCCTATACCCATAAGGCTCAAAGACAGGAGAACCA
>JAXSPD010000013.1:0-36255 GCA_037926845.1 Candidatus Pampinifervens yunnanense | reverse complement strand
TTTCACCTTTGTGCTTCTCTTCTGGGTATGCTTCACCGGTGAGAAGGGACTCGTCTACATAGAAATCCCTTGCCTCAAGAAGAAGTATATCTGCAGGAACTATGTCTCCAGCACTTAGAATTACTATGTCGCCAGGCACTATCTCTTCTGCTGGGACCTTTTCTTTCTTGCCATCCCTTATTACAGCCACACTGGTTTTAACCATACTAAGAAGCTTTTCCACAGATTTGTTTGCAGAGCTTTCTTGGTAAAAACCTATAATTCCCGATACTAGGAGTATGAGGAGTATTATCAGAGCGTCAGTTGTCTCACCAAGACCATAGGATAGTGTAGCTGTAATAAACAAAAGATATATAAAGGGATTTTTAAATTGAGAAAAAAACAAACGCAGGTTTGAAAGCTTCTTTCTCTTAAAGGTATTATAACCATATATCTTTAACCTTTGTCTGACCTCATCTTTGTTTAATCCCATGTAGTTCATAGCAATTATTCTATTTCCTGGCTATTAAGAAAGTATAAAGACCCTGCTTTTAGGGTCTACAAGCATTTTTACAATATAAGCCTCCCCTTAGGGGTTATGGACTTGTTCCTATATTCCATAGTGGTCCCACCCATGCTATAATCCTTTTTCTATGAAGGACATAGGGCAGTATAACCACAAACAAGTTGAAGAAAAACACTCCAAAAGATGGGTAGAGAGTGGAATATATTCTGTGGAAAAGCCTTCCGAGAGCAGGTTCTCCCTTGTTATACCCCCTCCCAATGTGACGGGCTCTTTACATATGGGGCATGCCCTCAATGCCACCTTGCAGGACATAGTTTGCCGGTGGCAGAGGATGCTGGGCAAAAGCGTAGTTTGGGTCCCAGGCTTTGACCATGCGGGTATTGCGACCCAGTATGTGGTAGACAGAAGGCTTCAGGAGGAGGGTCTGAGCAGGTTAGAGCTTGGCAGGGAGGAGTTTATAAAGAAGGTTTGGGAGTGGGTGCCTGTTTCCAGGAATTCTATAAGGGAACAGTTGGAAAAGCTTGGGGTTAGCGTAGACTGGAAGAGGGAGAGATTTACCCTTGATGAGGGCTTTTCAAGGGCGGTCAGATATGCCTTTAGAAGGCTCTACGAGGAGGGGCTCATATACAGGGGCGAGTATATGGTAAGCTGGTGTCCAAAGGACCTTACTGCCCTGTCGGACCTTGAGGTGGAACACGAGGAAGAGGAGGGCAAGCTCTACTACATACGCTACCCCTTAGAGGATGGCTCTGGATACATAACCGTTGCCACCACAAGACCAGAGACTATGCTGGGAGACACGGCGGTGGCGGTGCACCCGGAGGACGAAAGGTATAAAGCTTTGGTGGGCAAGAGGCTTAGGCTTCCTCTGGTAGACTGGCAAAGGAGAGCCATGGATGGCTCAGAGGTAGAACACCTCATACCCATCATAGCAGACCCTAGAGTAAAGCCCGAGTTTGGCACTGGTGCGGTAAAGATAACGCCCGCCCATGACCCCCTGGACTTTGAAATAGGCAAAAGCCATGGGCTTGCCTTTGTGCAGGTCATGGACAACTTTGCCAAGATGAACGAGAATGCTGGCAGGTTTGCGGGGCTTGACAGATACAAGGCAAGGGAAAGTATCCTAAAGGAGTTAGAAGAGCTTGGACTACTTGAGAAGGTGGAGAACCACAGGCATGCGGTGGGCAAGTGCTATCGCTGTAAGACGGTCCTTGAGCCCATGGTCTCCACTCAGTGGTTTTTGAAGGTCTCGGACCCAAGGATAAAGGAAACTGCCACAAGGGTAGTCAAGGAGAGCCTCATAAAGTTCGTGCCAGAAAACTGGGCGAAGATATACCTGCAATGGATGGAAAACCTCAAGGACTGGTGCATATCCCGTCAGATATGGTGGGGACACCGCATACCTGTCTGGCACTGCCAGGACTGTGGATATGAAAATGTGTTCACCGACGAGGACTTTGACCGCGTTTACGACAAGCTTATATTCAACCTTCTAGCGGACGGTAAGATAAAAGAAGAGTTCACGCCAGAGGAGGTGGCGGACATACTAAACTCCCCCTCCTTTGTGCATCCCCAGATGACAGTGCTGGACTTTTACAAGAGGTTTGCCTTCCATAAATACCACTCCACAAGCCTTGACGCTAACTCCCTCAGGCTCTTTATAAGCCAAGACCTCAACCCCACCGCCATACTCACTGGAAAGGCACAACGCTACCGCTACAACCCCCAGAAGAAAACCTACCGCTTTGTCCTTCGGTGCAAAAGGTGCGGTTCTGAAAGGCTACATCAAGAGACGGACGTGCTTGATACTTGGTTTTCCTCTGCCCTGTGGCCCTTTGGTGTTTTTGGCTGGCCCGAGCAGACCCAAGACCTCAAGGGGCTATATCCTACAGACCTTTTGGTGACGGGCTTTGACATTATCTTCTTCTGGGTTGCCCGTATGGTAATGCTCGGCACTTACTTTATGAAGGATATTCCCTTCAGGGATGTCTACATCCATGCCCTCATCAGGGACGAGAAGGGTCAGAAGATGTCCAAGACAAAGGGCAACGTGATAGACCCCCTTGATATTGTGGAAAAATACGGCGCAGACGCCCTGCGCTTTACCCTTGCCATCCTTACCCAGCAGGGAAGGGACATAAGGCTTTCAGAGAAACGTTTTGAAGGCTATAAGCACTTTGCCAACAAGCTGTGGAACGCCGGCAGGTTTATCCTCATGAACTTGGACCCAGACCTTCTTACAAGCCTTCCCTACGGTGCGCCACCAAGACCCGAAGACCTGTGGATTATCTCAAGGTTCAACAAGACCGCAGAAAGGGTTAACAAGGCTTTGGCAGAATATGAGTTCTCCGAGGCAGCAAGAGAGCTTTACGAGTTCATCTGGAGCGAGTTTTGCGACTGGTATATAGAGTTTTCCAAGCTCAGGCTCTACGCAAAGCCCGACGAGAGCCTGCCAGAGGAAGAAAGGAGAGCCCAAGAGCAGAGGATAAAAGCAGAAAAGATTACCGTTCAGGCTACCCTTTTAAATGTTTTTGAAAAGACCCTTAGGCTCTTGCACCCCTTCATGCCCTTTATCACAGAGGAGCTCTGGAGAGATCTTCCCACCGCCCACAAGGAGAGCATATCCCTCACAGAATACCCCCAGCCCAACCCTGCGGAGGTCCACGAGGAATCGGAGCAAAAACTAGAAAGGCTAAAGGAAATAATAACCGCCATACGTGCCCTCAGGAGCGACCTACGGATTGAACCTTCAAGGAAGATAAGGCTCTACTACAGGGCTGGAGAAAGCAAAGCCCTTGTAGAAGAGTTTATGCCCCACATCCTCAGCCTTGCAAGGCTTGAAAGCCTCCAAGAGGCAGACACAGAACCTCCCAATTGCGTGGCTGGGTTTTCCAAGGACTTTGAGTTTTTCCTTCCGGTGGATGAGGGCATAAGGGTGGAGGAGCTCATAAACTCCTACTCCAAGAGGCTTTCAGAGGTGGAAAAGTCCCTCCAGAGCCTTCGGCAAAAGCTAAGCAACGAAAACTTCCTAAGCAAGGCTCCAGAGGAGGAGGTGCAAAGGGCACGCCAGAACCTGCAGGAACTTGAAGAAGAGAAGGAGAAGGTGGAGACCCTTCTGAGGCTACTGAGGGGAGTTATGACTTAAATCATCTTGCAAATTATTTGCATATGCTTATAATACTATATATCAAAACTCTTATAAGGAGGTAGAACCATGGAACAGGTAGTCAGCATGCCAAGGATAGGAGACCAGGCACCAGCCTTTGAAGCCCAGACCACCATGGGCACCATAAGGTTCCCCGAAGACTTCCAGGGGCAGTGGGTGGTTTTCTTCTCCCACCCTGCGGACTTCACGCCAGTTTGCACCACAGAGTTTATGGGCTTTGCTAGGCTCCATGAGGAGTTTCAAAAGAGGAACGTCCAGCTCCTTGGGCTCAGCATTGACAGCAACTATTCTCATATTGCATGGGTGATGAACATAAAGGAAAAGCTGGGCGTGGACATACCCTTCCCTATAGTGGCAGATATAGACGGCAAGGTGGCAAGACTCTACGGCATGCTCCATCCTGGAGAGAGCTCTACTGTGACCGTCAGGGCGGTTTTTGTGATTGACCCAAACGGCAAGATAAGGGCAATAATCTACTATCCTCTCTCCACTGGAAGGAATATGAGGGAGATACTCAGGCTAATAGACGCCCTGCAGACTGCAGACAAGCACGGCGTAGCAACGCCCGCAGACTGGGTCCCTGCACCACAGACTTGGGAGTTTACCGAAGAGAACACCAAGGTTATCGTGCCACCACCCACCACCTACGAGGATGCCCTCAAGAGACTGCAAGAAGGCTATGAGTGCAAGGACTGGTATTTCTGCAAGAAGAAGCTGGGTTAAGCCATGAGTATGGGTTGCGTAAGCCCCGATGGCAGGCTTTCAGACAGGGCTCTGTCCTTTCTTAAGCTAGTCAAAGAAAGGGGGCAAATTCTACCTCAGGAGGCGGTCCAAATTACGGGCCGCCCCCTCTTTCAAGTAAGAAGCTCCCTGAGAGAACTCACACAGGCCGGCTTTCTAAAGCAAGAGGGCGAAGGGTATTCTATTACAGAGAAGGGACTCAAAGCCCTTGAAGAAGCCTCAGCGTCTTAACTCCTCAAGCTTTCTGGCTGCCGCATACAAGGTGGCGGTGGCCACCACCTCAGAATTTACCCTTGCTGTGCCTATCATCTTTGAAAGGCTCTTCTTAAGAGAGACCACCTCAAGCTCCATAACAAGCTGGTCTCCAGGGTAGACGGGTCTTTTGAACCTTGCCTCATCTATGCCTGCAAAGACTATGGCGTATTTCCCTATCTCTAAACCCAGCGACTCTATCATGAGGATGCCACCCACCTGTGCCATGGCTTCAAGAATGTAAACACCAGGCATGAGGGGGAAACCCGGAAAGTGCCCCTGAAAAACTGGCTCGTTCACAGATACATTCTTTAGCCCCACTATCCTTTTACCCACCTCCATCTCTATTATCCTGTCCACAAGGAGCAGGGGATATCTGTGTGGCAAAATTTCCATTATCTTTCTTATGTCCAGCATGGCTAAAGATTATAAGCCAAATTTTCATGAAATTTTAACCTTCTGTGCTGTATATTGATATAATTAAGAATGTGGAGGTGCTAAAATGAAAAAGCTTGCTTTCTTAGCCTTAGCCTCTGGAGCACTTTTTGCAGCTTCCTGCCAGCAAAAGCCTGCCGAACAGCCTGCTCAGCAAGCTCAGCCTCAAGAGCAGGCACAGCAACCCGCTCAGCAACAACAGACCCAGCCTCAAGCAGAACAAAAGCCTGCAGAGCAGCAACAGGCTCAAGCAGAACAGAAACCCGCACAGCAACAGGCATCTGCTCAACAAGCTAGTGCACCAGTTAAGGACATGCAGGCCTTTGCTCAGCAAAAGGGCTGTTTTGCGTGCCACGATATAAACAACAAGAAGGTGGGACCTGCTTTCAAGGAGGTGGCTAAGAGGTTCGCCGGACAGCCTGGCATAGAAGAGGAACTTGCCAAGAGGATAAAGAACGGCGGTGTGGGAACATGGGGTCAGGTGCCCATGCCACCACAAAATATCACGGACCAGGAAGCAAAGGATTTGGCTAAATGGGTGCTTAGCCTCAAGTGAAAGATATACTTAGAGGTTTTGTAGAACTTCACTTTAAAAGGCCTGTGGAGGTCTCTTATTCTCATATTAGGGACCTCCTCCTTCTTTCTCTTTTTCTTGACTACTTTGGGCTTGATAATCCTCTTGGGGTGTATGTGCTTGAGTTATATCCTTACATGATACATGAGTTTCATCTTTGGCACAGAAGCGTAGGTTTAGAAAGGGGAGGGCTCGGTTTTCTACCGTGCTGTTGAAAAGGCTTGTATTTTTTGGAGGAAAGGGGGGCGTTGGTAAAAGCACTCTCTCCTGCGCTGTAGCCCTTAGGCTATCTCAGATAGACAAGACATTGCTACTTTCTGTGGACCCAGCCCACTCCCTGTCGGGCATACTGGGAATGCCTGTGGGAAACCACATAAAGCAGGTCAAGGAAAGTCTCTTTGCGATAGAGTTGGACGCTCAGGCTCTGGCGGAGCAGTATGCTCAAAAGGTCCTTTCCGCCCTTGGCGAGCTCCTGCCCTCTGTAAGCTCTGGCATAAGGGAATACGCAAAGTATCTAAAAAGCTCTCCCACCGCTCAGGAAACTGCGGTCCTTGACAGGCTCTTAGACTACTGCCAAGAGTTTACTTATGTAGTGGTGGATTCTGCACCCACTGGTCAGATGCTCAGATTTTTTGAAACCGCCCATATGGTAGAAGGATGGTATGCCTTTCTCCACAAGGTTGCCAAAGAGAGACACAAGGTGGAGAGCTTTATGGGGAGGGAAGACAAACTCATAGGGCTTATACAAAACAGAAAGGAGAGGCTTGAGACACTGCTTCATGTGTTGAGGGAAAAAGCCCTTGTTTTTGCAGTTGCCAATGAGGAACCTCTCTCCCTGCAAGAAGCCAAAGAGATAAGGGAAAGGCTAAGGGACATGAGGGTATACATGGTTTTAAACCGTTGGCACAGTATGGAGTGCGATTGTATAAAAGTGCCAGAGACTGAAAGACCTTATGGTTTGGAAGCCTTGGAAGGGTTTAGGGTGGAAGAGATAGTGGAGTTTGTTCTTAGGTAAGTAAACCATTTCCTCAGCTCTATGCCAAGGAAGGTGAGTATGGGTAGGAGGACTACATAGGGTATATGCCTTGGTGAGAGGGCAACAGCATGGAAGTAATCCGCAAGCACGGTTATGGCAGATAGTTGGAGCACAGCTCCGAGGAAAATGCCAAGGTATACATATGGGTTTAATTTTATATGCTCTATGGGATTTCTGAAGAAGGGTCTTTCGCTTACCTCCTGCACTCCAACCGCCCACTGGCTCACCACTGCGGAGGTAAAACTTATGGTAAGTGCCAGCTCGTAAGGATAGGTTTTCAGAAGGTGTAGAAAAAGGAAGTAGTGCATAAGAGCCATCAAAAGCCCATTGTAAGCCAAGGTTATGAGCTGTTCTCTACCTATGAAAACCTTCATGGGGTTCTTTGGTTTTTCCCTCATGGGGTCACCCTCATACTTTGTAAAGGGATAGGCTTTGTCTTGGACGCCGTCGGTCACCAAGTTTATCCAGAGTATCTGCGTGGGGTAAAGGGGCAGAGGCAAGCCAGTGATTATTGCCATAGAGTTGTATAGAATCTGGAAGGAGTTTGCAGAGAGGAGATACCTTATAACCTTTGAGATGTTCTTGGCTATAAGCCTTCCTCTCTTTATGGCGTTGACTATTATGGCGAGGTTGTTGTCCACTATTACCATCTTGGCGGCGTCCTTTGCCGCCTGAGAGCCTGAACCCATGGCTATACCAAGGTCTGCCACCCTTAGAGCAGGTGCATCGTTTGCTCCATCTCCAGTTACCGCCACTATCTCACCCCTTGACTGTAAAACCCTTACTATTCTGTATTTGTCTTCTGGCGTAGCCCTTGCCACTATGCTCACCCTTTTGAGTATGTTGTAGAGCTCCTCATCGCTATATCTTTGCATATCCTTTCCCTCTATGGCTAAGTCCTTGTCTTGGTATATTCCCACCATCCTCCCTATAGCCTTTGCGGTCAAAAGGTTGTCTCCTGTTATCATTATCACCCTTATGCCTGCCCTTTTTGCGGTCTCTACCGCCTCCTTTACTCCTTCCTTTGGAGGGTCCATAAAGCCCACAAGTCCCACTATTTTTATCTTTGCCTCGTCCACATGTTCTGGAATTCTCTCTAACTTTGCATATCCAAAGGCTAAGACCCTCAAACCCTCCTGAGCCATTTTGTCATGTATTTCCCAAACTTCTTCAGGGCATTCCTCCCTGCACATACCCACAAGACTTTCTAACGCACCCTTCACATAAAAGTCAAAACCACCAGACCCATCAGAAACCACCACCGCCATAAGCCTCCTTTTTGTATCAAAGGGGTGTTCCCACAATCTTTCGTAGGCTTTTCTAAGAGCCTCCCAGTTTACCCTTTCTTCCTCTAACCACTGCAAGAGGGCTATCTCAAGGGGGTCTCCTTTAACAGCGTCCGCATCGTTGCAAAGGGCAGAACAAAGAAAGAGCCTTTTTCTATCGTAGGCTTTATACTGGCTAACTTTTAGCCTGCCAAGTGTGATAGTTCCAGTTTTGTCGGAGCATATGTAAGTGGCGCTTCCTAAGGTTTCTACCGCAGGCAGGTATTTTACAAGCACCTTTTCCCTTGATAGCCTGACCGCACCCACCACAAGGGCTATAGTTACCACTATGGGAAGTCCTTCGGGGACTGCGGAAACGAGCTGTGCTATGGCAAAAAACACTATGGTTTTTGCATCCCTTCCTTGGAATATTCCTATCGCCACCAGCAAAGACAGGAATATGAGAAGTATAAGTATCCACCTCCTTCCAAAGCTACCCAGGGCTTTTGTGAGGGGGCTTTCTGGGGATTTTTCCTGTAGCCTCTGGGCTATTCTTCCAAGCTCCGTGTTCTTGCCCGTGGCAAATACTACTCCAAGTGCTTTTCCCCTTACCACAGTAGTTCCCTTATACAGACAGTTGCTCCGTGCGTGAAGGGGTGTATCTTCTGCAAGAACAGTCCCCGCCTCCTTTTCTACAGGCAGAGACTCACCAGTTAGCATGGCTTCGTCCACCATAAGCCCCGCACTCTCAATGAGCCTCATGTCCGCAGGGACCACATCCCCCTCGCCCAGAAGAACAAGGTCTCCCGGCACAAGTTCCATGCTGTCAACTTCTTTCTCTACACCATCCCTTATGACCTTAACCTTTAGAGCGGTAAGGGATTTTAGAGCCTCTATGGAGGCTATAGCCTTAAGCTCCTGATAAAAACCCAAAAGCCCGTTTGCGAGCAGGATGCCATAGACCACTACCGCATCCTTTAGGTCTCCAAGAAAGAGGGCTATAAAGCCGGCCACAAGGAGTATAAGCACAAAGGGGCTCGTGAACTGTCTTACAAAAACCCTGAGCTTGCTCTCCTTTTCCTCCCTTAGCAGGTTATACCCGTAAAGGGTAAGCCTTCTTTCCACCTCCTTCTCGCTCAGCCCTTCAGGGCTTGTTTGTAGCTCCCTCAGGCTCTCCTCCGGATTCTTGTGGTGCATGCAAGAATTTTATGGTATAATCTTCTTACCATGCAAGAGCTAAGCCTAAGCCATGTATACTTTGGCATGCTTGCCATGGCGATTTCTATAGGTCTCATTTCTCTGGCAGGTAGGCCCTCTATCAAGCCTACAAAGTTCCAAGCCTTTTGGGAAGGGTATGTGCGTTTTGTCAGGAGCATGGTTATTGAAAACATGGGGCATGAAGGACTAAGGTATGTTCCTCTAATAGCTAGCATAGGGCTATTTGTGTTCTTTTCCAACCTCCTTGGCATGGTCCCTGGGCTTGAGGCACCCACTGCCAATGTGAACACAAACCTAGCATTGGCTCTTATAGTCTTTCTTCTATACAACATAGAAGGCTTTAGACTGCACGGCGTAGGATACCTAAAGCACTTTGCTGGTCCAAACCCCTACCTTGCACCTGTTTTCTTCCTGATAGAAGTAATTTCCCATCTGGCCAGACCCATAACCCTTACGCTGAGGCTTTTTGCCAATATGAAGGGCGGTGCACTACTGTTGGTAGTCCTTGTTGGTCTTGTAGTTCAGAACCCATTCACTATGGTTGTTTCTCCTGTATTTTTGCTTTTCATAATAGCCATAAAGTTTCTTGCGGTCTTTATACAGTCTTATATATTCATGATATTGTCTGTTGTTTACCTTGCGGGTGCAGTATCCCATGAAGAACACTGAAAATAAATCAAAGGAGGTTGGACTATGAAAACCAAAATCATGACAGCTCTGACACTGCTTGCCCCTGCTCTGGCTATAGCAGCAGAGCCCGGACAGGGGGAGACACTAAAGCAGGGGCTTATGTTCCTTGGTGCAGGTCTTGCCATAGGTCTCGCAGCTTTGGGAACTGGCGTCGGTATGGGACACGCTATAAGAGGCACTCAGGAAGGGGTGGCAAGGAATCCTACTGTTGGAGGTAGACTCCAAACCATAATGTTCATAGGTCTTGCCTTTATAGAAACCCTCGCTCTCTACGCCCTACTTATAGCTATAATACTACTCTTTGTGAAGTGATGGGGGTGCTCCCCCCTTCTTTTATGACTTTGGAGGTTTAGGATGGCGACGCAAAGAAACATAACGCGGATATCAAACCTTAAGCGTAAAAGAAAGAGCGGTTTTCTTGCTCGTATGGAAACCAAAAGCGGAAGGGCTATCATCAAAAGGAGAAGGCAGAAGGGAAGGAAAAGGTTGACGCCTTGAAGAAGATAGTTATTGGGTTCTTAAGATTTTGGCAGGTGTTTATTTCACCTCTCTATCCTCCCAGCTGTAGGTATTACCCCACCTGCTCTAACTATGCTATAATGGCAGTGGAAAAGCATGGAATCCTAAGGGGCATGCTAAAAGCCCTCTGGAGGGTTCTTAGGTGCAACCCCTTTTCTAAGGGCGGAGTGGACTATCCCTGATGGAAAGGAAGGATATAGACCTAAAGGCTCTACTTATCATCTTTGCGGTTATCACCCTATTTTTATTCGCCTACCAAGCCTATTTAATATTCTTTGCACCTCAGCCAACACCACAACCGCAGGAAAAGATAGAGGAAAAGCCCCAGGATGTGCCATCCTTACTTCTTGGAACAAAAAGAGAAAGTCAAAAACCCACCTCTCTTAAAACCTTTAACTTTGATAAGTTTACTCTTGTCCTTTCTGGAGAAGGTGCTCGTATCGTTAGCCTTGTAGACAAGAGATATGGGAAGGACCTTATAACAGATGAGGAAAAAAAGCTAAACATATATCCTCTTGAGGTCTTCACAGGACAGCCAGATATTGACCTTGTGCTGAACCTATCACCCTATGAGATATCTTTAGAGGGCAACAAGATAGTGGCTACCCTTAGGACAGAAGGTTTTGAGCTTAGAAAGGTTCTTGAATACAAGGGTGATTACTTTACCCTTAGACTGGAAAGCAAAGGATTATCGCCTCTTTTTGTAAATGCCGGCATGCGGGTAAGAGAAGAGGACTTTTTCACACACTCTGGCCCCGTGCTAAAAATAGGCGACAAGGTGGAAAGGCTTGACCCGAAAAAGATTGAGGGCAGGGAATTGATAACTGGCGATATAAAGTTCGCTGGTGAAGAGAGCAGATATTACTTTAAAGGCTTTTCTGGAAGCATTGGTGCGGTGGCAGTTTATAAACTCCAGGGGCAAGAGACCTTAACGCTGGTAAGGTCTGGAAATGAGCTTCTCTTCTATGCGGGTGCAAAGGAATATTCAAGGCTTAGGTCCATAGGGCTGGCGGATGTGATAGACTTTGGCAGTCTAAGGCTAATAGTCAAACCCCTCTTTATCTTCATGTATTGGATACATGAACATCTGCACTCTTGGGTTTTTTCCATCTTTGCCCTTACCCTCATTGTAAGGCTTCTCATGTTCCCTCTTACCTACAAAAGCACTGTAGCCATGAGCAAGATGGCGGAGCTTGCTCCAAAGATGCAAGAGCTAAAGGAGAAATACAAGAACGACCCTGCCAAGTTTCAAGAGGAGGTCATGAAGCTCTACAGTGAGGTAGGCTTTAACCCCATGTCAGGATGTCTACCAATACTTTTGCAGATACCCATATTCTTTGCCCTATATAAGGTGCTTACTCTCACTGCTGACCTTCAGCTTGCCAGCTTTCTGTGGGTCCCAAGCCTTGCCACCAAAGACCCCTACTATATACTGCCCATACTCATGGGTGCCACCATGGTCGCCCAACAGTTCGTGAGCCCAAGCCCAGAGAAATCTCAGAACTATGTAATGATAATAACCTCCGTAGTCTTCACTTTCCTATTTGCTAACTTCCCCGCTGGGCTTGTGCTATATTGGACACTCAACAATATCTTTAACCTTGCTCAGACCTATGTGATAAAGAAACTGACCTTCAAAGACAAGCCTCCACAACCTCAGAAGAAGGGAAAGAAAAAATGAGGTTCTTAGTCACGGGGGGTGCGGGCTTTATAGGTTCAAACCTCGCCAAGGCTCTGGAAAGACAATATCCCGGCTCAAGGGTTTTTGTGCTTGACGACTTCTCCTCTGGACACTTTAAAAACCTCATAGGCTTTGGAGGCGAGGTTATAACCGCAGACCTATCAGAACCAGAACTTTGGAATTGGCTAATAGAAAACTTCAAGTTTGATGCGGTCTTCCACCAAGGAGCTATTACAGACACCACCGTCATGGACCAGAAGAGGATGATGCAAGTAAACGCAGACAGCCTGAGATACATACTGCAGGCATGCCTCCACTGGGGAGCAAAGCTCATCTATGCCTCCTCTGCAGGCGTTTATGGCAACAGCCCTCCGCCCATGATGGAAGAAGAGGGGCTTGAGCCAGAGAATATATACGGATTTTCCAAGCTCATGATGGACAGGATTGCTCTGGACTTTATGCAGGAGCATACGCAGATAATGGTGGTGGGTCTGAGATACTTCAATGTGTATGGACCCGGGGAGCAATACAAGGGCAAAACCGCTAGCATGGTCTACCAGCTATATAGACAGATAAAGGAGGGCAAGCGTCCAAGACTTTTCAAATGGGGAGAGCAGAAGAGGGACTTTGTATACATAGAGGATGTGGTGAGGGCTAACTTGTTGGCTTTTGAAAGGGAAGCCTCTGGTATTTTTAACATAGCCACAGGTCAAGCAAGGAGTTTTAACGAAATTGTAAGCCTTCTGAACAAATACCTTGGCACAGACTATGAGCCAGACTACTTTGACTGCCCCTACGACTTTTATCAAAACTACACGCAGGCGGACCTGTCAAAGGCAAGGCAGATGCTGGGCTATGAGCCTCTCTACAGCCTTGAAGAGGGTATAAGGGAATACCTTGAGAGGTTGGGAGAAAAGCCATTAGGCTGAGTTTTACAAAGCATGCCATATACAAACTTGAGCTTTTTTCTCTGAGCTTTGAAGATGTGCTAAGGATAGTGGAGAACCCTTATATGAAATTTATGGATATAGAAAGTGGAGCTTTCATAGCTCTTGGCTTTGTTGAGGACAAACTTTATTGTGTTATGCTTAAGGATGAGTCTGTGATAACTTTATACCGCAAGGATGAAAAAAAAGGTTAAATTCAAGAATAAGGAGAGGAAGATGGAAGTGCTCTTAAGGATACCCCTTGAAGGATACGAGATAAAGGAATTTGAAGACACGGGAACTATGCTCATAGCCAGGAAGGGTCTTTCTGGAAAACCAGACTACTCTCTGGAGGGTAAAGGCTTTGTGATTGAGTTCAAGAACGGTCTTGTGTATGTTATAGACATATACGACCCTAAGGTTGCGAAGGTTTTCAGAGAAAGGCTTTTGCTTGACTGTGCCTGAATGCGAACCTATGAGAAAGTCCTCGGGCTTGACCTTGCGGGAAGTCCAAAGAGAAGGACAGGCTACGCCTACTGGGAAGGTGGAAGGCTTAGGGTTGGGGTGCTTTTCGGCGACCAAGAGATACTTGAGCTTGCCAAAGGCTTTTCCCTTGTGATGATGGATGCACCCCTTTCCATACCAGCAGGGAGGAAGAGCCTTGAGGACAGAGGACCGCACCTTCGGGAGTGCGACCTCTTGCTTAGAAAACATGGGCATAGGTTCTTTCCCGTCACGCTGGGTCCCATGAGGATGCTCACAGAGAGGGCTATGAGGCTGGCTGAGGTTTTAAAAGGCATGGGAATTGAGGTCTTTGAGACCTTCCCCGGGGCTACCTATGACCTTCTGGGGCTTAACAGAAAAGATGGAAAGGTGATACTTGACCTTTATATGAAACTGCCACTGGGACTTGAAAAAAGAGACTACTCACAGGATGAGCTGGATGCGATTGCCTGCTGGCTTGCGGGGGTATGCTATCTGGAAGGTAAAAGTGTAGTTTTTTATGGTGTAGACGGTCAAATAGTGGTAGCAGGAAAAGAGTGTATTAATGGATATCTTGACAAAGGGTGAATTGCGAATTATTATCATTTACAAGGAGGTAAGGAATGGACAGGGTATACATCTTTGACACCACGCTCAGAGACGGAGAACAGGCACCGGGCTTTTCCATGACCACAGAGGAGAAACTGCAAATGGCACACCAGCTTGCAAGGCTTGGTGTGGATGTGATAGAGGCAGGCTTTGCAGCAGCATCAAAGGGGGACTTTGAAGCGGTAAACCTCATAGCCCAGGAGGTCAAAGGACCAGTAATATGCTCCCTTGCAAGGGCTTTAGAAAGAGATATAGAGCTTGCAGGACAAGCACTTGAGCCTGCGGAGAGAAAAAGAATTCACACCTTTATAGCTACTTCGGAGATACACATGAAGTATAAGCTACGCATGTCCCCGGAGGAGGTCTTGGAGAGGGCAAAAAGGGCAGTAGAATACGCAAGGAAATTTACCGACGATGTGGAGTTCTCTTGCGAAGATGCCACCAGAAGCCAAAGGGACTTCCTTTACAAGGTCATAGAAACCGCCATAAGTGCTGGCGCAAGGGTCATAAACATACCCGACACGGTGGGCTACACAGTCCCGGAGGAGTTTGCAGACCTCATAGAGGGCATAAGAAACAATGTTCCCAACATTGATAAGGCAATAATAAGCGTTCACTGTCATGACGACCTTGGAATGGCGGTTGCCAACTCCCTTATGGCAGTAAAGCATGGAGCAAGGCAGGTGGAATGCACCATAAACGGCATAGGCGAGAGGGCGGGCAACGCCGCATTGGAAGAGATAGTTATGGCTCTAAGGGTGCGCAAGGACTTCTTTGGAGGTCTCTACACCAACATAAACACAAAGGAGCTATACAGAACCAGCAGGCTTCTGTGCCGAATTACCGGAAGTTTTGTCCAACCTAACAAGGCAGTAGTGGGCGACAACGCCTTTGCTCACGAGTCTGGCATACACCAGCATGGCGTGCTGTCTAATCCTCTCACCTATGAGATTATGTCGCCGGAAGATGTAGGCTTTCCATCAACGCGCATAATCCTCGGTAAACATTCAGGAAGGCACGCCCTCAAGAACAAGCTAAAGGAGATGGGCTTTGAGTTCTCTGAGGAGGACATAGACAGGATATTTGAGAGGTTCAAGGCTCTGGCGGACAAGAAAAAGGAGGTCTACGAGGAGGACATAGAGGCGCTGGTTTACGAAGAATTTGTAAAGCACGAGGAGGATGAACCCATAAGGGTCCTCCATTATCAAGTGCAGACAGGGGACAAGCTCCTGCCCACTGCCACAGTGGTGTTGACCTTTAAGGGTGAGGAAAGAACCGCTACCTCCACTGGTAATGGACCTGTAGACGCCATAATAAGAGCAATACAGAAAGCTCTCGGTGTAGAGCCAAAGCTCTTGGACTTTTCCATAAAGGCACTAACACCCAACACGGACGCACAGGCGGAGTCAAGGCTTGTGATAGAGCTGGATGGTGTGCGTGCCAGTGGAAGAGGTGTGGATGTGGACATAATAAGGGCAAGCGTGAACGGTTTTGTGGACGCCCTCAACAGGGCAATGCTAAGAAAGAGCTATCTCATATCAAGGGAAGCGCTCAGAAGAGAGGGCACCGTCTAATACACCCTTAGCCCCTCTCCCTCCTCCACCCCACCTATGACCCACAGCCTTACTCTGAGTTCCTTCGCCCTCTCCTCAAGCTCTAAAAACCTCTCCTTTGGAAAGCTAAAGAGCAGACCTCCCGAGGTGACGGGGTCCGAAAGCAAAAGCAACTGCCACCATTGGAGGTCTTCCTCTACAAGATGCTCCTTGACAAAGTTGTAGTTGTCCATGGCTCCCTTGGGGTATAACTTTTCCTTTACAAAGTGCACCGCCTCTTCGTAGATGGGCACCTTTGAGAAATCTATGGCAAGCCTTACGCCAGACCTTCTGGCTATATTGTAGGCATGTCCCAAAAGCCCAAAGCCCGTCACGTCCGTGCAAGCACTGGCGAAATCCCTTGCCAAAAGGGAAGCCTTGTGGTTGAGCATGAGCATGTATTCTATGGCATGGCTTATGTCCTTCTCTGTGAGCTTTCCTTCCTTTATGGCTTTTGTGAGGATACCCACGCCCACGGGTTTTGTAAGAGCCAAAAGCTCCCCGGGCTTTGCACCAGCCTGCGTTAGATATTTTCCACCTTGGCATACGCCTGCCACCGCAAGACCAAACTTGGGCTCCTTGTCGTCTATGGTGTGCCCTCCCAATAGCACCGCTCTTGCCTCCCTTAGCTTGTCCGCACAGCCCCTCATAACCTCCTTGAGAACCCCCACCTCAAGCTCGCAGTTGTTAAAGCCCACTATGGCTAAAGCATTCAGAGGCTCACAGCCCATGGCGTAAATATCGCTGAGAGAGTTGGCAGTAGATATGGCACCCCAAAGGTATGGGTCATTAAGTATTGGAGTTATAAAATCCACCGTATGGACAAAAACATGACCTCCGTAAGCGTAGACTCCTGCGTCATCACCCACGCCCAGAAGGGTCCGCTTGTCTGTGTAAAAATCCAAACCCTTTATAAGCTCCTCCAGGTCCGCCGGACCCAGCTTGCTCGCTCAACCAGAAGCCCTCACAAGCCTTAAAAGCTCCATGGTTTATATCATAAAGGATTTAACCACGGAAAAAGTTTGAACTTTTCAAAGGGCTGGGCTCCAATCTTTGAAGGGTTAAAAGACATGAGTGGTTTAAAATGTTTAGCATGAAGGAGGTTCTAAAAAAGCTTTCTGAGTTCAAGAACCTTACCAAAGAAGAGGTCAGGCAAGCCCTTGAGGACATAGTGGAGGGCAGGGCAACGGACGCCCAGATAGGTGCCTTCATAATGGGCACCAAGATGAAGGGTGAAACTCCAGAGGAGATAGAAGGTGCTGCTAGCTTTTTCAGAGAGCGGGCAACAAGGGTTGAGGTGGAAGACAGAGAGAACCTTGTGGACACCTGTGGGACCGGGGGTGATATGTCGGAGACCTTCAATGTCTCCACCACTGTCGCCTTCGTGCTTGCGGGCACAGGCGTAAGGGTTGCCAAGCACGGCAACAGGTCTGTATCCTCAAAGAGCGGAAGTGCGGACCTCCTTGAATATCTTGGTGCAAAAATAGACCTGGGACCAGAGCAGGTCAAAAGGCTCATAGAGGAAATAGGCATAGGCTTTATGTTTGCACCCATGTTCCACCCAGCCATGAAAAGGGTCATAGGTCCCAGAAAAGAGGTTGGCTTGCGTTCCCTCTTCAACCTTGTGGGTCCTCTATCAAACCCAGCGGACGCAAGGAGACAGCTTCTTGGGGTCTTTTCAGACCATCTTGTGGATAAGGTTGCCTTTGCCCTAAAGGGTATGGGCATAAAAAGGGCTTTTGTGGTGCATGGCAAGGATGGTATGGATGAGGTCTCCATAAGCGCCTCCACACGCATCGCAGAGCTCAAAGAAGAAGAAGTTCTGCTCTACGACTTTCATCCCGAAGAGGTAGGCTTTAGAACCTATCCCACCGAATACATAAGGGTATCCTCTGTGGATGAAAGCTCAAAGATGGTGCTTTCTGTGTTAAAGGGAGAGGTTTCACCGGCATACCACATGGTTTTATTAAACTCCATGTTTGGCATTCTTGCTTCAGGTCTTACCGAAGATAGAAACACCGCCCTTGAAATGGCAAAGGACGCCATACACTCCGGAAGAGCTTACAAAAAACTGCAGGAGTTTATAGAGCTGTCAAGAAAAGTCTAATGCTAAGGGTTGGCAAGGTAAGCTATCTAAACACGTTGCCCCTTTTCTACCAATGGGATACACAAATGGTAAGCCTTGTAGAAGGGCATCCTTCAGATCTTGTGGAAAAGCTCAGGAGAAACCATATACAAGCGGGCATAGTTTCCTCTGTGGAGTTTCTACTTAACCCAAATGACTACAGAGTAGTGCCAGATGTATCCATATCCTCCAGAGAAAGGGCTTGTTCCGTGCTTATCTTTTCCAAAAGACCCCTTGATCTTATAAGGAGCATATATCTCACACCAGCCTCTATGACCTCTAGGGCACTCGCCATGTATATAGTTAAAAGATCCTATGGAAACAAGCCTGAAATTGTAGAGAGGACCAAGGCGGAAGCTCTTTTACTTATAGGAGATGAGGCGCTCAAAGAAAAGGCTTTTGGTAAGTGGGATTATATCTACGACCTTGGAGAGGAATGGTTTCGCCTCCACGGACTTCCCTTTGTCTTTGCCCTTTTTCTTGTGAGGAGAGATGCCCCCGATTGGTTGGACCATCTCATATACGAGCAATGCAGGAAATCCAGGGTAAGCTTCTACAACCACTTGGAAAGAGGAGAGATTAATAAACATCCCTATGTAGATATGGAGTATTACTTTGACCTTTGCCTTGACTATGGACTTGACCAGAAGGGCTGGCGGTCCTTAAACCTTTTTAAGGAAATTTTAATAGAAAAATGGTAAACTATGTAGGTAAGGAGGTGATAGTATGAGGAAAAAGGCCCTAGCTTTGCTAGGTATCTTCTCCGCAGGTTTTCTCTTCTCCTGCGGTCAGGTAACCACACAAAGAACCTATGAAGGTGCAACCGTTGGCGCCCTGGGTGGCGCAGTGGCAGGAGCTCTAATAGACAGGAGCAACAGCTGGCGAGGTGCGGTCATAGGTGGAGCGCTTGGAGCTCTAATAGGTGGAACCATAACAGAAATAGCCGCAAGGGCCTCCAGGGAAGCAGCTATGCAGAACAAGCCTGTGGAATATAGGTCTGAGGATGGTAGGGACAAGGTTATAGCAGAACCTGTGGCCTCAAGGGGCAACTGCAAGATAGTAAAGACTACCTATTATCAAGACGGCAAAGTGGTAAAGGTTGAAGAAAGGGAGGTGTGCCCATAAGGGGCCACCCCTTACAAACCCTTGCATTTGGTGTTTATAACCCCGTAGTTGCCCCCTCTCTTTCTGTAAACTATCCTAAGGGTTCCGGTTTCTATGTCTATAAAGGGTAGAAAATAAAGGCCAGAACTTTGAAGCTCAAAAACAGCATCCTCCACACTCATAGGCTTTTCTACCACTAAGTCTTCCTCTATTATGGGGGGCTTCTCCCTTTCCTCTTGGGACCTTATCTCCTCCATAATCATATCTTCCTTTATCTTGTGCCCCTTCCGCCTGAGTTCATGCCTTCTCTGTTTTAACTTTATGAGCTGACGCTCTATCTCATCCATGACTCTGTCTAGGGCAGAAAAGGGGTCAATGTCTTCGTCCCAAGCATGTAGGGCACCACCACCCCAAGTTTTTAGGTATATGTCCATATCTACCCTATAGAGGGTCGGCCTGCTTTCGCCAGCAAAGTCCTTCTGTTTGGCTCTTGAAGTGGAAAGCGTTACCACCACCTCCACTTGGTCTTCCTCAGCCTCCTTTAGAAACCTGCTAAACCTTTCAATCTTACCTTCTACGAAGGCTTTCATGGAGTCTGTCCACTCGATACCCTTGCCTATAAACTCCAAGTTCATCCTTCAACCTCCTTTTTTGGCCTTCTATGAGGTAGAATATGATAGCATGAATTTAGGAGTTCTTGTATCGGGGCGAGGCTCCAACCTTCAGGCGATAATAGAGGCCATTGAAGCAGGAAAGCTCAAAGCCAGGATAGCCTTAGTGGTGTCCGATAGGGAAGGCGTTCAGGCAATAGAAAGATGTGCAAAACATCGTATTCCCCACAAGGTTATAAGTAGGAGAAGTTTTAACAGCAAAGAGGAGTTTGAAAAAAAACTTGTGGAAGCTATGAAGGAGTCTAGGGTTGATTTGGTGGTTCTTGCAGGCTTCATGCGTGTGCTTTCTCCCTTCTTCCTTAAGGAATTCCCCATGAGAGTTATAAACATACATCCCTCCCTTATCCCAGCCTTCCAGGGATTACATGCCCAAAGACAAGCCTTGGAATATGGTGCAAGAATAAGCGGTTGTAGTGTTCATTTTGTCAACGAAGACCTGGACAACGGACCTGTTATAGCCCAAGCCTGTGTGCCAGTGCTACCAGAGGATACAGAGGATAGCCTATCCCAAAGAATACTTACCCATGAGCATAGAATATTGCCTCAGGTAATAAAATGGATATCGGAAGGAAGGGTTAAGGTAGATGGCAGGAATGTTTTAGTAGAAGGAGCAAGATATGGAACCTTGCCCTTTAACCCAGAATTGGAAGACTTTTGATATAATTCTATAGAAACCAAAAAGGAGGTGGAAAAATGATAGGGTTTTTCAAAAAACCTCTGCTTGTGCTTGGAGTAGCGGGTTGGTTTTTTGCCTTCAACTCGGCACCTGCCCTTGCTGGACTTGTGGGTTCAAAACCTGCTTCTGAAAGCCTTGCCATGAATAGAGAAGAGGATATAGCCAAAATCCAGAGGGTCCTTGAAAGCAAGCAACTCCAGGAAAAACTAAGGGCTTACGGTTTTACAAAGGAAGAAATAGAAAGAAAACTATCTGAGTTAAACGACGAGCAGATACACACCTTGGCTAAGGCCTCCGACAAGGTTTTGGCTGGCGGTGATGGTGTTGGCCTTGCTATAGGTATACTAATAGTGGCCATTTTACTCGTTATACTCCTCAAGCTTTTAAACAAGGAGATAATCATAAGATGAATAATGCTCTTGCTTTTACTTTTCCTTCCTTTTATACTTTACTCCAAGAGCCTTGATGTTCCCTTTGTAAAACAACGGGACCAATTCTGCGGTCCCGCATCCCTAAGTTCTGTGTTTGCTTATTATGGACTAAAGGTGTCTCAGGAAGAGATAGCGGAGGATGTATACAACCCCAAGCTAAAGGGTGCCCTCATTACAGACCTTGAAAACTATGCCAAAGCAAGGGGGTTTAGGACCCTTCTAAAAACCTCAAACCTACAGGAA
Organism: Candidatus Pampinifervens yunnanense; assembly: GCA_037926845.1. GTDB lineage: Bacteria > Aquificota > Aquificia > Aquificales > Aquificaceae > Pampinifervens > Pampinifervens yunnanense. The sequence goes on along the minus strand of JAXSPD010000013.1, from coordinate 15,313 downwards.
CTTAAAAAATACATAGATGAAGGTCATCCTCCTATAATATTGGTGGACCTGGGACGATTATGGTTAAGTGTGCCCCATTACATGGTAGTGGTGGGCTATGAAGGAGACACCTTCTATTTACATACAGGCTACGAAGCACGGAAGGCCTTCAAGGCTGATGACCTTGATAGAATCTGGTCAAAGATGGGAAGGGTCCTCCTGTTAGTTTATCCACCCTGAAGCCGTTGTAGAACTTTCCTATAGCCTTCAAGAAGGTCGCCCAGGTCAAACCTAAACCTATCCTTGTCTAACTTTTCTCCAGTTTTTGCATCCCAGAGCCTGCATGTATCTGGAGATATTTCGTCTATGACCGCAAGGGTGCCATCAGGAAGAACTCCAAATTCCAATTTAAAGTCTACAAGTAGCAGACCCTGTAAACGGAAAAAGCTTCTGAGTATCCTGTTTACCCTTAGAGCAGTTCTCCTTATCTCCTCAAGGGTTTTTCTGTCTGTTATACCTAGTAATAGAACATGCTCGATACATATAAGTGGGTCGTGTAGTTGGTCGTTCTTATAGAAAAGCTCAAGGATTGGCTTTTTGAGCTTCTCACCCTCTCTAAGCCCCAACCTTTTGCATATGCTTCCTGCGGTTATATTCCTTACCACCACCTCAAGGTCAAGCCTTTTTGCTTTCCAAACGAGCATCTCCCTATCGGATACACGCTCAATAAAGTGGGTTCTTATGCCTCTTTCCTCAAGGAGTTTAAAAAGAAGGCTTGATATGGTGTTGTTGAGCACGCCCTTGCCTTCCACCTCAGCCTTCTTGGTAGCATCAAAGGCTGTTGCCGTATCCTTGAAATATATGATATATTTGTCTTGGTCCTCAGCTGCGTAAACTATTTTTGCCTTGCCTTCGTGTATAATCTTCATATAATTATTTTACAGCGGGAGGAGAACATGCCAGTAGAACAAATGACAAGCTCAACACAGGATGTTAAGCTTGTGGATATACTTTACAGGGCTGTCAAAGCTAATGCCTCTGACATACACATAACCGCAGGCTCAAAACCCTGTGTTAGGATAGACGGTAAGATTACACCTTTGCAGGAGTATCCTGTGCTCACGCCCGATATTACCCAAAAGCTCGCCTACTCCGTCATGTCAGAAAAGCACAGGAAAACTTTGGAAGAGAAGGGACAGGTAGACTTCTCCTTTGGAATAAAGGATTTGGCTAGGTTTAGGGCGAATGTCTTTATGCAAAGAGGCTCCATTGCAGCGGTTTTTAGAAGGTTGCCAAGCAAGATAATGAGCGTAAAGGAACTAGGCCTTACGGAGAAAGTATATGAACTTTGCCACAAGAGCATGGGGCTTATCTTGGTGACAGGACCCACCGGCTCAGGAAAGACCACCACTCTCGCAGCTCTTATAAACTACATAAATGAAAGCTTCCCTCATCATATAATAACCATAGAAGACCCAATAGAATATGTATTCCAGCACAGAAGGAGCATAGTGAACCAGAGGGAGATAGGTGAGGATGTCCAAGGTTTTGCAGAGGCCCTAAGAGCAGCTCTTAGAGAAGACCCAGACGTTATTCTTGTGGGTGAGATGAGGGACCTAGAAACTATAGAAATAGCCCTTAGGGCGGCGGAGACGGGCCACCTTGTTTTTGGAACCCTCCACACCAATACTGCCATATCTACAATTACAAGGATAATAGATGTATTTCCTCCAGAACAACAGGAGCAGATAAGGATACAGCTCTCCTTTGTGCTTCAGGGTGTTATATCCCAGAGGCTTGTGCCTAAGATTGGAGGTGGAAGGGTGCTTGCCTATGAACTTATGATACCCAACACCGCCATAAGAAACCTCATAAGGGAGAATAAGCTCCAGCAGATATACGCCATAATGCAAAGTGGACAGGCACAGACCGGTATGCAAACTATGAACCAGTCCCTTTACGGACACTACAAAGCTGGGCTTATAACTCTGGAAGATGCTTACAAGTATTCACCGGATACAAAGGAGCTTGAAAGGATGCTAGGGAGAGGGAGTTAACCATGCCGAGGTTTAAGTATAGAGCTTTTGATGAAAGTGGTTCCTTTGTAGAAAGCGAAGTAAACTATCCTACGCAAGAAGCCCTTATAGCAGAATTGCAACAGAAGGGGCTAAGCGTCGTAGAGATAGTAAGCTTGGATGAAGAGAAAGAGAAAAGAAAGCCTACACTCAGCCTTCCCATTGGTGGTAAGGTTAGCGACAGGGACCTTTCCATATTCTGCAGACAGCTTGGGACTATGATAAACGCAGGGCTTAACCTAATAGATGCTCTGAATATACTTGCAGAACAGCTACCCAATAAAAAGCTGGCAGAGGCTAGTAGAAAGGTAGCTCTAATGGTTAGTGAAGGTAAGCCCATATCAAGCTCCATGGCCGAGTTCCCAGCAGTTTTTCCAGAGTTTATCGTAAACTTGGTAAGAGTTGGTGAGGAGACGGGTAATCTTGACATTGCCCTTATGAGGGCTGCGGACTATTACGAGAAGATGGCAATGATAAAGAGCAAGATAAAGAGTGCAGCCTTCTACCCCACCTTTGTGGTTATAATAGCCACCGCCATAGTCACGGGTATACTCTACTTTCTTGTGCCTACCTTTGCAGAGATTTATGCATCCCTTGGTGGACAACTTCCTGCGCCCACCCAGATGCTTATAGCTGCTTCCAACGCACTTAGGTCTGGCCTCCTATATATACTTGCCTTTATGGTGGGCTTTTCTGTGCTCTTTAGGTTTTTACTCAACAATAGCTATCAATTCAGGAAATCTGTTCATTCCTTTATGCTTAGGGCGCCAAAGATGGGTGAACTTGTTATGAAGAGCACAATGGCAAAGTTTGCCAGGACAATGGCAACCCTTTTCTCAAGTGGAGTTGCCCTTGAGAGAGCTTTTGAGATAGCTGGACAGGTTACAGGAAATGTGGTAATAAGGGAGGCTCTTGAGTCTGCAAAGAAGGATGTTATAGAAGGCTCGCCTATGCATAAGGCTTTAGAAAAAACTGGTATGTTCCCCAAGCTTATAATAGCCATGGTAAGGGTTGGGGAGGACACAGGAAGACTTGATGACATGCTGGACACCATAGCCAGGTTCTATGAAGACGAGTTTGATAAGGCGGTGGAGGGTATGATAAAACTTATAGAACCTATGCTCATAGTCTTTATCGGCGGAGTAGTTGGAGCCATTCTTATAGCCCTCTACATGCCCATATTCAAGCTTGGTGAGTTGATAAAATAAGCTTTAGGTTATAATTGATAGCCTATGGCTCTGAGCGTAGGAATAGTGGGACTTCCCAATGTAGGCAAATCAACCCTTTTTAATGCCCTTATACAGTCCGCAAAGGCGGCTGCTGCCAACTACCCCTTTTGCACCATAGAGCCCAACGTGGGCACGGTGGAAGTGCCAGACGAGAGGCTATACAAAATAGCCCAGCTTGAACGCTCAAAGAAGGTCACGCCCACTTTTATAGAGTTTGTGGATATCGCCGGACTTGTAAGAAACGCCAGCAAGGGAGAGGGTCTTGGAAACCAGTTTCTTGCCCATATAAGGGAAGTGGACGCAATTGCTATGGTGCTAAGGTGCTTTGAAAATCCTGACGTGGTTCACGTGGAGGGCACCGTGGACCCCATAAGGGACGCCCAGATAATAGACCTTGAGCTTATTGCCAAGGACTTAGAGACGGTGGAAAAAAGGAGAGAAAGGGTGGAGAAGATGGCAAGGCTGGGGGACAAGAAGGCAAAGGAAGAGTTGGAAATGCTGGAAACAATAAGGGCAATCTTAGAAAACATGGAGCCACTAAGAAAGCACGCAAGGGAGCTAAGCCCGGAGACCTTAGAGTATGCAAGAAAAAACCTCTTTCTCCTTACCACAAAGCCTCTCATGTATGTGGCAAACGTGAGCGAGGCGGACCTGCCAGAGGGCAACGAGCTTAGCAAAAAGGTTTTTGAGTATGCACAGGCGGAGAGCTCCCCGGCAGTGCTTGTATGTGCCAAACTTGAGGAAGAGCTTATAGGGCTTGAAAAGCAAGAAAAGGAAGAGCTTCTAAAATCCTATGGGCTTGAGGAGCCGGGGCTAAACAAGCTCATAAGGTCTGCCTACGGTCTTCTTGACCTTATCACCTTTTTCACAGCTGGTGAGAAGGAAACAAGGGCATGGACTATAAAGAGGGGCACAAAGGCACCGCAGGCTGCGGGCAAGATACACTCAGACTTTGAAAGGGGCTTTATAGCGGCGGAGGTGATAAACTACGAAGACTACATAAAGGTTGGCTCTATGGCAAAGGCAAAGGAGTTGGGTCTTGTCAGACTTGAGGGCAAGGACTACGAGGTAAAAAACGGAGACATTATATACTTCAGGTTCAATGTTTGACTATCTTTATAGTTATGTTTAAAGAGCTTGACCTTCAGACAAGGAGCGACCTTGAGAGCTACTTCCAAAGCAGGGACTATATGGTTATTGCGGTGCCAAAGGAAGATCTAATAAGGGTCTACACCCTGCGCGCCACAAGGACAGTGGAAACTGCAAGGAGGGTGCATGCCCTTGAAGGCAAGCCCCTTGAAATGCTGGGCTACTCCATGCTTTCCGCTTTGCTCCTTACATCCCTTGTCAAGCACGCAACTCCCCAGAAGGTGCTTTTAAAGGTGCAAAACGATTGCGGTGTAGTGGTTGCCGAAGCGGACGGCAAGGGTAGGGTAAGGAGCTTTCTGGAAGGAGAGCCACAGACTTGCTGGAGCTCAGGCACCCTCAGCGTGGTAAAGGAGCTAAGGCTTGGAACACCCTACACCAGCATAGTGCCAGTGGTGGGCAGGAATTTCAAAGAGGCTCTTTCCTTCTACTTTGAGCAGTCAGAACAAACAAGGAGCTACCTTGATATGGCTATTTCCTTTGATGAAAAGGGCAGTGTCCTGCAGGCACAGGCATACCTTGTGCAGGTGCTCTCTGGCGTTTCGGAGAAAAGCATTGAGCTTTTGGAGGAAAACCTCAGAAGCCTTTCTCTCAAGGGCGAAAGACCAGAAGATATAGCCCTCCATATTCTGAAAAACATGAACCCAAGGCTTATAGGTCTCAAGGAGGTGGAATATTACTGCCCCTGTAGTGAGGAGATAGCCCGCTCAAGTCTGATGCTTTTGCAAGAGGAGGAGCTCCAAGATATACTAAGCGAGGGTCCTGCGGAGGTGGTGTGTAAGTTCTGTAAGAGGGTATACCGCTTTAGCAGGGAACAGCTTATGCTATAATTTTCACAAGACCGCACCTTTCCCAAATGGGTTGCCCCAAAGGGGTCTGGGAAAGGGTGGCAAAACCCAAGGAGGAAAAGATGGCAGTAGTTTCTATGAGGGACCTTCTGGAGGCCGGTGTCCATTTTGGACACTCAAAGGGTAGATGGAACCCTAAAATGGCACCCTATCTTTATGGTGTCCGCAACGGCATACACATTGTGGACCTCAACAAGACGGTGGTGTTCCTTGAGCAGGCTTATCATTTTGTGGCAGACAGCGTGGCACAGGGTGCGGAGGTGCTCTTTGTGGGCACCAAGAAGCAGGCAAAGGATGTGATAAAGGAAGAGGCAGAGAGGGCTGGCGTGCCCTATGTGAACGAAAGATGGGTGGGTGGACTTCTTACCAACTTTAGAACCGTCCGCAAGAGCATTCTCAAGCTCCACACCCTTGAGAGGATGGAAGCAGAGGGTGTCTTTGATGTGCTTCCCAAGAAGGAGGTAAGGGAGCTAAAGAGAAAGATGGAAAGGCTCAGAAAGCTCTACGGTGGCATAGTGAACATGGAGAGGCTACCCAGCATTATCTGGGTTGTGGACACGGTGAGAGAAGCCATAGCGGTCCAAGAGGCAAAGAAGCTGGGCATAACGGTGGTAGCCATAGCGGACTCCAACTGCGACCCAGATGTGATAGACTACCCCGTGCCAGGAAACGACGACGCCATAAAGTCCATAAAACTTCTCACTTCAAAAATCGCCGATGCGGTGCTTGAGGGCAAGCAAAGGAGAGAAAGCCTTGGAGAAGCAGCCATTGAAGTGCCAAAGAGAAGGGTTATCGCGGTGGAAGAGGAAGAGAAGGTGCTCTTTGAAAAGGCAATGGAGATGTCTGAGAAGTATGAATACATAGACAAAGGTGCAGAGGAGGAGTAAGGATGATAACAGCGGAGATGGTCAAGACCCTCAGAGAGATGACCGGAGCTGGCATGTTAGAGTGCAAGAAAGCCCTTGAGGAAGCCGGTGGCGATATGGAAAAGGCAAAGGAGATACTCAGGATAAGAGGGCTTGCAAAGGCGGACAAAAAGGCAGGAAGGGAAACAAAGGAAGGCATAATTTACGCCTATGTCTCCGAAGACAGAAAAAGGGGCGTGCTTATAGAACTCAACTGTGAGACAGACTTCGTGGCAAAGAACGAACACTTTGTAGAGCTTGCACTGAACATCGCCAAACACATAGCCCTTGAGCCCGAGAACGTCAACAGAGCCGGATCCGGCGAGGAAATACTCTCTCAAGCCTACGCCCAAGACAAAAGCACCACCGTGGGAGACCTCATAAGGTCCGCCATAGCCAAGATAGGGGAGAACATACAGCTCAGAAGGTTTGTAAGATACGACACGGAGGGCTTTGTGCATGCCTATGTGCACGGTATAGGAAAGGTGGGTGTGCTTATAGACTACAAGGCTCCAAGCCTTGACGAGCAAACCCTTAGGGTGGTCCAGGATGTAGCCCTTCAGATAGCCGCTATGAAGCCAGAATTTGTAAGTATAGAAAGCGTTGACCCCGAAGCCCTTGAAAGGGAAAGGAGAATACTCACAGAACAGGCAAGACAAGAGGGCAAGCCAGAGAACATTATAGAAAAGGTGGTAGAGGGCAGGCTCAAAAAGTTCTACCAAGAAAAGGTGCTATTAGAGCAGGCTTTTATAAAGGAAGAGAAGAAGACGGTGGGGCAGTATATAAAGGAAAGCCAAACCGGCGTGGAGATAAATAGGTTTACAAGGTTTGAAGTAGGTGGTGTCTGATGGAGGACACGCCTGTATATAATAGGGTGCTTTTGAAGCTTTCCGGTGAAGCCTTTGCTGGAGAACAAGACTTTGGCATAGACCCGCGGTTTTTGGAATACATAAGCCTTGAGATAAAGAGCATTGTGGACATGGGGGTTCAGGTGGCGGTGGTAATCGGAGGGGGCAACATCTTCAGGGGCGTGGAGGGTCTTGAGATTGGCATTGACAGGGCAACAGGGGACTACATGGGCATGCTGGCAACGGTCATAAACGCACTGGCTCTGCAGTCTGCCCTTGAGAGGTTAGCTCAGCTTCCCACAAGGGTCCTGTCCGCCATAGAGATGAGACAAGTGGCAGAGCCCTACATAAGAAGAAGAGCCATAAGGCACTTGGAAAAGGGTCGTGTGGTGATATTTGCCGCAGGCACGGGAAACCCCTTTTTCTCCACAGACACCGCAGGAGCTCTCAGAGCCATAGAGATAGGTGCGGACCTTCTTATAAAGGCTACAAAGGTAGACGGCATATACACCGATGACCCACTTAAAAATCCCAATGCAGAGTTTATCCAAGAAATAGCCTATCTTGAAGCTATAAACATGGGTATTAGGGTTATGGACTACACTGCCATGACCCTCTGCAAGGAAAACAGGCTACCCATATTGGTGCTTAACATAAAAAAGCCAGGAAATCTGCTGAGGGCTGTAATGGGTGAAAGGGTTGGGTCTTTGGTGAGGTAGCATGAAAACAAAAACAAGCAGGTTTGGAAGCAATGGGAGAGTAGCTCACGACTCTTCGGATTTTTATCGCAGAAGGCTATATTCTGAATTTATACCCGTGGAGGTCCAAAAGGACCAGAAAGAAGTCCCATTTCCTGACAACCTCAAAAATACTATCCTTTGCAAATCCTCAGAAGATATGTCAGAAATTCCTGACAATAGCCTTCATCTTATGATAACTTCACCTCCATACAACGTGGGCAAAGAATACGATATGGATATGAGTTTTACAGAATACAGAGAATTTCTTAAAAGGGTTTGGAAAGAAGTATATAGAGTTCTTGTTCCTGGTGGGAGGGCATGCATAAATGTGGCTAATCTTGGCAGAAAGCCCTACATTCCACTTCATGCCTTTATAATTCAGGACATGCTTGAGTTGGGTTTTTTAATGAGAGGTGAAATAATATGGGTAAAATCTGGTGGTGGTGCACCATCAACCGCATGGGGAACTTGGCTTAGTGCAAAGAATCCGGTAATAAGGGACGAGCATGAATACATTCTTGTCTTCTCAAAGGGCAGTTTTGAAAGAAAAAGCACGGGGCAAAGCACTATAAGCAGAGAGGAGTTCTTGACTTTTACGAAAAGCGTGTGGTATATGAAAAGCGAAAGTGCTAAGAAGGTGGGACATCCAGCAGTTTTCCCAATAGAGCTTCCCTATAGGCTAATTCAGTTGTATACCTTTAAACATGATATAGTGCTTGACCCCTTTATGGGTAGTGGTCAAACCGCTATAGCAAGTTTGATGTGCGATAGATATTACATTGGCTACGAGATAAACCCTGAATATGTGGAGCTTGCAAACAGAAGAATACAAACATACACACAAGGAGGACAGCCATGATAGAGGATATTTTTAAAAGTGCGGAAGAGGATATGAAAAAGGCGGTAAACTACTTTAAGAACGAAATTGCAGGGCTAAGGACGGGCAGGGCAAGCACATCCCTTGTGGAAGAGCTAAAGGTAGAATATTATGGTTCAAAGGTTCCTCTTAAACAGCTTGGAAGTATAAGCGTAAGCGATGTAAACCAGCTAACCATCCAGCTTTGGGATGCCAATGCAGTCTCGGGTGTGGAAAAGGCAATAATGGAAAACTTAAACCTTACACCTCAAAGACAAGGCAATGTGCTAAGGATAACCCTACCACCTCTCACACAAGAAAGAAGAAAGGAGCTTGTAAGGATGCTCCATAAAATGGCGGAGGAGGCAAGGGTGGCAGTAAGAAACATAAGACGGGATGCAAAGGACATGATAGAAGAGCTTGAGGGCGTCTCTGAGGATGAGATAAAGAGGGCTTTGGAGAGACTGCAAAAGCTCACAGACAGATACATAGAGGAGATAAATCAGCTTGCGGAGGCAAAGGAGAAGGAGATAATGGGCGGATGAAGCTCTTTTCCAACACTATACTCCTTGACCCAGAGGAGCACAAAAACCTAAGGTGGCAATGCCTCAAAGGCAACTGTCCTCAAAGCTGTTGTCTTATTCCCGACAGAACCTTTGTGGTCCTTGAAGAGGTGCTTTCCCTCTCAAGACACTTTCCTGTGGTTATAAACATCGAGGTTGACGAAGGAGGAAAAGAGCAAAGGCTTCTTTGTGCATACTTTAGATTAAGGGAGGATAATAAGGGATGTATATATCTCAAAGATGGTGTAGGCTGTCTTTTAGAGGGGGAGAAACCCTACACCTGCAGACAGTATCCCTTTTTTATAAAGTGTGGCTATCTCGCTCTTGACCTTACCTGCCCTGGCTTTTCCGAGGTGGAAGGGGAATCTCTCTGGGAAGGTCAGTTTGTAAACCCCCGCTTTGAGCGGGATTTTTATATCTACTCCCTTAGACTTGAGGAGGGGAAGGCTCAGACGGAAGAGTTCCTTGACTTGCTTTTTGACCTTGGGTTGGTGGTTGGGGGTAGGGTAAGCTATGGAGGTGTTGAGGTGTCCTTTAACATGGTGGACGAAGAGAGGCTCCTTGAGCTTTCTGTGGATACTCTAAGGGTGCTTTCAAAAAGGGGATACATGAGGCTCATCTACGCCCATCTCAACTCCTTGCAGAATTGGGAGCGTCTAATAAAGAGGTATGTTAACGGTTAGAAAGTATGAAGATAAGCTCTCCAATCTCATCACGCTGGGAGACTTTGCTGGAAGTTGCCTTTTGCCTTTCTATTCCTGCATAGGCTTTGTTGGAGTGCTCCACTCTTCTGGCAAAAAGAAATCGCTTGCGCCAGTAAGGTTCATCTATCCTACTTATGGTTATACCGGTCCTTTCACTAGCGTGCACAAACTTACCGTTCCCTATGTATATACCCACATGGGATGGTCCTGGTCTATATGTGGTAAAGAAGAGAAGGTCTCCTGGTTTTATATCCTCAAGTTCCACCTGCACACCTGCATGTGCTTGCTCTGATGTGCTTCTTGGTAGCTTTATGCCGTTTACTTCAAAGACCCTCTGCACAAAGGCAGAGCAGTCCATTCTGTAGAGTTCGTTGGCACCAAACTGGTAGGGTCTTTCCATATAGGTCAAAGCGGTAAGCACAACTCCATCAGTGTTTGCCAGAGACAATCCTATGGTCAGAAGTATGGCCCCTACTACTCCCCTCATGGAACCCAATTATACCTCTGAGCCATCTAAAGGTCAAGTGTTTTAGAAAACTCGGTAGTCCACTCCAGTATAGGCTCTTGTAAGTTTTTTCTCCCGTCAGAAGCTGATAAAAACTCCTCAGTGCAAAGTCCTTACCCATCCTATAGGCTATACTTTGAAAGGAATAGGCAAGCCTTGCTATCCTGCCTGCATAGATAAGTTCCTGCAAAAGTGGTTTTAGGATTATCCTGTAGCTCCTTACGGGCGATGAAGGATTTTTAACTATGGCATCCGCAAGAAGCCTTCCTCCCCATAGGGCATAGTATATTCCCTCACCCAAGAGAGGGTCTGTCATGTTGGCAGCATCCCCAACTAGCAGAACTCTGTCTTCTCCCACATGCAAGTCATGTTCCCTTTCTATAAAAGGGATGTGCCAACCCTTGGGCCTGTGGAATTTCATACCTCTTTTTTGGGCATATTCCATGAGGATTTTGAATAAATCTTCTTTGCCAGTGCTTGCAATTCCAAGGCTTACACCCTCTCCATGAGGAAAGGTCCATAGGTAGCCCCTTGAAACATGCCCTATTTCTATAAGCACTTCCTCTCTCATATCTCCCTCTGTAAATATCTCAAGACTTCTAAAAAACTTTCTTTTTTTGTATCCTAGCACTTTTGCCACCTTTGAGTAAAAGCCGTCCGCACCCACAACATGGTCTGTAATAATAGCGCCATGCGAGGTATAAACCTTATATTTGCCACCTTGCTTATCTAGACCCAGGAATTCAGAATGCATAAGCTCTGCACCTGTTTCTAGAGCTTTTATGAGGAGAAAGTGGTCAAAGGGTCCTCTGTCCACTATCCAGGCTACGACTCCATCAGCTTCTAACCTTGTTTCTGCAAAGTCTTTAAAGGCAAGCCTTCCGGCGGTTATAGTGTTTAAAAGAAGCCTTTCGTATCCTTCGGGCAGCAACTTTTGTGTTCTTACGGATATGCAACCTGCACAAAGTTTGAACCTGGGAAGCTTCTCCTTCTCAAGTATAATAACCCTGAAACCCTTCTTGGAAAGATGGTATGCAGCAGAGGCCCCAGCAGGGCCACCGCCCACTACAACCACATGGTAAAGCACTCTCTTAGTTTAACTCAATCCTATTCCTTTTTGCCATAGTATTTATTTAGATACTCCACTATCTTAGGCACATCTTCTTGCCTTACTGGTGCCCCATAAGCCTTTATCATTTTGTTAACTTCTGCCTCCCAACCCTTTTTGTCTAGGAAGGGGGAGTTCATCTGTATATAGTCTAGGCTGTGGCAAACCATGCAGTTGGCTTCCACGAGATCTTTGTTCGGACCTTCCTTCAGCTTTACCCTCTCTTCAAGGGCTAGGCTTAGAAGGGGCACAGCCAAAAGGAAAAGCATTAACCTTTTCATAGCTTACCTCCTAAAGGACTTTTATAGATACTTTCTGAACCACATTGTGGTGGTAGCCTCCGGGGTTCCATATAAGTTCAAAAGTTTGGGTCTGTCCTATGCTATTTGTGGCTTTTACCATGATGGTATATTCACCCCTTCTCGTAGGTCTAAAGGTATAAGACCACTGCCTCCAGGAGAACCTTCCATAATCCTTACCAAGCTCCGCATCATGCCATGTTTTGCCACCGTCCACAGAAACCTCAACCTGCTTTATTATATAGCCTCCGTCCCATGCTATACCTTTAACTTCAACGGGCTGTCCGAACCTAAAGGTTTGACCATCCTTTATGTTTGTTATAAGGGAGTTAACCATAATTTCTGTTATGGGTGTGTTTACATTGGTTTCTTGAGAGATGAACCTGTCTCTCATAGGAAACTTGCCCAAAGGCACTCTGTAAGCAGTGCTCATCCAGAAATCCTTATAGGGTGTGGATACTACCTCTATGCTCACTATGTGCTTCATCCAATAGGTGGCTGTCCAGCCAGGGACCACAAGCCTTGCGGGAAACCCGTTCCAATGGGGTAGAGGTTCACCGTTCATTTCATAGGCTATTATGGTATTTTCATCTAGGGCCTTCCATACTGGTATGCTCTTTATAAAGTCGGGCGTTTTCTCTGCAACGCCTGTGTCCGCACCATCAACAACTACTTCAAGGGCGTTAGCCTTTAGTCCCGCCCTGTTGAGTATATCTTTTAGCCTAACACCTTTCCACCTAGCATTGCCCATTGCGCCATATCCCCATTGCACACCGGGCACATGCGGTTTCATGAGACCCCTTCTATTGCCTGAACACATACACAGGGCAACCACTTCAACCTGCTCAAACTTTGTCTTTAGGTCATCAAGAGTAAGCTCGTAGGTCCTTTCCACTGCATCGCCGCCTATCCTTAGCCTCCAACTTCTTGCATCAACCTCTGGTATGTTGGAAAGGTGGTATCTAACAAAGAAAACATCGTTGGGCGTGAAGATTTCTTTAAAGTAGGTTACCGGTGTTTCGTAGTTGGGTGGTCTATAGGTCTTCTTTATGAGAGGCTTTTTGCCGGGCAGAGCCTCAAGGACTTGCTCCTCAAGCACTCCCTCTGGCATGTCTTTTACGGCCGTTCCCAAGAGGTCAGGGCTTACAGCTCCAAGCACATACTTGGGCAGTAAGAGGCCACCCGCCCCAAGGGCAAAGGAACCTAGCAATTGCCTCCTGTTAATCATAAGGCTACCTCCATTTTTGGTTATGGTTATTATTATGGAGTCGCGGTATAAACTTTTTATAAACTGAAGGAAATGTTTTTATAATAATATGTTTATATCTTCAAAAGGCTTGCTCCCCATGTAAGCCCACCACCCATGGCGGTCAAAAGCACAAGGTGGCCCCTTTTGAGCCTCCCTTCCCTTTGAGCTTCGCAGAGGGCTATTGGAATGGAAGCGGCGCTTGTGTTTCCGTATTTGTGTATGTTGGAATAGACCCTTTCCATAGGTATGCCAAGCCTCTCTGCAAGAGCCTGCATTATCCTTATGTTTGCCTGATGGGGGACAAGGAGGTCCACCTCTTCTATAGAGATGCCCGCTTTTTGAAGAGCCTCTTCACAAACATCTGCCATGGCACGCACTGCCAGTTTAAAGAGCTCCTTTCCCTTCATCTTTATGTATCCGCATCTGTCCGCATAGAGAATCTCCCAGTAGTTGCCGTCGGAGCGCATCACCGAGGAGAGAAGCTCACCCTCGCCCTCGGAGCTAAGCACCACTGCCCCTGCACCATCCCCAAAGAGAACACAGGTGGAGCGATCTGTCCAGTCCACTATTTGAGAAAGTTTCTCCGCACCTACAAGAAGCACCCTTTTAGCCTTCCCAGAGGAGAGCATGGAGCTGGCTATCTCAAGACCATACAGAAAGCCACTGCAAGCGGCGGAGATATCAAAGGCGTAAGCCCTGTTTGCACCAAGTCTTGCCTGAAGAAGGCAGGCGCTGGCGGGAAAACCAAGGTCTGGGGTGAGGGTTGCGAGGATAATAACATCCAGCTCCTCAGGACCTGTGCCAGCCTTGGCAAGAGCCTGAACACTGGCCCTGTAAGCCATATCCAAAAGGCTTTCTTCTTTTGCTATACGCCTTTCCTTTATCCCCGTTCTTGTGATAATCCAGTCGTCAGAGGTATCTACCATCTTCTCAAGGTCGAAGTTGGTAAGCACCTCCTGAGGAGTATAACAGCCTATGCCTTTTATGGTTATGCCCATCAGACCCTTACCTCTTGTGAGAGGAGTCTTTTTAGGTTTTCTGAAAGCCTTTCGTTGAAGTGATGGGTTAAAAACTCATTGGCAACCTTTATGGCATTCTTTATTGCCTTTGCGTTTGCCCTTCCGTGGGTTATGATTACGGGCTTTTTTGCTCCCAAAAGGGGAATACCCCCATACTCCGCAAAGTCCGCCTTTTTCTTAAAGTTATTAAGGGCTGGTTTCATAAGAAGGGCTCCCAGCTTTGCCAAAAAGCTCTTTTGCACCTCTTCCTTTATCATCTGAAGGACTGCAAAGCCCAAGCTCTCACTGGCTTTGAGTATTACATTACCCACAAAACCATCACACACTATCACATCAAAGGTTCCTGCGTATATGTCTCTTCCTTCTGCATTTCCAAGGAAGTTAAGCTTGCTAGCCTTCAAAAGGGGGTATGTCTCCTTTACAAGCTCGTTGCCTTTGCCTTCCTCTTCGCCTATACTGAGAATACCGACCTTTGGACTTTTTATACCCAATATCTCCTCTGCGTAGGTATGCCCTATGACCGCAAAGTGGAGTAAGTGAGCGGGTTTACAATCTACGTTTGCTCCCACGTCAATGAGAACCGTTTTACCTTTTGGATTAGGCAAGGCAACCGCTATGGCAGGTCTTTCAAGGTCAGGAATAGAGCCTATTACAAACTTGCCAACCGTTAGCACCGCACCCGTGTTTCCCGCAGAGACAAGACCATCCGCCTTGCCTTCCCTCACCAACATGCCTGCCACATACAGGGAGGAGCTTTTTTTTCTAAGCACGTTGGAGGGTGCCTCTTGCATTTGCACCACATCTGGTGCATGCACTACCTCCAATCCCTCAAACTTTTCCCTTTTTAGCACCTGTCTTATTTTTTCTTCGTCCCCCACCAGCACGCTTTCAAAGCCAAGCTCCCTATAGGCAAGAACACACCCCTTTACTATCTCCTCAGGGGCGTAGTCCCCTCCCATACAGTCAACTGCTATTTTTGTCATGAAGTCTTAAGGATTTCCCTTCCCTTGTAGTATCCACAGTATGGGCAAGCTCTGTGTGGCATCATAAGCTCGCCACAGTTAGGGCAGGTAGCAAGGGACAAGGAACTCAGCTTTGCAAAAAAGTTCTGCGATCTCCTTTGGTCTCTTCTCCACTTTGAGGTCTTTCTCTTTGGAACTGCCATCTTATAGCCTCCGTGGGTTTAGTAGAGTTTGTATTATAACATATCCCCTCTTCTAAGCAGGTCACCTAAGGTTAT